>JADGGD010000356.1 GCA_019690095.1 Chloroflexota bacterium
CTTTCATCCTGGTGAACGTCGTGCTGGCCGTGTTTAATATGATCCCAATCCCGCCCCTTGATGGCTACCGGGTCCTGCTGGGCCTCCTGCCCGCCCGTCCCGCCTATACCCTCTCCCGGCTCGAGCCGTGGGGACCGGGCTTGCTGATCCTCCTTGTGTTCATGGCTCCGGGGGTGCTCGGCTCGATTCTCAATATCTTCAGTCGGCCAATCCTGCACTGGATCGTTGGATTCGCATGAGCCGGCGCGGGCACTTCCACCACCTCGTCCGGCGGTTCTTCAGCGCGGTCGGTGCGCGGGTGAGCCCGGCGGAGCTGGCGGTGCTTGATGAGTACCTCAGCCCGGCCGAACGCGATCTGTTTCGCGCCATGCCGATCGCGGATCAGCGGCACAGCCTCGATCTCTGGAACCGTTTGCGCCGGGATGGCTACAGCGATCCGGTTCTTCTCCGCGCGGCACTTCTGCACGATATCGGAAAGGGGATGGGGCCGCTCCCGCTTCCCTGTCGCGTGCTCTTTTCGCTGTGCGAGCTTGCTCTGCCGGGCCTGGCGCGATGGCTTGCTGATCCGTCGCGTCCTCACCTGTTTCGTCCGTTTTACCTGGCGATGTATCATGCCGAGGTCGGGGCACGCGCGGCAGCGCGGGCCGGGAGCAATCCAGAGGTCGTTCGCCTGATCGGTGGTCACGACTCGCCGGGGCGGGACGAGCGGAGTCGCCTCCTCTACCATTATGATGGGCAGATGTAGCGCCGACCGGGAGGCAGGGGATGTCACGGCTCACTATTATCGGCACCGGGTTCGTGGGCACATCACTTGGCCTCGCTTTGAAGGCGCGGAAGCTCGATGTCGAGATCGTCGGCCACGACCGCGATCATGGGCGTGCGCTCGAGGCGAAGAAGCTGGGAGCGGTTGATCGAGCGGAATGGAGCCTGCCCGCAGCCGTGGAGAAGGCGAGCATGGTGATTGTGGCCACACCGCTTGGCGCCATAGAGCAGATTTTCACGCAGATCGCCGAGTTCCTGGCTCCCGGCTGCATTGTGACTGATACGGCTAGTCTCAAAGGGCCGACACTGGAATGGGCGGGCCGTGCTCTTGGCGGACGCGTGAGCTATGTCGGCGGCCATCCCATTCTTGGTCGCGTCGGCGACGAGCGAAAGCCCTCTGCCACGCTGTTCCAGGACCGGACCTACTGCATCATCGCCGGAGCGGATGCCTCTCCCACTGCGGTTGACCAGGTACTTCGCCTGGTGGCCGTGCTGGGAGCACGACCGTTGTTCCTCGATCCACTTGAACACGACAGTCACATCGCTGCTCTGGATCAACTCCCCTCGCTCCTGGCGGCGGCGCTTCTCAGCGTGGCGACTGCCAGCCCGGCCTGGCGCGATGGTCAGCGCCTGGCAGGAGCGGCTTTCGAGGCCGCGCGGGCCCAGCTTCCTGCCGATGTCGCCGACCTGGCGATTCAATACCGTCTGAATCGCGTGGCGCTCGAGCGCTGGGTCCGGGAGCTCCAGAAGCAGCTTGATGAACTCCTTCGCCTGCTGGAGGAGGAGCCGAGCGGGCTTGACGATCTTCTGGCAGCGACCCGGAAACGGTGTGACGCGTGGAAGCCCGGTCACGGGCCCTCTAGCGAGTCGCCGGTTGATCTTCCTCGGCCGCGCGATCAGTTTGCCAGCTGGCTTTTTGGCGGCCTTGGATCGCGGCGGCGCCGCTAGGTCGTCGGCCGGGTGGCGTCAGCCCCCGATCTGGGACATGCTTCGCGAGGCGCGCTGAAAGGCCGGTCCCTCGTTAATGCGGTGCTTCAGCTCCTTGTGCAGGATAGCCTCTCGCATGATCGCGGCCAGCTCCTCGTCTGAAGCGCCTGCCCGCAGCGGCGTGAGGAGATCCCACTCATCGATCGAGAAGAGGCAGGTCCGGATCTGTCCATCGGCGGTCAGCCGCACTCGATTGCAAGTAGCACAGAACGGCTCGCTCACCGGGTTGATGAAGCCAACTTCACCGATGCCGTCCACGAAGCGGTAGCGGCGGGAAGTCGAGCTCGGATGGGTCTCGATCGGAACGAGTGGCATCCAGGCGTTCATGACCTCAAAGATCTCGCGCCCGGTCAGGACGAGCTCGCGCCGCCAGTTTCCATCGGCATCGAGCGGCATGTACTCGATGAATCGGACGACGTACGGCTTGCGCCGGGCGAGCCGAGCGAAGTCGAGGATCTCCTCCTCGGTGAAGTTCCGCATCGCCACGACATTGATCTTGATCGGGCGAATGGTGGGA
>JADGGD010000357.1 GCA_019690095.1 Chloroflexota bacterium
CCGTATACTGGCGGGCAAGCTCCCGGATGCGGCCCGCGTCCTTCGGGCGACCGCCGGGGTTGCCGGAGACGCCCTTGGGCCATGGACGCCCCCGCACCAGCTTCACCGGCTCGCTCATCGGCTCACCCCCTTTCGCTGCTCCGCCGCTGTTCTCAGCATCCGCCGCCCGCACCTGGCGCACCAGCCCTCCGCTCCCGGCGGAAGCGCCACAGACCGCCCGCAGCCGGGGCAGGAGAGCCGCTGCAAGGCGGGGGAAGCCGGGCGGCCCGACCTCTGGGTCTCACCCGGCTCCTCTCGCCTCTCCTGGGGCGTTTTTGCGGGGTTTTCTGGCGCGTAGAGCGACGCGTCCCACTTCTTCGCCCGTCTCATCGCCGCTCGGCCCCCAGCCCGGCCTCGTCCAGCGCCGTCGCCAGCGCCATGCGCCACGCCAGCAGGTCGGGATGAGTCTGCGCCGCGTACCGCTGCCCCTGCTCCACCAGGGCCTCCAGGCGCTCCTGCGGCAGCCGGGCCAGCCGCCCCGCCAAGCGCGTCACCTCCGCGAACCCATCCGGCCAATCGACCACCGCTTGGTAGAGCGGGGTCAGGCGCTCGCCGGGTTTTTGCAAAGTGAAAGGATCGGCACCGTCCGGCGAAGCGCTCGCCAACCTAGAGCCCATATATGTCTCCAGAACATGGGCTTCATGGGCATTATGGGCGGGGCCTTGAGCCCCAAGGCTTTCCGGCCACGATTCCCGCCCATGTCCCTCCGCCGACATGGGCGCGGACATGGGCGCGGTGCTGGTGCGCCCATGTTCCTGCCCATGTTCCTCCGCCGACATGGGCGCGTTTTGAGCCCGGAAACCCGCATCCCGCCTAGGCTCGCCCATGTCGCCCATGTTGCCCATGTCCTGGGAGGATATATGGGCTCCAGGTTTCCGCGTCGCCTTGTCGGTCTTTTGCTCTGTGAATATCCCACCAGCCAGAACCAGGACGCGACGGCGATCTCCCGCGACGGTGCGCTTGACGGTGTAGTACGTCTGCCTGCTGTCGCGCTCGACCTGAAGCGCGCCGCGCTCCGCCAGCCGTCGCCAGAGTGTCCGCTGCGTCACCGGCAGCGCCTGCCCCTGCTCCCTGGCGAACGCGTTGATGGCAGCGTAGGCCTCCTCGGGCTCCAGCCAGACTTCCGCGCCCGCCCGCCAGCCGATGCGGCGGCCCCGCTCCTCCGCCGGAAGCTCGCCCGTCGCCGCGTCTGCCAAGGCGAAGCGGCCCGAGGCGAGCCCGGCCTCAAGAAGCGCCAGGAACCGCTCCGCCGGGTCCTCGCTCCGCTGGTAGGCGGCCTGAGCCCGGCCTAGCTCCGCGAGGGCGGCCCACATGCGCTCCTCCGCCGCGTCCGCCTGCGCCTTCGGCAGCCCGGCCTCTTCCGCGAACCGCCGCCAGACAGTCCAGCCGAGCCAGAGATTCGCCGCCTGGTCGCCCGCCCGGTCGCGGACGCCCTCGCGGGCCATGCGGTCGCGCAGGTCACGGTGCAGGCTCGGCAGTTCCTCTTTCAGCGCGTCGAGCCGCCCGGCGAGCCAGCGGATGTAGGCCGCCTGCGCGCCCGCGTAGACGCCCTCCGCCGCCAGCGCCTGGGCGGCGCTGAGCCGCGCCCAGTCCACCTGCCCGCGCTCAAGCTCGGCGATGATGAGCCGAGCGCGGAGCGACTGGCCGCGCGGAATGTCCTCCCCCGAGCTGATGATGAGCCCGCGCGGAAAGTACGTGGGCCGGAGCGAGCCGTCAGCGGCCATTCGCACGCGCCCCTGGCGGTTCCCTTGCGCGCGGAGCAGGCGCTCCGCCTCGCGGTGCAGCCGCTCCACGTCAGCCTGCGAGCCGTGCGGGGCGAAGTCGTCCACCACGAGGGGAACGTCCTTCGCCTGGAAGGCCAGCTTCTCCAGCGCGTTGCCGGTGGCGGCCCAACTCGCGGGCAGCGCCAGGCGGTCGAAGCCCGCGCCGTAGTGCGCGAGCGCGAGGGCCGTCAAGGTACTCTTCCCCGCCTGCGTCGGCCCGGCCAGGTAGACGGAGAAGTCGGCGGGCCGCGCCTCCGCCAGCGGGGCGCGCCAGACGGCCAGAAGGAGCGGAGCCGTCACCGCGTCGGGGGCCATGTCGAGGAGGGCAAGCTCCTGCTCCAGCGCCTCGGCAAGCTCTCGCCCCGCCAGCGGCTCAGGAAGCGCGTAACCTTGGAGCCCGTCCGGCGGCTCCACTTCCACGCCCTCCGCCGGGCCGTCGGCCCCGCGCGCCCCGCCCGCGGGGG
>JADGGD010000358.1 GCA_019690095.1 Chloroflexota bacterium
CCGCAACGTGGCCGACCGCATCCCCGGCACCGGCATCGGGCTGGCCGCCGCCCGCCGGATCGTCGAACAGCACGGCGGGACGATCAGCGTCGAGAGCACTGAGGGCGTCGGCTCGACCTTCACCGTCGAGCTCCCGCTGGCGCCGCCTCCCCCGCGCTGAGGGCCGCGCCCGGCGGCCCTACCCGCCAGCGGGGAGTGTCTCGGAGACCCGTGCACCACCGCCCGGCAGGACAACCCGCACCGTTGTCCCCTGGCCGGGCTGGCTGGCCAGGCTTACCCGGCCGCCCTGCCGCTCCACCAGCGCCCGAACCAGCGCCAGCCCCAGCCCGAGCCCGCGCAGCCCCGGCGTCCGCGCCGCGCTCGTCCCCCGGTAGAGCCGCTCCCAGACCCGCTCCTGCTCGGCCGGCTGAATGCCCGGCCCATGGTCGATCACCTCGATCCAGACCTCGTCCGCGTCGCCCCCGGCCCGCAGGAGGATCGGCCCCTCCGGGGCGTAGCGGAGGGCATTGGTCAGCAGGCTGTCCAGGACCTGGGTCATGCGCTCCGGGTCGGCGCGTGCGATGAGGACGCCCGGGATCTCCAGGGCAAGCCGCTCCCCGCCGGGGATCTGCCGGACCGCCGCGGCCGCCTGCCGCAGGACGGGCGCCAGATCAACCGGCCGGAGCGGCGGTGCCGCGTCGTCGCGCTCCAGCCGCGAGAACTCGAGCAGGTCATCCAGGAGGTGGCTCAGGGTGAGCGCTGCCGACCAGATCTCGTCGACCATCCGCCGCACCACCGACGGCTCCAGCTCGCCCAGCCGCGCCTCCAGCAGCTCGGCATAGCCGTAGACGAGCGAGAGCGGCGTCCGGAGCTCGTGGGAAAGCATGGCGATGACCTCTGTCTTGAAGCGCTCGACCTCGGCCTGGACAAGCGCCGCGACGGCCCGCCGGGCCCGCACTGCCCCGCGCGGCGGCAGACGGCCCAGCAGGTCATCCAGCAGGTAGCGGGCCCGTGCCCGCGCGAGGACCGGCCCAACGCGCTCGGCGAGCAGGAGCAGGGCGGTGACCTGCGGGCCGTCCAGCGGCTCACCCGGCGCCGCCGGCTCAACGGCAAGGACGCCGATCAGCTCGCCGTAGGCGCGGATCGCCACGGCCGCCGCAGCCGGACTGTCGGCCCGGATGACCATCGGCACCGGGGGATCAGCCCCACGGGGCATGCGCCGGAACACCAGGCGGGCGCCCCCGGCCAGCTCGGCGAGGGGCGGGGCGGTCGCCCCGCCAGGAGCCTGCCAGGCACCAACGGTCCGGGTCGGGTCGATCGGATCGGTCAGCCAGAGGCTGGCCCGCGCAAAGCCGATCCGGCCGGCGCCGGCGAGAAGCCGCCGCACCAGCGCGTCCGGCGCGTCTTCCTGCTCGAGGCCCGCGGCAATCTCTCGGGCGAGCTGAATCGGGGAGCCTCCCGGCTCTCCCAGGGGCAAAGGGGCGTTCTCCATGCCGCTCCAGCTCCAGAAAAAGCGCGCGGCGAACGGCCGCGCGGTCGTGAGGATGCACGCGCAAAAGGGATGCGAGGAGGCGGCCGGCCTGACCGCTCCGCCCCGGGACCCCGGTGGGGGATAGCCCCGCGCCCGTTCCGGACGACCCGCGGGAGACGTGCGCCCGGGCGCCGATCGACCGCGCGCGCGGCCGACTGGCCGTCCGAGCGGGCCGCATCTTCTGTTTATTGTACCGCATCGCCCGGCGGGGGACGCGTGCCGCCCTCTCGCGCGCGCGGGCCAGCCGCGCTACAATGAGACCCGCGAGCGCCGGGAACGGCGCGTCTGCCGGGGGGACGAGCGCGCGATGCCGTATGCCGTCGAGTGCTGGGAGCAGTCCGATCTCGTCGAGGTGGTCCGCCTCCTCGACGAAGCCTCGCCGGTCGACCGCTTCCAGGTCGACCAGGTGCGCGAGGCCGTCTTTGATGACCTCGACCTTGATCCCGCGCTCCTGCTCTGCGTGCGGGTCGGGGGGCGGATCGTCGGGGCCGCCGCAGCGCTCGTGCGGCCGCCGCGGGGATCCGGCAGTGGGAGCGGCCCGGTCGGCTTCCTCAAGCTCCTGGCGGTGCACCCGGAGATGGAAGGGCAGGGCATCGGCTCGGCGCTCCTCGCCGAGGCCGAGCGGCGGCTTGCCGACCGCCAGGCCCGGGCGGTTCGCGTCTTCGGGGATGCCCCCTACTACCTGCGGCCGGGGGTCGACTTCCGGCTCACCCGCCTGGTCTGCCTGCTCCAGCGGCGCGGCTACACCCTCCGC
>JADGGD010000074.1 GCA_019690095.1 Chloroflexota bacterium
TACGCTGGTTGTCTACCTGCCAGCAGGCCTGACGCCGGAGGAAGAGCAGGAGTGGGTGGCGCGCATGGAGCAGCGCGTGGTGAATGCGCGGCGCCGCCGTACCCTGAACACCGATGACGCACTGCGCCGGCGGGCCGAGGAGCTGAACCGCGAGTACTTCGCAGGCCGCCTCACTATCGGCGACATTCGCTTCGTGACCAACCAGAATCACCGCTTTGGAAGCTGTACGCCAGCCACCGGGACGATTCGCCTCTCCCACCGTCTGGCCGAGATGCCCCTCTGGGTCCTCGATTACGTGATCATCCACGAACTCGCGCATCTCCTCGAGCCCAACCACTCGCCCCGCTTCTGGAAGCTGGTGCACCGCTATAAGCTGACCGAGCGGGCGCGCGGCTTCCTCATTGCGAAAGGGATGGAAGAGGACGGCGAGGACCCATGAGTATTGCGCAGCGTGCACTGACTGGCGCGGGGATCCTGGCCGTCGCCGGGGCAGGACTGGCCGGTCTCTATCGCCTGCTCCTGCGACAGCCCCAGACCCCGCTCGATGGCGTAACCTCCCTGACCGGGCTCGCCCTGGATGTGGAAGTGATTCGCGATCACGCGGGCGTGCCGCACATCTACGCGGCAACCGAGGGCGACCTGTACTTTGCGCTCGGGTATGTCCACACCCAGGATCGGCTCTGGCATCTGGAGCTGAACCGGCGCCTTGCCCTGGGGCGGCTGTCGGAGATCTTCGGGGAAACAACCCTGACCTTCGACCGGTTCGCCCGCCGGCTCGGGCTGGTCCACGTGGCGAAGGCCGAGCTGGCGGCGCTCGATCCGTTTTACCGGGCGCTGGCGGACGCCTACGCCGCGGGGATCAATGCCTTCCTCACGGTACATCGCGCACGCCTGCCACTCGAGTTTCGCCTCCTGCGCTTTCGCCCGGAGCCGTGGGACCCATCAGACACTCTGGCGATCGGCAAGATGCTCGCATGGTTGCTCTCCACCAACTGGGATACCGAGTGGTTCCGGGCCCAGCTCGTGGAGCGGCTGGGGCCGGAGATCGCTGCCGAGCTGGAGCCGGGCTATCCGGCGGGGCACCCGCTCACCGTTCCGCCGGGAATGAGCTATGGTGGGCTGAACATCTCCCTGCTGGAGGAGTTTCAGGCTGCCCAGCGTGAGCTTGGCCTCCTCTCAAGTGCGATGTCCAATGCCTGGGCGATCGCACCGTCGCGCTCGGCGACCGGCGCCGCGATTCTCGCCAGTGACCCCCACCTGCGCCCGCAGATGCCATCGCTTTGGTACGAGGCGCACCTGGTCGGTCCCGGCGTTGACGTGATCGGCGCCACTATGCCCGGTATCCCAGCAGTCTTGATCGGGCATAACCAGCAGATCGCATGGGGCATCACCGCTTCATTCGTCGATACGCAGGATCTCTTCGTCGAGCGACTGCACCCGGAGGACCCCGCGCAGTATGCGACCCCGGATGGCTGGGAACCGCTCCGCATCCGCCGGGAGGAGATCCGGGTGCGGGGCCGATCAGAGCCGGTGATTGAAGAGGTGCAGGAAACGCGGCACGGACCATCTCTCACCCCCTTGCTCCCCGGCGAGACACGCTTCCTGGCGGTCCAGTGCCCGGTTCTCCAGGCCGGCGTCTCGGCTCCCGGGTGGTTCAAGCTCAACCGCGCCGCCAGCTGGGAGGAGTTCCGCGCGGCTCTGGCCGAGATGGATGTGGCGCTGAGCTTCGTCTACGCAGATCGGGCCGGGAACATTGGCTTCCAGCTCTCCGGCCGCGTGCCCCGACGGCGGAAAGGAACCGGTCTCCTTCCATCGCCGGGCTGGGACGCGAGCTACGACTGGGACGGCCTGCTCCCCTTTGATGAGCTGCCGAGCGTGCTCAATCCACCATCGGGGTACGTCGTCACCGCGAACAATCGCCTGGTCGACGACTCCTATCCGCACCACCTCTCCCATGACTGGATTGACGGCTTTCGGGCCCTGCGAATCGAGAGCCTCCTGCAGGCGCGTGAGAAGCACACGCTCGATGATATTGCGGCCATCCAGCTTGACCTGTACTCCGAGGCGGCACGCCGGATCGTGGATGCGTATGCCGACGTGGAGAGTGATGATCCCGTGGAGGCACGCGCCCTGGCGCACCTGCGCCACTGGGACTTCCGCCTGACGCCAGAGAGCCCGGCGGCCACGATCTACGTGGCCCTTCACCAGCGCCTTCTCCAGAACGTCTTCGGGACGCGACTGGGAGCCCTCCGGGGACGGTACATCGGGAGCGAGCCAGCGGATGGGATTGCCGGGAGCGCCTATCCGGCCCGGGTCACCGGCTATCTGATCGAGCTCCTGCAGCGGGCTGACCCTTCCTGGCTCACCCGACACACTACCTTCGACTCGTGGGTAGCCCTGAAGCGTACAAGCCTGGCCCAGGCGCTCGGGGAGCTTCGGGCACGCCTGGGCGATGACATGGATACCTGGCGCTGGGGGCGCCTCCACCAGCTCCGGTTCGACCACGTTCTCGGTCGAGTGAAGCCGCTCGACCGCATCTTCTGCCGCGGACCCTATCCCGTGGGGGGTGACGGCGATACGCCGTGCCAGATCGCACTGGCACCGGGAAGCTATGCGGCGACCGAATGGGTGCCATCCTACCGCCAGATCGTGGATCTGGGCAACCTCTCGCAGAGCCGCTCAGTCCATACGACGGGCCAGTCTGGCCTCCCCGGCAGCCCGCACTACGATGACTTTATCCCCCTCTGGCTCCAGGGCCGCTATCACCCTATGCTCTTCGATCGTCAAGCGATCCTCGACGATCTGGAGCATATGCTCGTGCTGAGGCCGGCTTAGTCGGGGCCGGCCTCACCGCGTCACGATGTTGATGATCCGCCCGGGGACGTAGATCACCTGAGCGGCAGATGGGTCGGCAACGTACTGCCGAATCTTGGGAAGCGCGAGCGCCCGGCTCTGCACCACGTCGGCAGGCGTGTCCGCCTCAACCTCGAGTCGGTCGCGCACGCGGCCGTTCACCTGAACGACAATGGTCACCGTGCGCTCGCGGGCAAGCTCCTCATCCCAGGACGGCCACGGCTGTTGATGGATGCTTCCGGTATGGCCGGTGCGGTGCCAGAGCTCCTCGGCCAGGAAGGGCGCGGCCGGTGCGAGGAGGAGCAGAAGGCTCTCGGTGGCCTCCTGGAACGGACGGGTGCGCCAGCGTCCTGAGCGATACCGCTCGGTTAAGGCATTGGTGAACTCCATCAGGCCGGCGATCATCGTGTTCAGGTGAAACCGCTCGAGGTCGCGCGTGGTGCGCCGAATCGTCTGGTGGAGCAAGCGCGTTAGCTCGGGATCATCGGCAGTGAAGCGCTCCCCAGCTGCCTCGGCGTGGGTACGGAGAACGAGATCCCACACCCGGCCCAGGAATCGTCGGGCGCCGTTGATGCCCTCATCACTCCAGAGAACATCCTGCTCGAAGGGAGCCATGAACAGCTCGTAGACCCGGAGGCTGTCGGCTCCGTATCGGGCAACCATCTCGTCCGGGGTGATCACGTTGCCCTTCGACTTGGACATCCGCTGTCCGTCGGGAGCCAGAACCATCCCCTGGTTGAGCAGCTTGCGGAATGGTTCGGTACCCGGCACGCCCAGACCGGCGTCGTGCATCACCTTGTACCAGAAGCGCGCGTAGAGCAGGTGCATCACCGCGTGCTCGGCACCGCCGACATAGAGATCCACCGGCATCCAGAAGCGCATCCGGGCGGGATCGAACGGCCCGTCCTGGTAGTCAGGGCTGGTAAAGCGCAGATAGTACCAGGAGGAGCAGGCGAATCCCCCCATCGTATCGGTCTCGCGCCGGGCCGGTGCGCCGCACTGCGGGCAGGTAGTATTGACCCAGTTCGTTGCCCGGGCGAGCGGCGAGAGTCCATCGCCGGATGGGGCGATATCGTCCATCTCCGGCAGGACGACCGGTAGCTGCTCTTCTGGAACTGGCACCTCACCACAGCGCTCGCAGTAAATGATGGGGATGGGCGCGCCCCAGTACCGCTGGCGCGAGATCAGCCAGTCGCGCATCCGGTAGCTCACCGTTCGCCGTCCGATCCCTCGCTCCTCAACCGCGCGCCCGATCGCGGCGATGCCGTTATCGGACGCGGCGGCGATGCGGTCGAGCGTGCTCGTCTCCAGGTGCCACTGATCAGCGAGAGCCTGACGCTCGCTGGGCCCGAGCTTGAGCCAATCGCCAGGGGTCGGCAGGCCGTCGAACTCCCCCGAGTTCACCATATGACCCGGTCCGGTATAAGCGGCAGGGAGCGGCTCGCCGCTCCAGCCGGGCGGCGCAATCACGAGCTTGATCGGCAGATCGTATTTGCGGGCAAACTCGAAGTCGCGCTGGTCGTGGCCCGGCACGCCCATGACGATGCCGGTCCCGTAGCCGTGCAGGACGTAATCAGCCACAAAGAGGGGAACACGCTCGCCATTCAGCGGGTTAATGACGTACGCGCCGGTGAAGACCCCGGTCTTCTCGCGCTCAGTCGACATGCGCTCGATCTCACTCGCCCGTGCAGCCCGGTCGATATATTCCTCGACCGCGGCACGGCGGTCCGGGGTCGTCAGCACCCGGACCAGCTCGTGCTCGGGAGCGATGACGACAAAGGTGACCCCGAAGACAGTATCGGGCCGAGTGGTAAAGACCGGCATTGGATGGCCCTGCTCGGAGCGAAAGACGATCTCGACCCCCTCGCTCCGGCCAATCCAGTTCTCCTGCATCAGCTTGATCCGGGCCGGCCAATCGATCTCCCGAAGACCATCGAGGAGCTGATCAGCGTACGCGGTGATGCGGAAGAACCAGGCCGGGATCTGCTTCTTGATCACGCCCGGGTGGTCGCGCCAGCAGAGCAGCTGGCCGTTCGGTCCCGGGTGGACCTCCTGGTTCGAGAGCGTTGTCTGGCAGACAGGGCACCACCACTGCCAGTTCGTTGCCCGATAGGCCAGGCCGCGCTTGTAGAGGAGCAGGAAGAACCACTGGGTCCACCGATAGTAATCGGGCTTACTACTATCGATCTCCCGGCTCCAGTCGAACGAGATGCCAACAAGCCGCATCTGCCGCTTGTAATTGGCAGTAAAGCGGTCGGTGAGCAGACGCGGCGACTGGCGGAGCTCAATTGCCTTGTTCTCGGTCGGCTCGCCGAAGGCATCCCAGCCCATCGGATGCAGGACGTTGTAGCCGCGCATACGCATGAAGCGGCTGAAGGCGTCGGTCGGGATGTAGTTGCGGCAGTGGCCGACACTCAGTCCTTCCCCAGATGGGTAGGGGAAAAAGTCAAGGCAGTAGAACTTGGGCCGCCCCGGAATCTCGCGGGTGTGATAGATACCCTCCCGCTCCCAGGTCTCGCGCCAGCTGTCCTCGAAACTGCCGGGATCATATGGGGGAATCTGAATGTCCGGGCGAGCGGACGGAATGCGCTCACCCGATACAGATGGTTCGGTCGTACTTGAAGAGCGTGTCATGATCTTACCCTCCACGGCTCGGCCTCGCGCCCGCGTCACACCGCGCCGGAACGGCTCTGGCGCACTCGACTCGGTCCCCGCTCCTTCCCCGGGGTGTCCGCGTGTTCCGGTCGTTCGTGTTACTTCAAATATAGCGAATCAGATGGTGAAACGTCACCGCGGTCTCCTCCCCCGGAGACCGGCCGGTGCCATCTCCCGAGCGGGATGCCAGCATCGCGAACGTGCACTGGCCCCGCGCATTCTTCTGCGCCATTCATCCATCCAGAACAATCGGGCGGAGCGAGGCTTCGATCTGTCCCCGATACGGCTCGAGGAATGGCGGCAGGGCGAGGCGCTCGCCCAGGTGAGCAATGTCCTCATCGACGGCGAAGCCGGGGCCGTCGGTCGCGATCTCGAAGAGAACCCCACCAGGCTCGCGGAAATAGATCGACGTGAAATAGTAGCGATCAATGATGGGGGTAACCCCCAGGCCAGCCGCACTGATGTGCCGACGCCATACCTGCTGCTCCGCACGGCCCGGCGTCCGAAAGGCAACGTGGTGAACACCACCGATTCCAAGCCGGGCCGGCCGCAGGTCCGGTCGCTCTTCCAGATGCACCTCCGCCCCCGGACCGCCGGGCCCGATCGCGAAGACGCGTACCGTTCGTCCGGCGGCATCCCCTGACGGCACGACGTACGCACCGGTCTGCCGAAAGCCGAGTGTAGCAGTCAGAAGGCGAGCGGTCATCTCGCCGCTGGCGACGACGATCCGGACGGCATAGAGACCGCGAATCTGGTATGCGGCCGGTATCGGGCTCCCATCCCAGGGAACTCCGCCGGGCGAGGTCAGTTCTGCCTCGTTCAGGGCAACCAGCTCAAGCCGCTGACCCTCAGGATCGACAAGAGGCAGGACGGCACGGCCGTTGCGCTCGGTGATCTGATCGTGCTGGATACCGAGCGCGGTAAGGCGCCGCTCCCACCACTCGAGCGCGGCCCGATTGGGAATCTGCAGGTCGATGGCCGCGATGGAACCGGTGCCGGGCAGATGCGGACCGATATCTGGCCAGTCGAAAAAGGTGATCTCAGTGCCCGGATGACCAACCGCGTCACCGTAGAAGAGGTGATAGGCGGATACATCATCCTGGTTGACGGTCTTCTTAACCAGACGCAGGCCGAGAACGCGGGTATAAAAGCGGACATTCCCCGCGGCATCGCCCGTGATGGCGGTTACATGATGCAAGCCGCCAAGCTGCATCTCCAAGCTGACCTTCCCCCGGCGTCATCGCCCGATCGGCGCGGCCACGCACTCAATCGAAGAAATCGCTGTCCTCATCGGCGAGGTGTGCCTTCGCCGCCGACACGTTGAACTCAACCCCCAGTCCCGGCCGATCCCAGACCTCAATGAAGCCGTTTCGGACGATCGGATCAGGCAGTCCTTCGATGATATCGTACCACCATTCAGGGCGAGCCACCGGGTACTCGAAGGCGATGAAGTTCTGAGGCAGGGTTGCTGAGACCTGCACAAGGGCCGCCAGGCCGATGAGACCGTCAAGGACGCCGTGGGGAGCCATGAGAATGCCGTGGAGATCCGCGTACTCAGCAATCCACTTCAGCTCGGCGATGCCGCCCACATCGGCCGGATCCGGCCCGATCACACTCACCGCGCGCTTCTCGATAAGATCGGTGAAGTTCTGGCGCAGATAGATCTCCTCACCGGTGTGGATCGGGGTCGTGGTACTTCGAGTCACCTCTCGGTAGAGATCTGCCTGAACATACGGGGTGTAATCGCCCGTGAGGAGGTCTTCCAGCCAGAGGATGTTGAACGGCTCGACCGCCCGAGCCAGACGGATCGCATCGGAAACTGTCCAGCCAGGCCCGCAGTCGAGGGCCAGACCAACCTCGTCCCCGAGGACCTCTTTCATCGCCTCAATGCAGGCGATGACGTACTTCAGGCCGCGCTCGGTCAGCGGCCCGCGGTTCGGATAGCGCGCACCGGTGATATTCTCACCATAGCGGTACGACGGATCGCTGGCGAGCATCTGGCCGTGATAGCCAATACCCTGCTTGATGATGGTGAAGCCTTCCGGCGCCTCCTTCATCCGCGCCATGTTCTCGGCGAAGTCAGCCGGACTGGAGCCGCGCATGGGGAAGCGTACTCCACCGTTATACACGCGCACCCGGTCGCGGATCTTCCCACCCAGGAGCTTATACACCGGCAGGCCGGCCGCCTTGCCAGCGATGTCCCAGAGAGCCATCTCGATCGCGCTCACCGCACTTCCCCAGGGTTTGAAGGCCCCGAGACGACGAATGCGGAGCATGACCCGCTCAACGTTGGTCGGATCCTCGCCGAGAATAAAGTCCCGATAGAACAGGACCTGAGGCTTCAGGTACGGCTTGCTCGACTCGATCTGGCCGTAGCCGCTGATCCCCTCATCGGTCACGATGCGTACGACCGGGTGCTGGCCGATGACTGCGCACTTGAGATCGGTGATCTTCACCTGGCTCATCCTCCTCGCGGATTCCCGGATGGTCCTCGCTCCGCGCGGTCATTCTACTACGTCGGTATCGCTGCCCTCCAGCCGGGCCAAGCCCTGTGAGACCACCCGCCGGGAGGATCGGCTGACAGCCGGGACCGTCTTCTGGAAGACCATCACGTACTCGTGCTTGAAGATATAGAATCCCTGCTTGAGGGCCCGATAGCGCCAGAGGTTCTCGCGCTTCCCCTTGCCCCGTTCGTTTCCCTGGATGTCTTTGACGTTGATCGCCTTGAGCCGAAAACCCACCTCCCGGCAGATCTGCATGCACTCAAAGCCAAGAGGCACCCACTCTGATCGGCTGTAGGTATCGCCAATGACCAGCGCCATAAAGCGGCCCGCAGCCAGAAGGCTGTAGGCGTGCTCAGCCACACGGCGGAAGCGATCGAGAAACGCTTCGACCGACGGGGCATTCGAGAGGTCGCGAGGATCATCGCTGAACCGGATGATAGCGTGGTACGGCGGATGGAGGAAAAGACAGTCAGCATGGGTTCGCCCGAGGGAGCGCAGTTCCTGTCGGACCCGTTCGATAGTGTCGGGACAGGTGGAATCGCCGACGAGGACCACGGTGGTAACCCCATCGGCATTGTGTGCCCGCGCGATGCGCTCGCGCGACCGGGCGGCAACGTCCGGATTCAACTCGACACCGATGCCGTGACGGCCGAGGTGTCGGCACTCGATGAGCGTTGTCCCCATGCCGCTGAACAGGTCAACAACGATCTCGCCCCGGCGGGTAAAGCGGCGCATGATCTGGTAGGGGATCTGGGGAACGAAGTTTCCCCAGTAATCGCCGAGATGCGGTCCGGTACGGTCGCGCGCGCCGAGAATCCAGAGACTGCCGGTGAGGACATCACTATACTCCCGCCAGCGCGCGGGATCCAGGTCAGAAAACGGCGGAGCAGCAGGAGTGCGGCGCCCGGAACCCGCTGTGGGGCGGGACCGCTCAGCATCCCCGCTGGGTTGACGATCAGGCATCAGAGAGATTCGCCCCAGTGACCCCGGGAATGATCGCTCCCGGGACAATCGCTGCCATATTATCGCACGCGGCCCGGTACGGCGCAGGGAGGGCAGGACGGAGATGCCGACGATGGGGGTGCTTGCATCTCGACGGGGAATGCCGCTAGGATAGGCGCACGATCACTGGAGGAACTTTCCATGTCTCGCCCCCGCGTCCTCGTTACCGAGGGAATCCATCCGATTGGCATCGAGCGCCTGGCGCGCGAGGTCGAGCCGATCTACCTGCCCGACCATCCTGGTGAGACCGTCGAGCAGTACCTGCCCGAGGTCGAAGGCATCATCGTTCGGACCTTCCCTCTTTCCGCCGAGACGCTGCGCGGCGCGCGGAAGCTCCGGGTCATCGGCAAGCACGGCGTTGGCGTGGACAACATTGACCTGGCCGCCGCGCGGGCGCAGGGCATCCGGGTTGTCTCGACGCCGGGCGCGAATGCCGAGGCGGTAGCCGAGCACGCGCTGATGCTTATGCTCGTGCTGGCCCGACGGCTTCCTACCTACCAGCAGATGCTCCGCGAAGGGCATTTCGCTCTGGCGCGCCGGTCCGCGCTGGCGATGGATCTCCAGGGCAGGATCCTTGGGCTGGTCGGCCTGGGACAGGTTGGTGGGCGGCTTGCGCGCATCTGCCGTCAGGGTCTCGGCATGCGCGTCCTGGCGTACGACCCCTATGTCGCCAGGGAGCGCGCCGACGAGCTGGGTGTGGAGCTGATGCCTGCCCTGGGACCGGTGCTGGAAGCTGCAGATATCCTCTCGATCCACGCGCCGCTGACCCCGGAGACACGCGGGCTGATCGGGCGGGAAGAGATGGCCCGGATGAAGCCATCGGCCATCTTGATCAACTGCGCGCGCGGTGGTCTGGTCGACGAGGAGGCGCTCCTGGAGGCCCTGCGCGCCGGGCGGCTGGCCGGTGCGGGGCTCGATGTCTTCGCAGAGGAGCCGGTTTCGCCTGAGCACCCGCTCCTCCGCCTCCCGAACGTGGTTGCCACGCCGCACGTGGCCGGCAGCAGCGCGGAAGCGTTCCGGTTGATGGCCGAAACTGTCGCCGAGGACGTCCTGCGCGTCCTTCGGGGCGAGGCCCCACTCTATCCCCTGGTCTGATCTGCAGAAGGACCGCCGGTTGCGCCGCGTTCTTGCTTCGCCCTACCTTGCCTTGCTTCTCACCGCGGCGATCTGGGGTTCCCTGCATCCCGTGGGCAAGCTGGCACTCCGTGACGTCCAGCCGCTCCAGCTCATTCTCACTCGCGTGATCTTCGCAGGGCTCACGGTATTCATCCTCCTGGCACTGCAGGGGAAAGCAGGCGAGCTGAGTCGGGAACTCCGAAGCCGGCCGGGCACAATGGCTGTGCTCGGCTTTCTCAGCTTCTTCGGAAGCTCGGGGGCCTCGATGAGTGCTCTGGCCCTCCTTCCCGCCTCGGTCAGCTCCCTGCTCTCGAACGTCAGCCCCCTCTTCGTCGCACTGGGTGTGATCGCAATCGAACGGCGTCGGACCCCGCCCGGGGTCATCCTCGGGGTTGTGATCGGCTTCGCCGGGCTGGTGGTCGTCGTACTGGGCGAGGATGCGCCGGGCGTAGGGAGCATGGCGCTTCAACCCGTCGGCGTCGGCCTGGCCCTTCTGGGGAGCCTCTCCTGGGCGCTCTACATCGGTGCAAGCCGGCGGGCCATGGCAAAGGGACATCCGCTGGCGGTGGTCGCGGCCTCCAGCCTCTTTGGCGGGCTCCCCTGGGCCCTTCTGGCGCTGGCAGACGGCGCTTTTCTCGAGCTCTTCCGGCTACCGCCCATGGTCTGGGCACTCCTGCTGTACACCGGTATCGTCGGGACCGGCCTAACCTACGGGCTCTGGACAGCCGCACTCCGGCGGCTGAGCGCGGCGAGCGTTGCCGTCTTCCAGTACGCAATCCCCTTCTTCGCGGTGATCCTCGCGGCTGTACTGCTCGGCGAGCGTATCACCATGCCGCTGATCGTGGGCGGCGTCGGGATTATCGCAGGGATCGCGATTACCCAGCACGCGGCCAGGAGCCAGTCCAGACGTCTCGGAAGAGACGGAGCCAGTTGCCGTACATGATCGCCTCGACATCGCTCTCGGCGTAGCCCCGCGCCCGGAGGAGATCCGGGATCTTCTGCAGGTCAGCGATCGTGTCCAATCCCGCCGGTGACTGCTCGATGCCGTATCCACCGTCGAGGTCAGTTCCGATAGCCGCATGGCGGGCGTTACCAGCGATCTGGCAGATATGGTCGATATGGTCGATGACGTTGGTCAGGGGAACGAGTTCGCGCGGCGTCTCGCCTCGCACATAGCCCGGATAGAGCATCCAGTTGTCGAAGGCCGCACCGATCACGCCGCCGCGCTCAATAATGAGACGGATCTGATCATCGGTAAACTGGCGATCCCCGGGGACGAGAGCCCGGCAGTTATTGTGACTGGCCAGGACCGGGCCGTGGTAGATCTCGAGGGCCTGGTAGAAGCTCTCATCAGCGAGGTGGGTCAGGTCAAGGATCAGACCGCAGGATTCGATTGCCTGGAGCATAGGCCTGCCGAGGGGAGTTAGACCGCCAGGCGCGCCGGTGCCGTGCGCGTAGCGGCTGACCCCGTAATGGACCAGGCTAACGACCCGAAGCCCGGCAGCGTACCAGTGCGGGACCTGATCAGGAGAAACGATGGGGTCGGCGCCCTCCATGCTGATGATAAAGCCAAGCGGTGTCTGATCCCGCCCCCGGCGTGTCCACTCCTGAACATGCTGCTCGAGCGCGGGCCAGTCGGTAATGATGCGGCACACGCCCTCGGCCTCGAGCTGACGGTAATAGGCCAGGCATCCCATAGCGAATCCGTAGGCCATTTCCGGTGCGCGAAAGTCAAGGCCGGAGGTGCCCCGCGGATTCTCGCGGGCCAGCAGAGTGGCCGAGCACACGGCGACATCTCCCGCGCGCATCTCCGGGAAGGCGACGGTACCACCGCCGCGCCCCTTCTGAGGCATGCCGGCCTCATCCCGACGGATCTCGTACACGCTCTTGCGTAGATCGCGGTTCCAGTTCAGGGCATTCATTGCCAGGTCAAGATGCATATCGATGACGATCATTGCGTGCCCCCTCAAACAGGCCCTGCCGCCGCGGTTGATACGCTACTGACGGATCGCCGTACCGTCGAGGCGACGGATCGGCGCCCAGCTTCCATTCAGCGGGAGATCGGGGAAGGGGTATTTTGCAGCCTCTTTCTCATCAATATCGATGCCCAGGCCGGGGCGATCGCTCGGCCACATTGCCCCGTCGCGGATCTCCGGGCAGCCCGGGAAGACCGCACGGGTCTCCTCGGGGAAGACAGTCTGTTCCTGGATGCCGAAGTTCCAGCAAGCGATGTCGAGAGCAAGATTCGCGGCGTGCCCGACCGGTGAGACGTCGCCGGGACCGTGCCAGGCGGTGCGGACGCCGAAGAACTCACAGAAAGCGGCCAGCTTGCGCGCCATGCTCAGCCCACCGATATCCGAGATGTGGACGCGAATGAAATCGATCAAGCGGTCACGGATCAAGGGTACGTACTCGTTCTGGTTCACAAACAGCTCGCCCATCGCAATCGGGGTCGCGGTTTGCTGGCGAAGAATCCGGAAGTAATCGATATCCTCAGGGGCGAAGGGGTCTTCCAGGAAAAAGAGATGGTACTTCTCGAGCTCTTTGGCCAGGCCAATCGCCTGGATCGGCGGGACCCGCTCATGGATATCGTGGAGGAGTTCGATCTCATCGCCAAACGTCGCGCGCAAGTGCTCGAAAAGGCGGGGGACGAGACGGCAGTAAGGCGTGGGCTCCCAGGTGGGACGTCCGGCGACGCTCATTGAACGGCTCCCATACGTGGCCATTCCGGGCACCGCGACCTGCGCCCGGATATAGCGGTAGCCCTGCTCACGCCACCGCTGAACGTTCTCTTCGACCTCTTTGAAATCCCGGCCAGACGCATGGGCGTAAAGCGGTGCGCACTCCCGACA
This sequence comes from Chloroflexota bacterium, assembly GCA_019690095.1. Classification (GTDB taxonomy): domain Bacteria; phylum Chloroflexota; class UBA6077; order FW602-bin22; family CADDYW01; genus JADGGD01. The sequence continues at coordinate 12,983 of JADGGD010000074.1, forward strand.
CTTCCCTCCGAGGAGCTGGTAGACGGGCATATTCGCACGCTTGCCTTTGATATCCCAGAGTGCCTGGTCGATCCCGCTCAGCGCATTGTTCAGGACCGGGCCGCTCCGCCAGTAAGAACTGGCGTATGCCGTCTGGTAGATGTCCTCGATGTCGTCCGGATCCCGGCCGAGCACGAAGGGCTTCAGGTACTCTTCAATCGCCGTGACGACCGCGTGGGGCCGCTGGGTAAAGGTCGCACAGCCGAGACCGTAAAGACCCGGCTCGCTGGTCAGCACCTTGACCACGACCAGCCGAATACCGTTAGGAGCGGTGCAGATGACCTTGACATCGGTAATGCGCAGCTGAGACACGCGTTCCTCCTTGCTTCTGCGTCGGTAGACCGGGGGACGACACGAGAATCGCCCTATCGCTCGATCGGGAGGTCGTCTCGGTTACCCCACTCGGCCCAGGAGCCATCATACACGCGAACGTTCTCACGGCCAATAAGGTGCAGGACGAACGCCGCGTGTGCGGCGCGAACACCTCCCTGGCAGTAGGTTACGATCTGCCGTGTGGAGGTGGCCCCGGCCGCATCATGGCGCGCCCGGAGCTGGTCGGCAGGCTTGAAGGTCCAATCCGGGTTGAGGTTATCCTGCCAGAAAAAGGAAATCGCGCCGGGGATGCGGCCACCGCGGGCAGCGCGAACCTCCTCGCCGGTATACTCGCTCAGCCGGCGGACATCGAGCACGCAGAGATCGGGATGGCCAAGCGCGGAGTGAAGTTCGTCAGCCCGGATGCGCATGAAATGACGGGGAGGGCCGGGGACAAAGGTTGTCCGCGGCGGCACGACCTCTCCCGTCGCAAGCGGCCTCCCCTCAGCCTGCCATTTCAGGATGCCACCGTTGAGAATCTTGACCCGCTCGTGTCCGTAGTACGCCAGGATCCACCAGAGGCGGGCCGCAAAATGCCCCCCTTCGTCGTCATAGCCGACGACCAGCGTGTCATTGCCGATGCCAAGGCGGGCCATAGTCTCGGCAACCTGATCCGGCCGGGGGATGAGATTCGGTGGGGTCGCCGTTGGATCGGAAAGATCGGCCGGGTAACTGGCGTACACAGCGCCAGGGATGTGGCCCTGGCGATAGATCGTGTGTCCGTCGCGCCCATCGAAATAGTAGCGGCAATCAACGACCCGGATCATCGGATCGTTCAGGTGATCGGCCAGCCAATCGGTCTCGGCCAGGAGTTCCGGGTGTGCATAACCAGACATCTCGCGTTCTCCACCCCTCGATCTGGACCTGGATTCTACCACCAGGGCCGGTCCAGAGACACCTGGCTACCCATTGTGAGGGAACACGCTCCGAGCGAACTTCCACATTTCCAATGCTCATCTGGTCGATCCATCGAAACTGGTCCGATATCATCTCGAGTATGAGTGAGAAGTGGATCGATACAGTCGTCCGCCCCGGCGTTGAGCCGTATTACCACGATGGACAGGTCGCCATCTTCTGCGCGGACAGCACGCGCCTGGAGATCCTCGACGACGAGTCCATCGACCTGATCATTACGAGCCCGCCGTACAACCTGGACGTCTCCTACAATGGGTACCGTGATGACATCCCCTATGAGCGCTACCGGGAGTGGGTTGCCCTGTGGGCCGCGGCGCTTCTGCGGGTGGCACGGGTAGGCGGGCGGGCCTGCATCAACATTCCCCTGGATATCAACAAAGGGGGAAAGCAGGCCGTTTATGCGGATTACGTCGCGATTTTCCGTCAGGCCGGCTGGCAGTACCAGACAACGATCGTCTGGAACGAGCAGAATATCTCGCGTCGAACAGCCTGGGGGAGCTGGATGAGCCCCTCGGCGCCATTCGTTACGGCGCCGGTCGAGATGATTCCGGTCTTTTACAAACAGGAATGGCGGCGGTCACGCCGCGGTCGCGCCTCTGACATTACCCGTGATGAGTTCCTTCGGTGGACCCTAGGCACATGGGACTTCCCTGGTGAGAATCCCCGGAAGGTTGGGCACCCGGCCCCCTTC
>JADGGD010000075.1 GCA_019690095.1 Chloroflexota bacterium
TCAGAGGTGGCAGGCCTGGGACGCGGCCTCGGCATGCAGGTCATCGGCTGGAGCTTCCACCACGACGAGGAGCGCGCGGCACGTCTCGGCGTGTCTCTCGTCGAGTTCGATGAGCTCCTTCGGACTGCCGACGTGATCTCGCTCCACCTGCGCGCCTCACCCCGTGCGGTGGGGATCATCGGCCGTCGCGAGCTAGCGCTGATGAAGCCGACCGCCTACCTGATCAACACCGCGCGGGGAGCCCTCGTAGATGAGGAGGCCTTGATCGAGGCCCTTCGCGAGCGGCGCATTGCGGGCGCCGCCCTCGACGTGTTCTCCATCGAGCCCCTTCCAGCGGACTCGCCGCTCCTCTCTCTCGACAATGTCGTCATTACCCCGCATGCGGCGGCGGTTACTCATGAAGCCCAGGCCCGGCTGGCCCGACTGCCCGTCGAGAACATTATCGCTTTCCTGGAAGGCCGTCCTCAGAACGTCGTCAATCCGGAGGTCCTGGCGAAAAGGTAGCCGGCTTCCCGGTCCGTGCAACCGGCGGCTCCCCGGCGACAGTCAGTCGTGTTCCAGCCGGGACAGCGCGGAGAGGTGGGCGCGTCAGGGCGATCACGATTGCGGCTCCGCCGCAGATGAGCCCGCCAATGCCCAGGGCTAGCGGTGCGCTCTGGATCTGCGCGATCGCCCCGGCGAGAAGGCTACCGATCGGGGTAAGACCAAACGACACGAGCGTCCAGATGCTCATCACGCGCCCGCGCAGATCATCCGGCACGAGAAGCTGGATGATGGTGTTCGCATTCGTCAGGTAGACGATCATAAAGAAGCCGAGGAAGACCAGACAGGCGAGAGATGCGGCGAGGATTCGCGCGAGGCTGAAGCCGAGGACGCTGACGGCAAAGCCGAGTTCCGCCGCAATCAAGAGCTTCCCCCGCGGAACGCGGCTGCCCCACCATGCCGCCGCCAGCGACCCGATGATCGCCCCAACCCCGGTCGCTGCCATCATCGCGCCGTATCCACTCGCGTCGAGCCCCAGGACCGCCTGGGCCATGACCGGCATCAGCACAGCGTAGGGAAACCCGAAGACGGTCATAATCGACGTCAGGACGAACACCGTGCTCACCACCGGCTGCCCCACGGCATAGCCAATACCGGCCCGCAGGGTCTTCCACAGACCGCCCATGCCGTGCCGGACCGACATCGAGCGCGGACGCACGACCAGCAGGGCGGCAACGACAGCCACGAAGCTGAGACTGTTGATGAAGAAACAGCCGGCCGCGCCGATCGCGGCGAGAAGTACCCCCGCGATGGACGGTCCGGCCACCCGCGAGAGGTTGAACTGGGTCGAGTTCAGGGCAATGGCCGTGGGCAGATCTCGCGGCTCCACCAGGTCAACAATAAAGGCCTGCCAGGCCGGCCCATTGATGGCTGTAACGATGCCGGTGAGGAGGGAGATAAGAATGATATGCTCGATGCGCACCAGGCCGGGAAGAGTGATCGCCGTCAGGACAAGAGCCAGCAAAAGAAGGAGTGACTGGGTGACGAGGAGCAGACGGCGGCGATCGTGCCGGTCCGCAAAGACCCCACCGAACAGCGACAGAGCCAGCACCGGTGCGGTACTGGTGAAGCTCACGATGCCAAGCGCCAGCGGGGATCCCGTCAGGTCCAGAACGAGCCAGTTCAGTGCGATCGATTGGATCCAGGAGCCGATATTCGAAACGAAGGCACCGATCCAGAAGAGGCGGAAGTCTCGGTTTCGCAGTGCGCCCAGCATCACCGTGCCCACCATCGCGGGTGGCCCCAGTATACCACTGCCCCGCTGGCAGGGGATGGCCGGGCGCGAGCGAAGGAACGGTCTAAAAAAGAGAGCTAGGCGGCAGTCGGCGAGCGGTTGGCTATCTCCGGGGGGAACATCTTGCCGGGATTGAGGATATTCAGCGGATCGAGGGCCTGCTTGATCTGCCACATCACATTCAGCGCGGCCCCGTGTTCCTCCTGCATATAGTCGATCCGGGTCATACCAACACCGTGCTCGCCGGTGACCGTCCCTCCCATCTGGCGGGCAAGACGGTGGATTGCATCGGCGAAGCGGCGCACACGGCCCACCTGATCCGGGTCAGAGACGTCAATGATCGGGGCCGGATGCAGATTTCCCGTTGCGATGTGACCGTAGGTGACAACCGTGAGATCGAGAGAGCGTGCAGTCTCCTGAATGGCACGAAGCGTTCTCGGCACCTGCGTCAAGGGCACACAGATATCCTCGCCGGCGTAGACCCGGGCACAGCCCGGTTTGATCTGCCCGGACGCGGCCCCAACCACGCTCCGCGCCTCCCACAGCGCGGCAACCCTCGTCGGTTCATCGGACCATTCCACCCGGTCAGCCAGCGATGCGACAACCTCAGCGATCCGCCGCGCATCCGTCGCCACACTCTCCGCGTTGCCGTCCACTTCGTAGAGCAGGATCGCCTCGGTGTCCGGCAGCCGCAGGGCCGGACGATAGAGATTAACTGCTCGAATCGCCGATGCATCAAGGATTTCGATCGCCGACGGCAGAATGCCCGCCTGAAGGACACGCCCAACCGACTCGCCTGCCGCCTCAAGCTGCCCAAACTGCGCGAGGACGATACCCCGGCAGGCCGGCCGCGGGATGACGCGCAGCCGCAAGCGAGTAATGATCCCTAACATGCCTTCCGAGCCAACGAACAGGCGCGTCAGTTCGAAGCCGGATGACGACTGCAGGGCACGCGACCCCACCGAGCCGGTCGTGATCACCTGCCCGTTTGCCAAGACGACCTCGAGCCCGAGCACATAGTCTCCGGTACAGCCGTACTTGATCGCGCGCATGCCCCGCGAGTTGTTGGACACCATACCGCCCACGGTGCACATCCGACTGCTTCCCGGATCCGGCGGAAAGATGAGACCGTGCGGAGCGAGGAAGGCGTTGAGATCGGCGTGAACGACGCCGGGCTCGACGAATACCTGGAGATTGGGGGCATCCAGCTCGAGAATTCGGTTCATCCGGCTCAGATCGACAACGATCCCGCCCAGAACAGGCAGCGCGCCGCCGGCCTGCCCGGTTGCCGCGCCACGGGCCGTCACCGGAATCCGCCGCTCAGAGGCGAAGGCGAGCGTGCGGGAGACGTCCTCTGTCGTCCGCGGCTGAACGACTACCCACGGCAACCGCGGGCAGAGCATCGCCTCGAACGAGGCATCATAGGCATAGCATTCGAGCTGGTTCGGGTCGTCAAGAACGAGCGCAGTGCCCCCGAGCCGCCGTCGCAGATCACGTGCGAGACCGGCCGCTTCCGAGACGATGCTCACGGCAACACGGCTTATCGGCTACTGGCCTGGCTCGGGCCCGCTACAACGAGTGCAACCAGGATCTCATCGGGAGCTGGCGAGCCAGGGACACGCAGTTCCATGACCCCCTCGGCGCTGTCGAGAGGGTTGTCGATCCGGCGAAGTCGGATCTTCAGCGCCGCGCCGGGCCCGGCGATCATTTTTTCGCTCAGCGTACTGGCGTGATCGAGCCCGAGCGTCTCCCGAACCGCGGCGGCGAAGCGCGGGTAAAGGATTGCCTGCCCGTGCTCGGGCTCTCCGTCTTCTCCGATGATTGCCCCCTTGCCCAGGAGAGTAATCCGGCCGCGATCGAGCAGCTCCACAGCACGTTTGGCCAGGAACCGCCCGAGATCCTCGCCGTCGCGCACGAGCTCTTCCAGGTTCTCCTCAATGCGCCCGGCGAGCGGATTGCGCACGACTGCGATCTGGGCAACGCGCCGGATCGGTTGGGGAAGCGTGCGGCCGTCCTCGATCAGGGTATCCTCGATCAGTGTGACTGTCTTTCGGAGCTCCAAGAGATGTGCCCTCGTCCGAGTTTCAGCGGTTCGCCGCGCCCGAGAGGCGGATCCGCCGCTAATATAGGCGGTGATCCCTCGTCATGTCAAGGAGCGGAATGCCTCCCTAGTGTGTCGGCGCCTCTGACGACACGTCATCCGATTCGCTACTCGATACGAGGCGGGAAACAATCGTCGCACCAACCAGGATCGCCGCCGCGATGGCCAGCGCCACAAAGGGCGTGATCTCCTTGGAGACCGAGGACCAGAAAAACAGCAGGATCCGCGAGATGATAAACACGACCGCCAGCGCGCTGATGATTGCGGTGATCGGAATAACGAGCGGGAGCAAGTGGCGATTCATGCCAGTATCTGAACCTCCGAAGAATTCCCTCCGTGATCCGCCCGTGACCGCCCATTGACAGCGATCACGATGTCTGGCTCAGAGACGAGTCATCCACAATCTTCTCGATCTCGTGCTCCTCGTGACCGAACCACTGGAAGAAGCGTACCGAGACCAGGATCCACAGGAAGATCGTTCCCAGCAATTTCATCAGGAGACCGGCCAGCTGCTGATCCACCAGGGGCGACAACCCCCATGGCTTGGGCACGCCAGAGTACAGTGGATAGATGACACTACCGGAAAAGGTAATAAACGCACCGACAACCGCCGGAACGAGCGATTGAACAAACAGGTACACCATCTGTCCCGGGTAAGAGAGGCGCGGCACAACTCGGACCGGACTGAAGATCGGGAACCAGGCAATGATGCCCGCGCCGAGGAAGCAGAGATGCTCGAATGCGTGGATCTGATCGTCCACGAGAGCCGCCTGCCATGCCTCCGGCATATGCCAGACCACCAGGACGGCATTAAAAATGATGATCGCCGGGATGGGCCCCGTCACCACCCGTGCGACATCGCGAACCCGTGGCACTGCCAGCAGCGGTTCCAGGAGCCACCGCGGCGTGCCAACCAGCAGAAGAGGCGGCACAATATACACCAGAAGCATATGCTGGAGCATATGTGCACTGAAGAGATAGGAACTGAGCGTATCCAGCGGCGAAATCAGGGCGACCACCAGCAGGATAATCGCCGACCCAAACGCAGCCGCCTCGCCGACCGACACTACATGCTCATCCCAGATCGATCGCGGCCGCGCCCGCCAGACGCCGATGATGTACGCCAGGCTCAGCGCTCCAATCCCTCCAACGACCCCGGGCTCGAACGACCAGCTCGCAGGTGACCACGCTGTCACAGCAACCTCTCCGGAGACCCTGGTCGGAACGCGCGACTCAGACACCGAGGAGCACGCGGTGGAAGAGCGCCAGCAGTGCGACCAGGACCGCGATAATCAGGGCAAGCGGACCGGTGAAGAGCGCCGAGAACAGCCGGCTGTCGAACTTCAGATGCATGTAGAACATCGCGACCAGGCTGAACTTCGACGCTGACAGGATCAGCAGGATCGGGACGAGCACCGACCGCAGCGCCTCCTGGTAGTATACCGCAACCTCCGCCCCGGTGATGATCGCCAGAACGATCGCGACCTTCACATATTCCATCGGGTGCGGATGGGCACGCTCCTTCGCGCGGGCCTTGGCTGTCCCGGCAACGTCTGTCTGCATCACCACACTCCCTGAGCGGCTCAATAGGGAAGAAGGTAGACCACGGTGAAGATCACTACCCAGACCACATCCACGAAGTGCCAGTAGAGACCAGCCAGCTCGACGACCAGACTGTTCTCACGCGTGAGCTTTCCCCGGAGCGAGTTCAGGAAAAGCGAGAACAGGATGATGACGCCAACCGTCACGTGCGCGCCGTGGAAGCCGGTCAGAACGAAGAAGGTCGTCCCAAAGAGGTTCCGGCTCAAGGAAAGACCATGCGCGATGAACGTGGTGAACTCATAGACCTGCCCTCCCAGGAACACACTTCCCAGCAGGCCGGTGGCCACGAGCCACGTTCGCATCCCGCGCACGTTGCCCCGCTGAATCGCGGCCAGCGCCAGCACCATCGTCAGACTGCTCATCAGCAGGACGAAGGAGCTGACAGAGGTATAAGGGATATCAAAGGTATCCTGGGGGAACGGTCCGGTCAGGCTCCGGTTCCGGTAGACCAGGTAGGTCGAGATCAGCGATCCGAAGAACAGGCATTCCGAGCCCAGGAATGCCCACATCACCATCTTGCGGTGGTCAAGACCGGTCGTGGTCTCGACTGCAGCCGCATGTCCGCCGAGCGACGCTTCCGCCACCTCGCTACCCCCTTACGACGAGTGCCCGCTGACGGGCTCCAGGGCCCATCCGTAGATGCCGTACAGGAACACCAGCAGGCCGACGAACGCCACCCAGGAAGGCGGCCAGGCCGGCTGGGTACCAGGCGGATTCCCCAGGATCAGGTTGGTCAGGATCACGCCCGCGAGCATGACCGCCAGACCGAACGCCGCGACGATCGGATAGTACGAGGGATCCGGCATGTGGATTCCCTCGCCGTGCTCGTCCGCGCGTGCCTCCTCGGCATCGTGTGCCCCGCCAGCCACCGGCATCGGCACGACCCGACCGTGGCCGTGGCCCGCATCACCATACTTCTGAACCCAGAATGGATCACGCGCCCGCACGATCGGGATCCGGGCGAAGTTGTACGGCGGCGGCGGCGACGGGATGCTCCACTCCAGCGTCCGACCGTCCCACGGATCCGGCCCAGCCACCTGACCGTGGCGGACACTCGCGAAGAAGTTGTAGATGAAAACCAGCATACTGACCGCGATCGTGAACGCCCCAATCGTGGCAATGAAGTTCCAGGTGTCCCAGCCCATCCCGGGCGGATAGGTCGCGATCCGTCGCGGCATCCCCTCCATACCGAGGACGTGCATGCCCGCAAACGTCACGTTCATGCCAATCAGCATCAGCCAGAAGTGGATCTGCCCGAGCCGCTCATCGAGGAGCCGACCGGTCACCTTCGGGAACCAGTAGTAGATGCCTGCGAACAGTCCGAAGATCGTCCCACCGAACAGCACGTAGTGGATGTGAGCCACCACGAAGTAGGTATCGTTCTCCAGCCAGTCCGCCGGGGGCGAGGCCAGCATCACGCCGCTCAAGCCACCGATCGTGAACATGGCAATGAAGCCAAGCGCGAAGAGGAGCGGCGTCTTAAAGTTGATGGATCCGCCCCACAGGGTTCCGATCCAGTTGAAGATCTTGATCCCCGTGGGGACCGCGATCAGCATCGTCGTCACCGAAAACACCGCGTCAGCCACCGGCCCAAGCCCGGCCGAGAACATGTGGTGCGCCCACACGCCCCACGACATAAAGGCGATAGCCACACCCGAGTAGGCGACGACCGGATAGCCGAAGAGGGGCTTCCGGGCAAACGTGGGCAGGACATCAGAGATAATGCCCATCGCCGGCAGGATCAGGATGTAGACCTCTGGATGCCCAAACAGCCAGAACAGATGCTGCCAGAGGATCGGCTCGGCCCCAGCCGCCGGGTTGAAGAAGTTGGTCGCGAAGAGGCGATCGAACATCAGCTCGACCAGCGCGACAGTGATCACCGGAAAGGCCAGGATGAGCAGGAACGAGGTGACCAGGGTCATCCAGGTGAAGAGCGGCATGCGCATGAACGTCATGCCGGGAGCCCGCGCGTTGATGATCGTCACCAGGAAGTTGAACGCGCCGGCCATAGACGACACGCCCAGGATCTGGAGGCCCAGAATCCAGAAGTCGATCCCGTAGGATGAGTGGTTATACGGGACTTCGGTGAGATTGGCGTAGCCGAACCACCCCGCGTTCGGCGCCCCACCAAAGAGATAGCTCGCATTGAGCAGCAGGCCACCGAAGAGGTAGACCCAGTAGCTGAAGGCATTCAGGCGCGGGAAGGCCACATCCCGTGCGCCGATCTGGAGTGGCACCACGATATTGAAGAACGCGACACTTAGCGGCATCAAGGCGAGGAAGATCATCGTGGTCCCATGCATCGTGAACAGCTCATTGAACTGATCCGGTGAGACCACCTTCCCATTCGGGAACATCAGCTGGGACCGGATCAGGAGTGCCTCGATCCCGCCGATGAGAAAGAAGCAGACCGCCGTGACGCCGTACATGACGCCGATCTTCTTGTGATCGACCGTGAAGATCCAGCTCCAGATTCCCTCGTAGTGCCGGTGACCCGGCTGGGGAGTCGTCGCGGCATGCTCCGCGGTAGCCATCGTTCTGCCTCCTCTTCCTGCACCTGCGCCTGGCGTCTACTTCAGACTATCCAGGTAGGCCACCAGCGCCTTGATCTCGTCATCGGTCAGCCCCAGATTGGGCATGATACTCCCGGGCTTGACCCCGGGCGGGTCGTGCAGCCACATCGCCAGATTCGCATCCGTCTTCTCCAGCATGGCTCCGGCGATGGTTGTCCGACTGCCGAAGTGGGTCAGGTTCGGGCCGATCGTGCCCTTGGCATTCGTACCGGCGATCGTGTGGCAGCCCACGCACGCCTTCGACTGGAAGATTTGCGCCCCCTTCGCCGCCTCCGGGTCAGTCGGCGGCGCCGGGACAGCCTGCTGATCCTTCACCCAGGCGTCAAAATCCGCCTTTGACTGCACGAAGACGCGGAAGCGCATATTCGCATGGGAGGTTCCACACAGCTGATAACACTGCCCGTAGAACTCCCCGATCTCGTCACCCTGCAGCCACATCTCGTTCTGCCGCCGCGGGATCGCCTGGATCTTCCCTGCGAGGCGGGGCACCCAGAACGAATGGATAACGTCTGCCGACTCAACCGTCAGCGCTACCTTCGTCCCCACCGGGATATGCATCTCGTCTGCCGTGACGATGCCCAGATCGGGGTAGCGGAACTCCCACCACCACTGGTGACCGATTACCGTCACTTTGAGCACATCCGGCCCCTGCGGAATGGTCGAGGCCGATGCGATGGTCGTGATCGTGGGAACAGCGATCACGATCAGGATCAGCACTGGAATGATCGTCCAGACAATCTCAAGCCGGGTATTGCCGTGAATCTGCGACGGTATCCCGTCACTCGTCCGGCGGCGGAAGCGCAGGGCCGTAAAGAGCAGGAGCCCCTCGACGAGGACGAAGACAACCACGGCCATCCAGAAGATGAGATTATACAACCCGGCTTCGCGCATCCCTACCGGGCCGGCCGGCGCAAGCGCGCTCTGTGGACCAGCTCCGCATCCCGAGATGAGAAGAGCAAGGAGACCAGCGAGCGGAATCCAGACGAGGGGATTTCTTCGCAGAAGGTGGACCCGAGAAGCCATGCGCTCCTTCCCCAAGCGGCGCGACGACCGGTGCGCCATTGTGAAATGGCATCGCGACCCACCGCACTCTTACGGTGGATGCACTCTAATACTCCCGCGTCCTCCGCGCCTGGGCGGGCCGTGCTCTATATTAGGCAAACCCCGTCTGGTTGTCAAGGTCAGCCCGCCTCCGCGCTCGCTCCCGCACCGGTTTGACGAGGCAGCGAGCGAATGGCATAATCTCGACTGGGCGCGGAACGTGGATGGTGTAAAGAGGATGCGACCGATCCAACGTCTCGCGCAAGCGACTGTCCTGGCAACCTTCCTCCTGATCGTTCTAGGGGCAATCCTCCGGGCCGTTGCACCGACCGCGGCCTGTCCTGACTGGCCCACCTGTCAGGGGCAGATCATTCCCCCCTTCGCTCTCGAGCCGCTGATCGACTTCTCTCACCGCCTCGTGACGTCAATCGTTAGCGCCCTGGTCGTTCTGACTGCCCTGTACGCCTGGCTCCGCCACCGCCAGGAGCCCTGGCTCCTCGTCCCATCGCTGATCGCGGTCGTGCTCCTGGCAGTGCAAATCGCCCTGGGGGCTTTCACCGTAACCTCTTCCCTGGCACCGACGATCGTCACAGCCCACCTTATCATGGCGCTGATCCTCTTCGGAACGGTCACGATCATCGCCGCCAGCGCCCGGTGGATCGGTGACCCGCGGCGGCATCCCACGTTCGACGGCTTTACCCTCCTCGCTCTGCTGACCGCATCCCTGACTGCGGGGGAGGTGCTGGCAGGCGCCCTGGTCCCCGCCGGCGGCACGACCTGCGCCAGCTGGCCTCTGTGTGGCAATGGCTTCCAGATCCCGTCTGATGGACTGGCCAGCGCCAGCGTTGCGCACCGGATCCTGGCCGGACTGGTCACCCTCTCCTTCCTTGCGCTGGTACTCCGGGCTCGATGGGCGCGGCCAGGCGATCGAGCACTACATCAGACGGCTTTCAGCGGTCTCGGACTTCTGGTGGCCCAGATCGCCCTCGGCGCGGGGCTCGTCCGATGGCCGGACCTTCCCTCCCTCGTCCCTCTTCATCTGGTTATTACCACCGCATTCTGGGGCGATCTCATCGCGCTCGCCGTGCTCGCAGGCTTCCCGCTGGCCCGGGCCGACCAGGCCCCTGCCGAGGTGAGCAGCCCGGTGCCGGCCCGGTCACCCTGGCGCGAGGCGATCCGCGCCTATGTCAATCTCACCAAGCCCGCGATCATCGTCGAGCTCTTAATCACGACCCTCGGCGGGATGGTCATGGCCGCACGCGGCCTGCCGCCTCTGGGCATCGCCCTGGCCACGCTCATTGGCGGAGCAGCGGCGGCAGGCGGCGCTAACGCTATCAACTGCTACCTCGATCGCGATATCGACAGCCTGATGCGGCGCACCCGACGGCGCGCACTTCCCCGTGGGCGGATTGACCCGGAGCATGCCCTCCTCTTCGGCATGCTGCTCGGGGGGTTCTCCTTTATCGTCCTGAATACATTTACCAACACGTTGAGCGCGCTCCTCGCCCTTGCCGGTCTCCTGTTTTACGTCCTGATTTACACGCGTCTCCTGAAGCGATCGACCCCACAGAACATCGTCATCGGGGGAGCGGCCGGCTCGCTCCCGCCGGTCGTCGGCTGGGCCGCGGTGACAGGCCGGATTGATCTTCTGCCGCTGTACCTGTTCGCCGTTATCTTCTTCTGGACCCCGCCCCACTTCTGGGCCCTCTCGCTCCTGACCACTCAGGATTACGCGCAGGCCCGGGTGCCGATGCTACCGCTCGTCGTGGGAGAGGACGAGACCCGACGGCAGATTCTCCTGTACTCTATCCTGCTGGTCGCGGTGACCATGCTCGCCGCCAGCAGCCGGACGCTTGGCTTCATCTACCTGCCGTCGGCGCTCGTACTTGGTGGCGGGCTGATCTACTATGCCGTCCGCCTGGTGCGGGAGAGATCAAACGCACGCGCGCGGCAACTCTTCAACTACTCGAACCTCTATCTGGCATTGCTCTTCGCCGCAATGGCGATCGATCGAGTTGTGCCGATCGCCGTCTGAGCTACTGCGAGAAGGCCCGGTCCGAGAGAGGCGATCAGGAGGCGCGCGGGCCCAGGCGGGCTTCGATCGCCGGCGCCAGATCAGGGCGGTGCGCTGCCAGGGCACGCAGGAGGCCGTAGCAGCCGGCCAGCATCATGTGCCCGTGCGGAACGGCCAGGTAAGGATGATAGCGGGAGCCGGAGAGAAGACCGCGGCGCGGACCAGTGACGCCAAGGAAAGTCGGGCGCTCGTGCACCGGCTCGATCACCAGCGCTCCATGGCCCATATCTGCGAAGACGACTTCGTTTGAGATCGTGCCCGCGGCAAGCTGATCGAGATACCCATCAAGCTTCTCGCACGACAGCAGGCCCGTGTGATGCTCGAACAGGCCAACGACCCGTCCCTCGGCAAGGTGGAATGCTAGCGTGTGAAAGTTGCCGAGATTCGCCACCAGCACCCGCGGGATCTGCCGCAGATGCCGATCCTCGAGCGCCCCGACCACCGCCGCCGGGCCGGTATCCATCACCAGGAGCGGGATCTCAGGCGGGGCGTCTGCCGCCACTGCTCGCATCCGCGTGAGCCGCTCCGGAATCGCCTCCCGCAGGTACGCGAATGCGGTCAGATCATTCGCCCGGACAACCTCGGCGATGTATTCGAAGCGGAACGCGCGGTCGCTCACGCCGGGCGGCGCATTGCCGTGGTCAAAGACAGCCACGGCGATCGCATCGAATCGCGGCTCGACGCCGAAACGCTCGAGGACTGCTGTGATTGCCGGCAGATCCAGATCGTGCATGGCAATGCGCTCGACCCCGACCAGGCTTGCCGCCTCGTCCTCGGACACGATCCGGACGCCCATCCGCTCGACCTTCGGGAGCTCATCATCGAAGGTCCGCGCGGCATCGGGGGTCGCATAAGCCGTCAATCCCTTTCGAATGTGCTCCTCTACCGCCCAGGCGCATGGTCCTCCTCCCATCGTCCGCCCCTCGAGCAGGACCGATTGTCCGCGGGCCGTGGCCCGACGGACCCGCTCAGCGACGAGGCGCGTTGGTGACGGCAGAATAAGCTGAATGCAGTTCTCCAGCTCCTGCTCGCTGTCGAAGAGCAGGATATCCTGGGTTCCGGTGCCGACATCAATGCAGAGGACGCGCATCCGACTGCACTCCGATCTGGTCCTGCACCGCCTGGAGCACAGCCATCGCCGGCCGAACCGACTGCGCGCTGATGGCCGGCTCGCGCCCTTCCCGGATCGCGGCCAGGAATTCCCGATCCTGGCGGGCAATAGGCCCATCGCCCGGCGCGAACGTGCTCACCTCCAGGATCGGGCCGGACGGCCCCACCAGGCGACTGTCCGTTGCCAGAAGCGTGGTCTCCTCGCCGATCAGCAGATATTCGTTGTATTTCAGCATCGCGTGGTACGACATGCTCACCGCAATAAGCTGATCGGCGGGTGTTCGCATGAGGATGTCCAGATCCATCGGGATATTCAGGTGATGGCTCGGCGGCGCCACCTGGCTCTGGACCGCGACCTGCTGAACGCCGAGAAGCCAGAGAACCGTATCCACGGCGTGACAGCCGTGGTGCCAGAGGAGGTTATCCGTCCAGCTCCGACGGCGGCCAGCCCAGTTCACGTTCTCCCGCCGCAGGAAGGCGTAGCGAGCCAGGACGTGGTACACCTGGAGACGTCCTTCGACAATCCAACGGCGGGCCTCGACCAGTGGCGGATAGTAGCGTTGAGTGTGGCAGACCATCAGGCAGCGTCCGTTGGCCCGCGCGAGCGCGTCGAGGGCATCGACCTCAGCGAGGCTGGTGGCAAGGGGAATCTCGACCAGGACGTGCTTGCCAGCTTGAAGGGCGCGTTCGGCCTGCGCGGCGTGGAGATCGGTTGGGGAGGCGATGATCACCGCATCGAGCGCCGGGTCATCGAGGGCATCATCGAGGTCTGTCGTAGACCGCTGGAAGCCAAACTCCCGTGCGAACTCAGCGGCTGGCTCGGCCAGACGTCCCATAACCGTCCGCAGGACGACATCCTTCTCCCCGGCCAGCGCCTGGACGTGGGCGCGTGCGATGGATCCATATCCTACCAGACAGATATTCATGCCCTCACTCTCCTTACCCGATAGTCCACTGACTACCCCGGCCCACCCCGCTGGACCGGCCGCGCGGCGGTGATCTCGGCATCATGATAGCGATCCAATGGTAACACAGGCCGCGGGAAGGGAGCGGCGTTGGCACACCGCATAGCGACTGTTAGAATGCCATCGATGCACTTTCTCGCACCGGGAGGAGCCCGTGAGCCAGCCGCGTCCGCTCAATATCCTTGTCTTCGGTGCGCACCCCGACGACCCGGACTTCTCAGCTGGCGGCGTCGCCGCCCTGTACAGCCAGCTCGGGCACCGGGTGAAGTTCGTTTCGCTGACCAACGGGGATGCCGGTCACCACGAGATCGGCGGGGTCGAGCTTGCCCGCCGCCGCTTCGCGGAAGCCCAGGCCGTAGCCCGTGTCCTCGGGCTCGTCGAGTACCAGGTGCTCGACAACCATGACGGCGAGCTCGAACCCTCGCTACCCAATCGGCGGCAGGTTATCCGCATCATCCGCGAGTTCCAGCCGGACCTCATCCTGACGCCGCGCCCGAATGACTACCACCCGGATCACCGCTATACTGCGATCCTCGTTCAGGACGCTGCCTACATGGTCACCGTCCCCAACATCGTCGCCCTGACCGATCACCTCCCGCGGAATCCGGTCATCGCATACGTCAGTGACCGCTTTCGCCATCCCTATCCGTTCACCCCGGACGTCGCAGTCGACGTGGGACCGGTGATCGATCGCAAGCTCGCGGCCCTGGACTGCCACGTCTCCCAGGTATATGAATGGCTTCCGTACAACGCCGGCCAGCTGGAGACTGTCCCGACCGATCCTGCGGCACGCCGAGCCTGGCTGGCCGACCGCTACCGTGCACGCTTTGCCAGCGTCGCTGACCGCTTTCGCGCTGTTCTGGCTCGCTGGTATGGTGCAAGTCGCGCCGCGGAGATCCAGTACGCGGAGGCCTTTGAGATCTGCGAGTACGGTGCCCAGCCATCCGAGGACGAGCTGCGCCAGCTCTTCCCGTTTTTCCCGCCCCCCTGACCGGCAGGATCATCCGTCCGCACGATCTCCGGTCGAGATTACTCCCGGCGGTCGGGGCCGTCTCGTCCTGTTAGCTCTGCTGGGAAGGCGAGACGCTCGAACTGATCAGCTGTCAGGCGGTAGGTTCGCCACTCATCCAGGCGGCGTGCGCCGAGCGACTCGTAGAACGCGATCGCCGGCGCGTTCCAGGTCAGTACCTGCCATTCCACTCGTCCGCACTCCCACCGGATCGCTTCGCGCACCAGCGCCCTCACTAGCGCACGCCCGACCCCGGTGCGACGTTCACCAGGCAGAACGAAGAGGTCCTCGATATACAGGGTGGGCTTTGCCAGGAAGGTGGAGTAGGTGGGGAAGAACACCGCGTAGCCAACCAGCCGGCCGCGGCGCTCGGCAACCAGGGCCTGGAAGCGCGGCGGCCTGGCCTGTGCGTCACGGATCAGCCGCTCCCGAGCGGCCGCGTCCGGCGGCGGCAGATGCTCGTACTCAGCCAGCGCCGAGATGAGATCGAGAAAAGACGGTAGATCGGCCGGCGTCAGCGGCCGAACGCGAAGCGAGCGGTCATCCCCGGACGGCCGCTCCGGGCGCGGAGCCGCCGTCATCTCAAGAGGCGGCGCGGGCCGGCTGGACGGTAGCCGGCTTCACTGGCGGCCGTCCAATCGAAAGGTAGGTGAATCCGAGCTCAGCCATCAGGGCAGGGTCATAGACATTGCGGCCGTCCACAATAACGGGGCGCGCCATGCAGTCCCGAAT
>JADGGD010000359.1 GCA_019690095.1 Chloroflexota bacterium
AGACTGGGCCGACCCTGACGTGGCCGCCTCGGGTGCGGCGGCCGAAGCTGCGTCAAGCCGCGCCGCAGCATCCGCACCATCCGGCCCGTCCGCGCCTGTGCAGGCGGAACGCCCGAACCCCGAAGCGGAAGGAGACGAAGTCCATGCGCCTTCAAGGTAAAATCGCCCTCGTCACCGGCGGCGGCCGCGGCATCGGCGCCGCCATCGCCCGCGGGTTTGCGGCGGAGGGGGCCCGCGTCGCCGTCCTGGCGCGGACGGAGGCGGAACTCTTGGCCCGCGCGCGCCGCATCCAGGAGGAGACCGGCGCCGAAGTCCTGCCCATCGTCGGCGACGTCAGCCGTGAGGACGACGCCATCGCGGCCATCGCAAAGGTGGTACAGCATTTCGGCGGGATCGACATCCTGGTCAACTGCGCAGGTGTCTCGATCGCGGCCGACAGCCACCAATTGACGGACGACGATTGGGACCGCTGCCTCCGGATCAACCTGTACGGCACGTTCTACTTCTGCAAGCACGCCGGCGCCCGGATGATTCAGCAAGGCCGCGGCGGCAGCATCATCAACATCACCTCCATCACCGCCCACGCCGCCATCCCGCGCCGGGCGGCGTACGCGGCCAGCAAGGGCGGCGTGATGCAGTTGACGCAAAACCTGGCGGTGGAATGGGCCCGGCACGGCATCCGCGTCAACAACATCACGCCTGGGTTCATTTGGACCGAAATCTTCGATCAGTACGTCAAGCGCGGCGTCCACCAGCCGGAGAAGCTGGAGGCGCGCATCCCGCTTGGCCGGCTCGGCAAGCCGGAAGACTTGGTCGGCCCCGCCTTGTTTCTCGCCAGCGAGGACAGCCGGTATGTGACCGGGACGACGCTGGTCGTGGACGGCGGCTGGCTCGCCAACGGGTACATTTAACTGCAGGAGGTCGGCCATGCCATGTCCGAGACACCCGGTCTGCATCCGTCACGTACCCCGGCCGACGACGCTGCGCGTCAAGCGGCCGCCGATCCATGCTGGTTGCGGTTCATCCCGCCAAGCCGCGGCGATCTCACGCGCCTGTTCGCGCGGCTGACTGCTGTCCACGTCGCCGGCCCGCTGCACCCGCTGCTCGCGACCGCCCGTGCGGAACTGCGGCAGGGGCTATCTTCCCTCACGGGGAGGACGGTCACAGAAGCCGCGGACTGGCGGGCAGCCGGTGTCATTGTCGCCACGCGCGCGGCCGCCTTGCGCGCCCCGTGGGCGACGCTGCTCCCGGCGGCACGCCTGGCTGAACTTGGGCGGGAAGGATTTCTCCTCCATGTGATGGAGACGCCGGATGACCGATCTCCCCAAGGCGCAGCACCCGCCATCTTCGTCGTCGGCGGCGATGAGGCCGGCGTGCTGTACGGGGTCTTTCACCTGTTGCGCGGGCTGACGCTGGGGACGCCGCTTTCTGGTTTGGCCGCGTGCGAACATCCGGTCAACCCCCTGCGCATGCTCAACCACTGGGACAACGCCGACGGATCGGTGGAGCGCGGCTACGCGGGCCGTTCCATCTTCTTCCGCGAGGGGCGCGTCCTCGCCGACAACCCGCGTATCCGCGCGTACGCGCGGCTGCTCGCCTCCGTCGGCATCAACGCGGTGGCGCTGAACAACGTCAACGTCCACGCCACGGAAACGCGGTTCATCACGGAAGAATACCTGCCCGACCTGGCTCGGATCGCGGACGTGTTCCGCGCGTACGGCATCCGCGTGTTCCTGTCCGTGAACTTCGCCAGTCCCATCGAGGTGGGCGGCCTGCCGACCGCCGACCCGCTCCATCCGGACGTCGCCCGGTGGTGGCGGGAGACCGCTCGCACCATCTACCAGTACATCCCCGACTTCGGCGGCTTTCTCGTCAAGGCCGACTCCGAGTTCCGGCCCGGGCCGTTCACCTATGGGCGCGATCACGCCCAGGGCGCCAACATGCTGGCGGATGCGCTCGCGCCGTTCGGCGGCATCGTCATCTGGCGCTGCTTCGTCTACAACTGCCTGCAGGACTGGCGGGATCGCAAGACGGACCGCGCCCGGGCGGCGTACGACCACTTTATGCCGCTCGACGGCATGTTCCGCGACAACGTCATCCTCCAGATTAAGAACGGGCCGATGGACTTTCAAGTCCGGGAACCGGTGTCGCCCCTGTTCGGCGGTCTCACCCGCACCAACCAAATGCTGGAACTGCAGATCACGCAGGAGTACACGGGCCAGCAGCGCCACCTGTGTTACCTCGTCCCGCAGTGG
>JADGGD010000360.1 GCA_019690095.1 Chloroflexota bacterium
GCTCCCCGGCCTGCGCTACAGCGGGCTGATGGCCTGGGAGGCGCACGCGACGACAATCCTCGATCCGGAGAAGAAGCGCGAGGTTATCTTCCGCGATGTAGGACGCCTGGTCGAGAGTGCCGAGCGCTGCCGCGCGGCCGGCCTGCCCGCGGCGATCGTCTCCTGCGGTGGAACCGGCACGTACTGGGTTACCTGTACCGTGCCAGGCGTGACCGAGATCCAGGCTGGCGGCGGCATCTTCCACGACATCCATTATGCTGAGGACTACGGCGTCGACCACGAGTTCGCCATGACGATTATCGCGACCGTTATCAGCCGCCCGACCGCGACCCGGATCGTCGTGGACGCAGGCCATAAGACCATGAACGGCAACCAGGGGATGCCGCGGCCCCTGGGGATCGAAGGGGTTCAGCGGCTCCGCCTCTCCGCCGAGCACGGTACGATTGATCTCGATCGGCCGAATGATGCGATCCGGGTGGGAGACAAGATCGAGTTTATTGTCGGGTATTCTGACTTCACGACCTATCTGCACGACGAGATGTATGCGATTCGCAATGGCATCGTCGAACAAGTCTGGCCGATCCTCGGGCGGGGCAAGCTGCGGTAAGGACGTGACCAATGCGGGCGGCGGTCTTCCAGGAGTTTGGCGGCCCAGGGGTCCTGCGCATTGCGGAGATGCCCGATCCACGGCCCGGCCCGACCGAGGCGCTGGTGCGCGTCCGGGCGTGTGGGGTTAATCATCTGGATCTGCTCGTGCGCCGGGGCGAAACCCCGATTAAGCCCCCACTTCCGCATATCGGTGGGTGCGAGGTCGCGGGTGAGGTCGTCGCCCTTGGACCGGAAGCGTCAACCGACATCCAGCCGGGTCAGCAGGTCGCGGTTGCTCCGTACCTGTTCTGCGGCCGCTGCGAGTACTGCCTGGCCGGCGAGGAAACGGTCTGTCGGCGCGGCGATATCATCGGGTTGGGACGGCACGGCGGCTTCGCCGAGTTCGTGTGCGTTCCGGCGGCGAACCTGGTGGCGCTGCCGGAGGGCCTGTCGCCAGAAGACGCGGCGGCGGTGTCGCTGTCCATGCTGACCGCCTGGCATATGCTCGTGACGCGAGCCCGGCTCCGTCCCGGCGAGGTGGTCCTTGTCCTGGCTGCTGGGAGCGGTGTGGGGTCAGCCGCGATTCAGATCGCCTGCCTGACCGGTGCCCGGGTGATCGCGGCGGCGAGTACGGACGAGAAGCTCGCCCGTGCCCGGGAGCTCGGCGCACACGCGGTGGTTAACTACCAGGCGCACGATCTGCTCGCCGAGGTCCGGCGCCTGACCGACCGGCGTGGGGTTGATGTCGTCGTTGAGCACGTCGGGGCAGCGACCTGGGAGCAGAGCGTCGCCGCCCTCACGCGCAACGGCCGTCTGGTCATCTGCGGTGCGACGAGTGGTACCGTGGGCGCGACGAACCTCTGGCACCTTTTCGCCAAGCAACTCCAGCTGATTGGCTCCTACGGCGGCAGCCGCGCCGAGCTCCGGACCGTCCTCCGCCTCGTCGCCGAGGGGCGCCTGAAGCCGGTGATCCACGCCTGCTTTGGACTGGACGGTGTCGCGTCTGCTCAGCAAATGCTGGAAGAACGCCGACAGTTTGGCAAGCTCCTGATCCTCCCCTGAAAGCCGCCCGTCCCCCTGACCGTCAATGATGCGGGCGATAACGCCTCGGATTTTAATAGTTCTCTCATATACAAACACCTGTTCTGGTAGTACGATGGTCGTGCGGCGATGGTGCACCGGCCGACGCATATCCCAACAGGAGAAAAGGGTGAAGCGCATCAGTCCAGTTCTGACCGTCCGCGATATCGATGCGACGATCGCATTTTATCGGGACGTCCTCGGGTTCCCGGAGGCCAGCGCCGTGCGCGGCCCGGATGGCAAGCCAGTGCACGGTATGGCCCGGAGGGGCGCGGTCGCGCTCGATTTTGCGCTGGCCGGCGACTGTCCCCACTGTGTCCCTCCATGGGGCAACGGGGTCGAGCTCTACATTGAGGTCGAAGGCGACATCGATCAGTACCGCGATACCGTGGTGCGCGCGGGTGCTTCCGTGGTGACAGATCTCCAGACCCAGTTCTGGGGCGATCGCACCTTCACGATCGCCGATCCTAACGGCTACCACCTGACCTTCTACCAGACGGTGCGCACGGTATCGATGGAAGAGATCCAGCAGGCTCTGGCATCCTCGTAGTACCGTAGCAGCGTTTCGCGTGAG
>JADGGD010000361.1 GCA_019690095.1 Chloroflexota bacterium
GGGCAAATAGTAGTGTTTTATTCTATATAATACTTGGCGGAGGAAGCTGTGGACCGTCGACTGACCGAACGCCAGAAAGCAGTGCTCCAGATGATCAGCCGGTATATCGAGGAACACGGGGTCTCTCCGTCGATCCAGGAGATCGGCCAGGCCATGGGCATCTCGGCCACCGCGGCCCTGGCCCACGTGGTAGCCCTCGAGAAAAAGGGCTACCTGCGCCGCAATCCCCACGCCTGGCGCAGTCTGGAGATCATCCAGCCGGCCAGCATCTCTGACATGCCACGGGTCTTTCGCCTGCCTGTGGTCGGTACGATCGCCGCGGGTCAGCCGATCGAGGCGATCGAAGACCCGACCGAATACCTGTGGGTCGAGGCAAGCCTTGCGCGCGACCCCGGCAATTTCGTCCTGCGCGTGCGCGGCCACAGCATGATCGGCGACGGGATCCACGACGGTGACTACGTTATCGTCCATCCCCAGAGCACAGCCGAGAATGGGGAGACCGTCGTGGCCTTGCTTGGCGGGAACGGTGTGACCCTCAAGCGCTTCTACCGCGAGCGCGGGCACATCCGACTGCAGCCAGCCAATCCTTTCCTCGAGCCGCTCATCGTCACGGACGTCGTGATCCAGGGAAAGGTAGTGGCGGTTATTCGCCGCTACGATTAGGAGGTGAGAAGAGACGCTTCATCGCCCTCGATCCAGCTCCAAGGAGGTCTTCAATCGTGCAGGCGCGAACCATTCACGTTCCCGATGAGCTCCTCTCGCGGGCCCGCGCTGGCGACGCCGCGGCGCTGGCCGATCTCTGGGATACCTGCACCCCCCTGGTGCGGCAGATTATCCACGCCCAGCCATTCGAGCCGGGACCGGCGCTGGATGCCGACGACCTGGCTCAAGAAACAGCGCGCATCTTCCTTGAGGCAGTCCGGCACGCTCCGCCGATGACCGGCACTGCCTTCACCACATACCTCTTCCATCACCTCTCCAACCAGCTCCGCAGCTTTCTGCGGGCCGAGCGGCGCCGCCGCAGCCGCCAGATTCTCGCCGACGAGCCAACGCTGGAGCGCACGCTCCAGCGCCGCCAGTCGAATAGATTTCCTGACGGCCCACCGGGACGCCAGATCGCCCGCGCCCTCGAGCGCCTCTCCCCGCGCCAGCGTGCGGTGATCGCCGGCCTGTACTTCCGTAATCTCCGAACCCGTGAGGTCGCCTCTGAGCTGGGCCTTTCGCGCCAAGAGGTGAACGCCCTCCGCCGGCGGGCCCTCGCCACCATGCGCGCAGTACTCCGCGCGGATGACCAGTCTGCGGAAGGCAGCGAAGCCAGCAGTTGAAGAATCCTATAGGCCGCGTATAATCTTGTGCTCACCACTGCAGAATGGCGAGCACAAGAATGCCTGATAGACTGCGGCGCCACAACCAATCACCCTGCTGGCTGAGAGCGCATTCCTCCTGGTTCCCGATGCTTCTCGGTACGATGGCCCTGGTGCCGCTGGTGGCAAGCACGATCGGCCTGCCTACCAGTTTGGCCAGTGACATCGACGATGACTCGTCCAGTCTCCTCCCGCACGCGTCGGCGATTCCATCCGATGCGTCGGATGATGAGGAGCGTCACCGCCGCCAGGGTGTTCTGGCCGGTCCCTCCCCCTTGCCACCAATCTCGGTTCCCTACATCCTCGTTCCCTTGCCGCCTCCCGAGCATACTGCAGACCGGCCGAACCCCGCCCGGTCTGCCTCGATCCCCCGCCGGACTGTCCTGAGCGCCGCGACGCCGCAGATCGCCGCGCCCACTGCGCCCGCTGTCTCCCAACCATCGTCCCCCGCTGCACCGCCTGCGCCAACCCCGACGATTCGCCCGTCCGCGAGGTTCGTCGCTACCGCCACGCCAGGTCTCACACCGACGCGTCCCGCCGTGCCATTCCTCCAGGCCGTGCCGACGAGTACGCCCACCCGCACTCCTACACCAACCGTGCCGCCGTCCCCCTCTCCATCTCCAACCGAGACTTCCACCGTACTCCCCAGTTTCTCTGCCACTCCATCGGCTACTTCAGCAACCGGCACGGCGACCGAGACAAACACCCCGTCACCAACTCCCACAGCCTCGCCGTCCGAACTGCCAGTTCCGTCTGTGTCGCCAACTACCATTCCATCGGCGACCAGTACCGCGACTCCATCGGCGACCCCCACTCCTTCACCGTCTCCATCCCCCTCAGCCACACCTGTCACTTATACACATATGACGCTGC
>JADGGD010000362.1 GCA_019690095.1 Chloroflexota bacterium
GCGTGATCGAGGGCGCTCGGCATGACCGCCGTAGCAACCATCCAGTAAAGCGGGCCAAGAGACCAGACCACGGCTAGGAAAATCAGGATCGCGTGGACGATTGATCCGACATGTGGCACTCTCATCGAGTCCTCCGCCTATTGTCAGCTGTCACGCTTCTACCTGCAGATCACGCAGCCGCTTCACGAAGAAGATACTGAACACGAGCACTAGCAGGACAATGATCCAGGCAACCGCCGAGGCTCGCCCGATGTCATAGGAGTGGAAGGCTAGCAGATAGTCGAGGATCGAGATAACCTCGGTCGCCTCGCCTGGGCCGCCCCCGGTGAGAAGCAGAAAAGTGTCGAACTCACGAAAAGCATCCATCCCTCGAATCGTCAGCGCGATCAGGATGAGTGGGGTGAGCAGCGGGAGCGTCACATGTCGGAGAATCTGCCAGCCTGTCGCACCATCTATCTGAGCGGCCTCGACTACCTCCGGTGAGATCGCCTGCATCCCCGCCAGGAGGACGACGAACATAAACGGTGTAGTGCGCCAGACATCTACGAAGATCACTGCGGGCAGAGCAGTTGAAGGGCTTCCGAGGAGCGGGTAATTCCGGTCCACACCGATAAGCGAGAGGAGCTGGATAATCAGCCCATCGCCTGGATAGTATAGGCGCAGGAACATGAGACCAACGACCGATGGCGTCAGGAACAGTGGCAACATCAGGATCACTCGCACGATGCCTTGGCCCGTGAACTCGCGATTGAGCAGGAGAGCAAAGCCAAGACCGAGCAGGAACTCGAGCGTCACTGCTGCGACGGTAAAGATGACCGTCAAGAGGATCGAATGAGGGAATGTTGGCACCTGGACCGCCCAGATGTAATTGGCTAATCCAATGAATGTGCGCTCATCCGGCCGGGCTAGCTCGTAGTGCTGGAAGCTAGCGACTAAAGAGAAGCCCAGGGGATAGAGCATGATCACAATAGTCAGGACAAGAGACGGTGCGAGAAACAGGTAACCGGTCGTCGTCCGTCCTCTGAGCACCCGACCCAGGAGAGAACGCGAGTGTGAGGCAGACCGGGCCGGTGCAGCTGCCGGGTTCACTCTGGAGACACTCCTGCGTTGCTCTGGCCTATCACCAGCCTCAGGCGGACCGTCCCATTACACTACCCATAGAGGTTGCTCTCGTGTCCCGAGAGATGAGATGGATAGAGCAGTGTTCGGGACGAAGACATGGATTATGCCTTCTGGTACCCGCCCTTTCGCATAATGTCATTCAGGGCCGCGGCAAGACCGTCGATCGTCTGGCGTGGGTCTGTCTCGCCCGAGGTGAGCTTTGACGCCCAGATGTCCATTTGATCAATGATGTCGTGATACTCCTTGTAAATAGGCCGTTTCTTCGCGATCTTGAGAGTCGCAGCAATGGCGTCAGCGGCCGGGCTCGTCTTCTTGAACTCGGGACTGTCCAGCACCGAGATCCGGCACGGATTCCCCGACCCTCCCTGGACGTAGCGAAGCTGACCCTGTCGGCTCGAGAACCACTTCACGAACTCCCAGGCCGCGTCGCGATTCTTCGAGTCAGCGGGAATCGCCATGCTCCATACCCCGCGCATCGAGAGGGGGCCCTTGATCTCGCCGAGCGCAGGAGCGAAGCCAATCTTGTCAGCCACGGTCTGTTTCTTGTTCTTAATGATGCTCAGGGTCACCGATGACCAGTAGTACATGAATACGCCATGGCCGGTTGCCATGTTCTCGGGGAGTACCGATCCGTCGTATCCCAGATGTCCCTTCGGTGCCAAATTGTCAACTGTCTTCTTGAAGAACTCTGCCGCCGCATACCCCTGCTCGTTCTGGAACGCAACCCTGTTTGCCTCATCGAAGATCTCGTTACCCCAGCACTCGATGTAGGTCCAGAGGTTGATTCCGGTCTGATCGTCTCGCTTGGTCACCAGCAACTGGCCCCACAGCTCCTTATCGCGCTGTTGGGTCTTTAGTGCGTCGTCATATAGCTCAGACCATTTGACCGGCGGCTTAAGACCCTGAGCATCGAGCAGGTCCTTCCGATAGTACAGGATCTCCACATTGGAGTCGAATGGGATGGCGTAGACCTTCCCTTGGTAGACCCCGGCGTCCCACAGGATTGGTACCCAGTCACTGACGGGAAACTTGTCACGCTGGATCAGGGGCGAGAGTTCAAGGAGATACGGACTATAGGCCGGGATGTATGGTTCATCGCTTGTTGTAAGAT
>JADGGD010000076.1 GCA_019690095.1 Chloroflexota bacterium
GCGAAGCCAAGGCGTTCATTCGCCTCGACCGTATCCAGTCCGCGATCCTGAAGCTGATAGGCGCGAAACTTATTGTGCAGACCAATACCCCGCCCCTCATGGCCGCGCAGGTAGACGATCACCCCGCGCTTCTCCCGGGCGATCATCTCCATAGCACGATCGAGCTGTTCCCCACAATCACAGCGGAGCGAGCCGAATACATCGCCAGTCAGGCATTCGGAATGCATCCGCACCAGCACTGGCTCGTCACCGCTCGGATCACCCATGACCAGAGCGACGTGCTGGTCGTGCTGGATGATGTCTTCGAAGATCGTTGCCTCGAAGGAGCCGTGGCGGGTCGGCAGGGTCACCGTGCTCAGCCGTCGGACGAGCTTTTCGCGGTGGCGTCGATACTCGATGATCTGGGCGACGCTGATGATCTTGATCCCGAATCGGGCCGCGAACACCTCGAGCTGAGGACGGCGAGCCATTGTCCCATCGTCGTTCATGATCTCGCAGACTACACCAGCCGGGTAGAGACCGGCCAGACGAGCCAGATCAACCGCCGCCTCGGTCTGACCGGCCCGGACGAGGACACCTCCGTCCCGGGCACGCAGGGGAAAGGTATGACCGGGTCGGAGGAAATCATCAGGCCGCGCGGTAGGATCGATCAACCGTTTGATCGTCGCGGCGCGGTCGGCCGCTGAGATGCCAGTGGTCGTCAGCCCTTTCGCCTCAACTGAGACGCAGAAGGCCGTCTGATACTTGGCGGTGTTATCGGCAACCATGAGCGGGATCTGGAGCTCGTCCAGACGCTGGCCGGTCATTGCGACGCAGATGAGACCCCGCGCGTGCGTGGCCATAAAGTTGATCGCGTCCGGCGTTACCCACTGCGCGGCGATGGCCAGGTCGCCTTCGTTCTCGCGATCCTCGTCATCGACGATGATCACGAAGTGTCCCGCTCGAAACTCCTCGATTGCTTCTTCGACGGTGGCTAATGGCATAGCGTATCTCCGACGTCGCCTTCCAGGAAGCCCGCCTGACGCAGTGCCGCGACCAGGCGCTCATCTCCGCTTCGCGGCTCTGCTCGTTGGGCCAGCAGACGCTCAACGTACTTGGCGATGATGTCCACCTCGAGGTTAACCGCTGCTCCGACGCCCTCCTCCAGGAGGGCGACATGCTCGCGGGTGTAGCGGACCAGGGAAACGGTAAACCAGTCTGCGGCCACGTCGACCACAGTCAGACTGATGCCGTTGACTGCGATGAATCCTTTCTCGACGACGTAGCGCATGACGCTGGGCGGCGCCTGAAAACGAACGACGAGGCCATCGCCATCCGGGCGAATCTCGACGATTCGTCCGGTCGCGTCCACGTGCCCCTGAACAATGTGCCCACCGAGCCGCCCGTTGGCAGGTACCGCGCGTTCCAGATTCACCCGCCGACCGACGGTGAGGTTTCCCAGGGTGGTCCGGCGCAGGGTTTCGGGCTGGAGGTTTACCGTAAAGGTGCGGTCGTCACGTTCAACCACGGTCAGACAGACGCCATCAACAGCAATGCTGTCGCCGATCTTCAGGTCGTCCAGTACCTGCCTTCCCTGGATCGTCAGGACACCAGGCTGAACGCGCTCGACGCGGCCAATTTCTTCAACAATGCCGGTGAACATCGCCCCTTACTCCTCTGGACTCGATCCCCCTGCCGCGGGCTCCCAGGATAGTCGTCCCTCCATCAGGACATCCGGGCCAATCTGGCATACGGACACATCAACGAGAGGGAGGGCCGCTCGCATGTGTGCAATCCCCTCACCCCCGACCGGCGATAGAGCACTGGCCCCACCAACCAGGCGAGGAGCGATAAAGGCCATGACGCGGTCGATCAGCTGATGATCCAGGAACGCTCCCATCAATGTCGGCCCGGCTTCCAGCAGGACGCGAATGGCGCCGCGGCGGGCCAGGTCCGCGAGAACTGCGCCGGGATCAGGGCGCCCCTCGACCGATCGGGTTGGGATCACCTCGGCACCGGCCTCGGCCAGCGCACGCACGCGGTCCGCAGGCGCGTGCGCGGTCACATAAACCAGAACTGGTCCTTCGCCATCCTGGAGCATGCGCGCGGTTGGCGGCATACGTGCCTGGCTGTCAAGGACAACGCGCAGAGGGGGGCAGGGGCGCGGTGCCCGTTGTGCATCGCCCTCCTCCAGACGCACGGTCAGGGCGGGATCGTCAGCCAGAACAGTCCCGATACCAACGATAATCGCGTCACTCGCGTCGCGCTCACGATGAACAGCACGGCGCGCAGCTGGACTGGTCACCCAACGCGAATCCCTCAGGCGGGTCGCGACCTTCCCATCAGCTGACATGGCCCACTTCGCCGTGACAAGCGGTCGACCGGTGCGGACGAAATGGAAGAACGCCGCATTGAGCCGCTCGGCTTCTCCGCGGTGCGCCCCGACTGTGACGGCAATGCCCGCGCGCTGCAGGGCGTTGATGCCCTGCCCGTTGACCTGCGGGTACGGATCCGGCACTGCAATGTGTACTGCGGACACGCCCGCGGCGATGATCGCCTCGGTGCATGGCGGGGTTCGGCCGACGTGACAGCACGGCTCGAGGGTAACGTACATCTCGGCTCCCCGGGCACGAGGGCCGGCCGCGGTCAGCGCGACAATCTCGGCATGGGCCTGGCCGGGCGGCTGGGTAAACCCCTCGCCAACGATCAGCCCGTCCCGGACGAGAACCGCTCCAACCGCCGGATTAGGACTAACCCGTCCCAGTGCGCGGTCTGCCAGTTCTAGCGCCCGCGCCATGAAATCCACCCCGGTACCTCCAGCCCTTCGGCGGCAGGGACGGACGGAGCAACAAAAAGACTCGAAGGCGCGCACCGCACTTCGAGTCAGGACCTGCTCGTGGTCGCTTGCCTTCTTCCATCCGGACTATACCGTCGGCTTCGGAGATGCTCCGAATCTGCCGCACTGCGGCTCGCGGGCTATACCGCCGATCGGGAATTGGCGCTTCCGGCGCCTCACCCTGCCCTGAAGGACTTTCGCTGTTCACTTGTTCACAGAGTCCGGTCTGGCGTGCTCGCTTCCGGACGCGTGGTACCCCACTTGCTACCATCGTGCCCGGGTCCCTTCCGGGCGGTGGCAGCACAGCATGGGTAAATGTGCCAGTAGTTAGTGTATTCCCCGTTGCGGCATCCTGTCAATGAATATGTCAGTGGGGGTGGCCCCGCCTGTGCTATAATGCCGGCCCGGAGGGACTGGGCGTGATCATCACCGTGACGCTGAACCCGGCGGTTGACCGTGTTGTGGTTCTCGATGAACTGCGTCTGGGCGATACCAATCGGGTCCATGATGGGGAGACTGATCCGGGCGGCAAAGGGGTCAACGTCTCCCGGGTCCTCCGTGAACTTGGACAGCCGAGCCTGGCGCTTGGCTTCGTAGCCGGCAGCCTCGGCCATTTCATTGAGGCCTCGCTTGACCGTGCGGGCATTCAGGAGGCCTTCATCCATACGCCGGGGCAGACCCGGCAGAATCTGGCCATCGTCGAGACCCGCTGGCGTCGCCACACCATGCTCAACGAGGCCGGTCCGGAGACCGATCCGGTGTACGTGCGCCGCCTGATGCGACAGCTCCGTCGGCGCGTTCACGCAGGCGACTGGGTAGTGCTGGCGGGGAGCGTGCCACCCCGAATCCCGGCGGCTGTCTATGCCGAGCTGACCGATCTTGTGCACGAGCTGGGAGGACGGGTCTGTCTCGATGCCGATGGCGAGCCGCTGGTCGAGGGGGTCAGGGCGCGGCCGGACCTGGTGAAGCCGAATCGCCCGGAGCTCGAGCGGCTCCGCGGTCGTGAACTCCCGACCGAAGAGGACGTTCTGGCGGCGGCGGTCTGGTTGCGCTCGCTGGGGATCGAGAACGTCGTGGTGTCACTGGGCCCGCAGGGGGCGATTGGCCTCGGTCCGTCCGGGGCCTGGCGCGCGATCCCCCCGGCGGTCGAGACGGTGAGTGCGATCGGTGCGGGCGACTCGCTGGTGGCCGGGCTGATTGCCGTGCTCTCGGCCGGGGGAACGCTCGAAGAGGGGCTTCGTCTTGGCACGGCGGCCGGTGCGGCGACGGCGATGCGGCCCGGAACTCGCCTCGCGCGGGGTGAGGATATCCGTCGGCTTCTGCCGCTCGTGGTCGTCCAGCCGGTGACCTACCGGAAGGCTGCTTGACGATGTCTCGGCTCGTTACGCCGCTGATCTTTGTTGGCGCAAGCCGTGCCTCGCCGATTGAAAGCCTGGTCGCTGACGCCCAGGAGGCGATTGCCCGAGACCTGCTCGAGCGGGTGATCGCCTCAGGTGCTTTCGATGTGCCGATCGTTGCCACCGCATCGCCCGGTTTCGCCGCCTCCCTCAGAGGGCTTCCGGTGCGCGTGGTCCCGGATGAA
Source organism: Chloroflexota bacterium (assembly GCA_019690095.1). Classification (GTDB taxonomy): domain Bacteria; phylum Chloroflexota; class UBA6077; order FW602-bin22; family CADDYW01; genus JADGGD01. The sequence goes on from JADGGD010000076.1 coordinate 4,398, forward strand.
GGGGGATTCCATTTTGGGCGGACGCTCGCCCGACTCATTGAGCAGTTCGATGTCCAGCACGCCTTCTACGTGGGAGGTGGTGCGGCCCCCCTGCTCACAGTGTCTGAACTCACGGCGATCGCCGAGCTTCTTCTCTCCCACGAGCAGGCGATCGTCGCCAATAACTTCTTTTCTTCGGACTTTCTGGGCTTTACGCCGGCGGCAGCGATCCACCGAATCTCACCGCCGGCCTTCGATAATGATCTCGCCTTTCGCCTCCAGCGTGAGGCCGGTCTGCGAAGCATCGCGCTGACCCGGACGCCCGGTACCCAGATGGATGTTGATACGCCTACAGATCTGATGATTCTCGCCCTCCACCCGGGCACTGGTCCCTGGACTCGTCGGTTTCTCGACGAGTGTTCGCTCGATACGTCGCGGCTGGAGCGGGTGAGCCGCTATCTGACCGATCCCACGGCGCAGGTGATCGTCGCCGGGCGGGTGGGATCTCACCTCTGGTCCCATCTCGATACCGATGTGGCCTGCCGCACCCGCGTTTTCTCCGAGGAGCGCGGCATGCGGGCGAGCGGGCGTGAGGCCCGGGGGGAGGTCCGATCGCTTCTCGGCTTCCATCTGGCCGCCGTGGGGCCGGAGCGCTTCTTCCGCGAGCTGGGCGAGCTTGGTGATGCGGCGTTTATCGATACGCGTGTTCTCTTTAACCATCTCCGGATCAGCCCCTCGGCCAGCGACCGCTTCTACTCAGATCTGCTGCAGTGGCAGCAAATTGCGGATCCACTGGTCCGTGAGTTCACCCGGGCCGCAGCAGACGCGCCCATTCCGGTCGTGCTCGGCGGGCACTCGCTCGTGGCCGGGGGACTCTGGGCCCTCATCGACGCTGCCTGGCTCCGGCACGACCAGGAGGTCGCCCGTGCGGCCGCGGTGACGGAGGCGTGCTAGCCGGCACGCGGCTTTGCCCGGTGCCAGAAAGTGTGCTAAGATGTACCAACAGCGCGGCTGAGGCTGCATCCGCCAGCGCCCTGGCGTCGGAACGAGCGAATGGAACGTATGTCAACCTATTACATCACCACGCCGATTTATTATGTCAATGATGTCCCCCATATTGGTCACGCCTATACCACAGTCGCGGCCGATGTCCTGGCGCGCCATTATCGGCGTCGCGGCTTCGACGTCTTTTTCCTAACCGGGACAGATGAGCACGGAGCCAAGATCGCTGAGGCCGCGGCGAAGCATGGCCTGACGCCCAAGGCCTATGTCGATGGGATTGTCGAGCGGTTCAAAGAGGCCTGGCGTGCCCTCGAGATCTCGAATGACTTTTTCATTCGGACGAGTGATCCGCACCACGAGGCGGGCGTCGCGGCTTTCTTGCAGACCCTCTTCGATGCGGGCGAGATTTACAAGGGGGTCTACGAAGGGCTCTACTGCGTCGGTTGCGAGCAGTTCAAGACCGAAGAGGATCTCGTCAATGGGCTCTGTCCATATCACAACATCGCCCCGACGCTGTACTCCGAGGAGAACTACTTCTTCCGTCTCTCGCGCTACCAGGAGACGCTCCTCCGCGCGCTGACCGACCCAGCTGATCCGAACCACTACGCGGTGAATCCGCCCACGCGGCTGAATGAGGTTCTGGGCAAGATTCGCCTCGGCCTGAGCGATGTCAGCATCTCGCGCGCGAGCCTGACCTGGGGAGTCCCCCTGCCCTTCGATCCAACCCAGGTCGCCTATGTCTGGATCGATGCGCTCCTGAACTATGTCACGGCGATTGGCTATCCGGACGATCTGGCGCGATTCCGCCACTACTGGCCAGCCGATCTCCATCTCATGGCCAAGGATATCCTCTGGTTTCACGCCATTCTCTGGCCCGCGATGCTGATTGCGGGCGGGCTTCGGCCGCCGAAGGAGGTCTTCGCGCACGGCTTCTTCACAATCGGCGGCCAGCGCATGAGTAAGACGCTTGGGAACGTCATCGCGCCGGCTGACCTCGTCGCACGTTTCGGTGCAGATGCAGCACGCTACCTCCTGGTGACCGATTTCCCATTCGGGACGGACGGTGACTTCAACCTGGACAGCCTGGTGACGCGCTACAATGCCGAGCTGGCGAATGATCTGGGGAACCTGCTCAATCGTACCGTGAGCATGGTGAATCGCTTTACGGGCGGTGCGGTTCCGACTCCGGGAGCCGGCCAGCCAGTGGATGACGAGCTCAAGAGCCTGGCGACCGGTGCGTTCGAGCGGATGGACCGGGCCTTTGAAGCCCTTGATTTCATGGCGGCCGCTGATGCCGTGCGCGACGTTGTCACACGGGCGAACCGGTACATCGAGGAGATGGCACCGTGGCAGCTCGCGCGGACCAATCAGGATCGCCTGGCGACCGTCCTCTACACCCTGGTCGAGGCCGAGCGCCTGATCGCGGTCGCGTTGTGGCCCTTTATGCCCGCTGCATCCGATCGCATGCTCGACCAGCTCGGCCTTCGCGGACAGACAAGCACCGCATGGGGAGTGACGGCGCCGTCGACCCGCGTCTCTCCCCAGCCTCGCCCACTCTTTCCGCGGATCGAGAGCGGTGCCGCTTCGCCTCGCTGACACGCATGCTCACCTCGCGGATCCGGCGTTGTATCCGGTGGTCGATCAGGTCATCACGCGAGCGTCCATGGAGGGGGTCGAGCGTATTCTCGCCGTCGGGATAGATCTCGCGAGCAGTGCGCTCTCGGTTGCCCTCGCGGCACGCTTTCCGACGGTCTGGGCAGCGGTCGGGATTCATCCCCATGAGGCGAGCCACTTCGGGGCGAGTCAGCTTGCCGAGCTTCGGCGGCTGGCCGCTGCGCCCCGCGTGGTAGCAATCGGGGAGATCGGGCTTGATTACTACCGCGATCTTGCGCCGCGGGATGCCCAGCAGGCCGCTTTTGCCGCACAGCTTGATCTGGCGGGTGAGCTCGGCCTGCCGGTAGTCGTGCACAACCGTGAGGCTGATGATGATGTTCTTCGACTGCTCCGCTGCCGGTACCAGGGGAACGACCGGCGGCGAGCTGGCGTTCTTCACTGCTTCAGCGGAGACCTGAAGCTGGCGCGTGAGGCGATGCAGATCGGCTTCTTTATTTCCTTTGCGGGGAACATCACCTTTCGGTCGGCTGCAGCGCTGCGCGCGGTAGCGGCGGCAATCCCCGGCGACTATCTGCTGATCGAGACCGACAGCCCGTACCTGGCTCCTATCCCACGGCGTGGGAGGATGAACGAGCCGGCGTACGTGCGGTATGTGGCTGAGCACCTGGCGGTGATTCGAGGAATGACGGTTGATGCGTTGGCGGCCCAGACCACCGCCAACGCCGCGGCGCTCTTTGGCTGGGACTCGGTGACCGGGCTTACCCCGGCCTGACCGGCGAATCGCGCCCGGAGAAGATTTCAATGCGCGCCCGATGGCGCGTGGTTGGAGGGACACATTTTGGCCGCGACAGCGATCTTCGACCCTGTCCAACGAGATCTCGACCTGGTCGAAGAGGCAATCCGTCAGGTCGGCCAGGTCGATTATCCTCTCCTGGCCTCGCTTCTCCAGTACATCCTCAGCGCACGGGGGAAGCGCGTGCGGCCGGCGATTGTACTCCTGGCCGCGAGCTTCCACGAGTACCGCCTGGATCTCCTGGTTCCGCTTGCGGCGGCTATTGAGCTCCTTCATACTGCTACCCTTGTCCACGATGACCTGGTGGACAATGCGGCAATCCGCCGCGGTATCCCGACATTGAACACGATCGCCGGCCATTCGGTCACGGTCCTGGTTGGGGACTACCTCTTCGCGAACGCGGCCCGCCTCTGCACTGAAACCCAGAACATCCGGGTCATGCGCGTGTTTGGCGAGACCCTTATGACCATCTGCGATGGCGAGCTTCGCCAGGTGGTGAGCGCGGGACAGTGGCGGCAGACGCGTCAGGAGTATTTCGATAAGATCGAACGAAAGACTGCCTCGCTCCTGCGCACGGCAGCAGCAACCGGGGCGATCCTGAGCGGAGCACCTGAGGACCACATCGAGGCCCTCAGTCAATACGGCCGGCACCTCGGCATGGCCTTTCAGATTGTGGATGACGTTCTCGACTTTATTGGCGATGAGGCAACGCTCGGAAAGCCGGTGGGAAGCGATCTTCGCCAGGGAACCCTTACCCTCCCAGCGATCCGACTGCTGGAAGAACAGCCAGATCATCCGGCTATGCGCCGAATCTTCGAGGATGGGGATAGTTCCGACCGCGCGATTGGTGATGCAGTGCTAGCGGTGGTGCAATCGGACGGGATCGCTGTGGCGATGGAGGAAGCACGGCGGCTGTCGCGCCTGGCCGTGGCGAGCCTCGCGCCACTGCCTGCCTCGCCGTCACGGCAGGCACTGGAGACGCTGGCTGATTACGTGGTCACGCGAGCATCGTAAGGAGAGGTATGGCGGCGGATCTGAACGCGCAGCACCGGGCCATCAGCCTGGGAGAGCTGGCGGCGGCGGTTCCCGGGGCCGACCTGATCGGCGATGCCGCGACCCAGATAACGGGCATCGCCTTTGACAGCCGGCTGGTTCGTCCAGGGGAGCTTTTCGTCGCACTCCGGGGACTGGAGCGCGACGGCACGGCATTCGTGTCCGATGCGCTGGCCCGCGGCGCGGCGGCTGTCGCGGTCGAGCGGCGCGAGTCCCTGCCGGCTGGCAGCTCTGGTCTTGTGGTGCCGTATGCCCGCCTGGCTCTCGGGCTTCTTTCTGCCTGCTTCGAGGGATGGCCGGCCCGGAGGCTTCGCGTGATCGGCGTCACCGGCACTGATGGCAAGACGACCACGGCGAGCCTCATCGCCTCGATCCTCCGGGCGGCAGGACGGCGCGTTGGAGCGGTGACGACGGTGCATGCCGATATTGGAGGTGAATGCCGGGAAACCGGCCTTCACACGACGACGCCGGATGCGCCGGAGCTTCAGCGCTATCTGCGCCTGATGGTTGAGGGGGGCGTGCAGGATGTGGTTCTAGAGGTTACCTCGCATGCCCTTGTCCAGGAGCGCATCGCAGGCTGTGACGTTGATCTGGCCGTTATCACGAACGTTACGGGCGATCATCTCGACCTGCACGGGACGTTCGAGGCCTACCTTGCGGCGAAGTTGCGGCTTTTCGAAGGGCTCACGACAGCGGGACGCAAGCCGGGCATTCCCAAGGCCGCTGTGTACAACCTCGATGACTGCTCGGCGAGACCGATCGCGGCGATTCCGGTCGATCGGCGGCTGAGCTACGCCCTCGAGCGCGAGGCGGATGTTCGCGCCGTCGCGGTACGCTTCTCCGACGCCGGTTCCCAGTTCGAGGCGCAGACCCCGGTCGGGCGGTTCCCGGTGTCCGTGCCCCTCCCCGGCTGGTATAACGTCGCCAACGCGCTTGCGGCGATCAGCACTGCTCTCTTGCTTGATGTCCCGATTGAGGCGATCCAGGCAGGGATAGCCGGCTTCGCCGGCGTTCCGGGACGGATGGAGCGAGTTGATCGCGGCCAGGATTTTGAAGTCTTCATCGATTTCGCACATACTCCCCATAGCCTGGAGCAGGTGCTCACACTTCAGCGCGAGCGCGGACGGCGCGGCCTCGCCGTCGTGTTCGGTTGTGCGGGGTTGCGTGACCGGTCGAAGCGCCGGGTCATGGGTGCAATTGCTGGTCGCCTGGCCGACCGCATCTACCTGACCGCCGAGGACCCGCGGACCGAGAGCCTGGAGGAGATCCTCGAAGCGATCGCCGAGGGCTGTCGGGAGGCTGGTCGGCGTGAGGGGATCGACTTCTGGAAGATTCCGGATCGGCGTGCGGCGATTCGACGTGCTGTCGAGGACGCCGGGCCTGGCGATATCATCCTGGTGACCGGCAAGGGGCACGAGCGCTCCATGTGTTTTGGCGAGACAGAGATTCCCTGGAGCGATCGCGAAGTAGTCGAGGAGGCGCTGGATCTTCGCCTGGGTCGGCGCCGGGAGTGACCCTATAATCGGGGCGTGTGTCCGGAAAAGGCCGGAGATGCGGCAGGGATGCTGATGGAGCAGCCGTCGAGCGGTTCTGAGGCAGGCCCGCGGGCCCTGTTCGTATCACCGCACCTGGATGATGTCGCTCTTTCCTGCGGTGGAACTGTTGTACATGCGGCGCGGGCGGGCGAAGCCACGGTGGTCACTGTCTTTGCAGGGGTGCCCGGCGGCGATCTCAGCGATTTTGCCCGGTTCCAGCACGAGCGCTGGGGAACGGGGCCGGATGCGGTGCTGGTCCGTCGTGCAGAGGATGCCCGCGCGATGGCGCTTCTTGGCGCTCGCTATCGCTGGCTCGAGTATCCTGACGCGATCTACCGTGGTCGCCTCTACCTATCGGACGACGAACTCTTCGGTCCTCTCAAACCAGATGACCTGCCCGTGCAGGAGGCGGTGATTCGCGATCTCTCCGCCATCTGCGCGCACGGCGGCTTTTCGCAGGTCTATCTCCCGCTGAGCGTGGGGGGGCACGTCGACCACCGGCTCTGCGCCGCGGCGGCGCGCCCGCTCGCCGCGCACGGGGTCACGGTCTTTTTCTACGAGGACTTCCCGTATGCCGCCAGGCCAGGCACGGTTGAGCGCCGCATCGGAGAGCTCGACCTGCCGATTGAGCCATGCATCGAGGCCATTGATGATGTCATCGAAACCCGGCTGGCGGCCGTTGCGTGCTATGCGAGCCAGCTCCCGACGATCTTCCGTCACTACGGCGACCCGTCAAGCGTCATCCGCGCGGCGGCAGCCAGCGTCCGACCGGGGGGATACGGTGAACGGCTCTGGCAGTTGCGACGGGATCCGTTTGCGGCCGATCCTGGTACTGCGCTCCGAGCAAACTAACTCCCTTCCCGTGCCTTCTGCTGGAGTTCAAAGAGTTTGCTGAGCGCCTCAATCGGCGTGAGCGAGAGGACGTCGAGGGTCCGCAGTTCATCAAGCACCGGATGCGATCCCCCGAACAGGGAAAGCTGGACAACCGCAATCTCCGGCTCGCGGCGCGGGCCTCGCCGGCTCCCGCGGCGCTCCAGCTCGCGCAGGATCTCCTCGGCGCGGCGGGTTACTGAGCGAGGTACGCCGGCCAGTCGTGCCACGTGAATGCCGTAGCTCCGATCGGCTCCACCCGGTACCACCCGATGGAGGAAATGGACCTCCCCCTGCTCTTCCCGGACGTCCATGCGGAAGTTTCGCACACGGGGAAGCATGCCTGCCAGGTCGGTGAGCTCGTGATAATGGGTGGCAAAGAGCGTACGGGCGCCAAGGCGCGGATGGTTATGGATGTACTCGATGACTGCCTGGGCGATCGCCAGTCCATCATAGGTGCTGGTTCCCCGGCCAACCTCATCGAGTACCAGCAGGCTCCGTCGGGTGCTCTGGGTCAGGAGCTCGGCAGTCTCGATCATCTCGACGAGAAAGGTGCTCTGGCCGGCGCTGAGATCATCGTGCGCGCCGACGCGGGTGAAGATGCGGTCGACCAGACCGATCCGCGCTGAGTCAGCCGGAACGAAACTGCCGATCTGGGCCATCAGGACGATCAGCGCAACCTGCCGCAGGAAGGTAGACTTTCCTGCCATGTTCGGGCCGGTGAGCAGGAGGATCTGGGCATCGTCACAGGACAGGAAGACATCGTTAGGCACGAAGGGGATATCGGGACGGGTCTGCTCGATGACCGGATGACGGCCGTTCACGATGTGGATGACCGTGCTGTCGTCGATCACCGGACGGACATAGCGATTCTGAACCGCTACTTCGGCGAGGGCGGCGACAACATCGATCAGTGCGATCGCCTGCGCGGCTTGCTGGATCCGCGGTCGATCTGTCGCGATCTGCCCGCAGATCTGCCGGAACAGTGCCTGCTCGAGCTCGATAATGCGTTCCCGCGCATTCAGGACGATCGCCTCGTACTCCTTGAGCTCGGGGGTGACGTAGCGCTCGGCACCGACCAGCGTCTGCTTGCGGATGTATGTCGCGGGTACCGCAGCACGGTGGGCATTGCTGACCTCAATGTAATACCCAAAGACGCGGTTGTACCCCACCTTGAGGTTCCGGATGCCGGTGCGCTCACGCTCGGTTGCCTCGAGGTTCTCGATCCACTGTCGCGCGTACTCGGTTGATGCGCGCAGATGGTCCAGATCCTCGGAGAACCCGGGGCGGATCACCCCACCGTCAGTCAGGGTTGCGGGCGGATCGTCTACGATCGCCTGTTCGATGAGATCGACCACGCCGGGAATGTCAACGAGCTGATCGGCCAGCCTGTCCAACACAGTGCTCCCCCTGCCAGAGATCAGGGCATCCCGCAGGGTTGGAATCGCCTGGAGGCTGGCCTTGAGGGCAAGCAGATCGCGCGGCGTTGCCACCCCCTGGCATACCCGACCGATAAGCCGCTCGAGGTCCCGAACCATGGTCAGACGCTCGCGCACCCGTTCGCGTACGTCTGCCGCCTCCACGAGCGCCTGAACAAGGTCCAGACGCTCGTGGAGTCTCGCTACGTCGAGGAGCGGCTGACTGATCCAGGTCCGGAGAAGACGTGCGCCACCGGGCGTCCGCGTGCGGTCCAGGACCCATACCAGCGAACCACGTTCCCGGCCGCCCCGCCCGTGCTCGACGAGTTCCAGATTGCGGCGCGTGGCTGGATCCAGGAGCATAAAATCGCCGGTGTGATAGGTGCGCGGCTCGACCAGCTGGGACAGAGCGCTCTTCCGGGTATCGATCAGGTACTGGATCAGGAGGCCGGTCGCGCGCAAGGCCAGCGGTAGGCGTGCGAGCCCCGATCCCTCGAGCACCGCCGGGCTGAACTGGTGGGAAACGGCCTCCAGGACTGCGGCGGGATCGGACTGGGAGCGGTCAAGGATCGTCAGGTGGCCACAGCGCGCCCGCAGGGTGGGACTCATATCCTGCGCCAGGGGATCGGCATCGGCGAGCAGGGTTTCGGCAGGCGCGAGGCGCTCGAGCTCGCGCTCGAGGATGTGGCCGTCGTCGCGAGCGAACTGGGTCGCTGCGAGTTCGCCGGTGGTAACGTCCGCGTAGGTGAGGCCAACCATCTCGCCGTCGGAGGCGAGGGCGACGAGATAATTGTGCTGTGTCTCGTCGAGCATCGCCGGCTCGACAACCGTGCCGGGGGTGACCACGCGGGTCACGTCCCGTTCCACCAGCCCTTTGCTCGTGCGAGGATCCGAGAGCTGTTCGCAGACGGCTACGCGGTATCCTTTCCGGATCAGCCGAGCGAGATGGGTCTCCAGGGAATGGTAGGGAATGCCGGCCATCGGAACACGCTGGCCGCGGGCGAACTCCCGTCCCGTGAGCACGATATCAAGCTCGGATGAGAGGATGCGCGCATCGTCGTCGAAGGCCTCGTAGAAGTCGCCGAGGCGGAAGAGAAGCAGGGTATCGGGGTAGCGGCGCTTCAACTGGAGATACTGCCGCCGGAGCGGGGTGAGGCCGGCCGTTGTTGGGTCGGGAATTGCGGCGCGGGATCGATTCGCCCCCTGCCGTGCCGGGTGAGATGACCGATGATCTGGTCCATCGGCATTGAAGGCCTCCTCAGAAGACGAGAGGCCATCTGGCATCAATCCGTGATCCTGGCTCATCGCGGTGGAAGTACTGTGCAACCGTGGTTCAGAAGCCACTCGACCGCGGCCTGGTAGATAGCATGGACCCGGGCCCGGGTGGCGCGGCGGACCTGACGGTCAAGGGTAGCCGTGCGCTGGTCAATCAGTGCCTTCCGACGGTGCTTCACGACATCCTGCTGACGGCGCAGGTCATCCCGCTCCGGGCCAGAGGCAGCCAGCGCGAGACGCTCCCGGATGCGTTCAAGCTCCACGTCCAGGGCATGGAGCTCGCTGGTGAACCGTTCGAGCCCGTCCTGGCGCATCTCCTGCCGCATCCGGACGATCTCGGCCGGGTGGAGCACGATGACCAGAGTGACCAGGGCGGCCCGGCAGCCTGGAACCGGCGGCCCGGGGATCGCGATGGGGTCCAGATCCACACGCCAGACCCGACTTCGCCCTGGCCCTTTCGCGTCGACGAACCCCTTGAGTAGACTGGTGAGAATCTCACAATCGAACCATTCCGGGATAAGGAGGGGGCAGGAACGACGCTCGACCAGCTCGCCGTGGTCGAGCAGCCAGTCAAACAGCTCATCGTCATCGAGGATTCTGGCCCGGGCGAGCGGGATCACATAATCTCGTGCCTCGGTGTCGGGCCCATCCTCGCCGCCTCGGGTACTTCCAAGAAGCAGATTGATCGGCCGCAGGCGAATCCGCGACGCAATGTCCTGTCGATCCGGCGCCGCCAGATCCAGGTCGACGATGCCGATGAGGACGCGCGGGGGCTGTCCCAGGCGGGTCTCCTCAATCGCCCGGACCTCGCCGGCTGCCGCGACGAGCTCCTGGCGCAGACGGTTCAGGTCGTCGACGAGGCGGGCGCCCATCTCGAGGAAGTGCTCGCGCTTCTGGCGCTCGCGGCGGTCCCGATCGTCT
>JADGGD010000363.1 GCA_019690095.1 Chloroflexota bacterium
ACCCGATACCCGCTCCGGCCAGCAGCCGCTCCAGCGCCCGCCGGCCGAACCAAGGGCGGTGCGAGGCCGCCCGGTTCCGCACGTCCACGACCACGCCCACGCCCGCGCCGGTCAGCGTTTCGACGAGCTCTTCCGGCGAGCGGCCCTGGTAGCCAGCGGTCCAGACGGCTCCAGCCGCACCGGCATTCACTCGTCCGGCCGCCAGCCGTCCACCGACCACGCGGGCGCCGTCCCCCAAGCGCTTTCGCCGAATTCGTCCATCAGCCGCGAGATGTCTTCAATGGCCCTGTCGCCCTCTGGTGTGCCGACAATGATCCTGTCAGGCTTCATCCGCCTGTTTGCTGTTTCGATGAGCTGCCTCAATCCCCGTTCCGCCATCACCAACACCTCCCGGCCCACGCTTCACCTGCCCCCTTCGTCCAGGCGGCGCCCGTGGCCCAGTTCAGCAACGCCCCGGGACCGGTGCCCACTCGGTGGCCTTTTCACTGGTCAGCCCAGGCCCATCCGCCTACGATCAAGACCCAGCCGCCAACCAGCGCCGCCATCCGCCCCAGCGACAGCCGGCCCACCTCCTCCCACATGGCCCGCGCTGCCTCATCGCCCGGCAGCCGTCTTCGTGAACGCGGCCTTCCCTCCGAGGACCCGCGCCACGTCGGTCGCCGGTATCGTCTCGCCCTTCAGCTCCTCCACCTTCCCGCCGGACCAGTAGAGAAGCGTCGGTACCGTATCCACTCCGGGCACCGTCTCGGCCGCGAAGAGCCCGTGCGCCCAGTCGCCCCGCCAGCCATCGGCCTTCATCATGGACTCCTCCGCTTGGAGGATCTGCTTCATCGTCTGCCCGGACTGCGGCCAGACCGTCACCACGCGCGGCAGGCCGGGCAGGTCGCTCCTAGCCAGCAGCGCGGCGCAGTGCGGGCACCACCACGCCGCCACGAGGACGGGCCCGTCGCGGAGGTCGAGCGTGATCCGCCGCCCCTCGGCGTCCGTTGCCGTGATCACCCTCGGCACCGACCCCTCCGCAAGCGTCTTCACCGTCCCAATCTGCGTCCGCTCCGTCCTCCGGCCAGCCTGGCCGGCGGGACCCGCCCCGCCGCAGGCCGCCAGAAGAAGCGTGGCGGCCATCAGGGCCGCCAGCGCCGCACGCCTCATGAAGCGGTCCACCTCCCTTCTCAGACGCTCAGCGACATCAACGTCCAGCCCTGCCATCTCCGGCGCCAGGCGCATCCGCTCAGACAACATGCTCCGCACGCACCTCGGCCCGGCCGGCCGCAAGGGCCTTGATCCAGAGCTGCACTTCCCCGGCCCAGATCGTCACCACATCGCCGAGTCGCCCGACCTCCGCGCTTTCGAGCGAGATGGCCCGGTCCATCTCATCCGACGCGAACTCCAGCCGCAGCTCGCCGGGTCCTTCCCCCCACGTGACGGCCTCCAGCCGCGCGTCGAACTCCTCCCGGCCCACAAGCTCCTCGCCCTCGCCGCCGCCTACATAGCTCCACGTCTTGACGATTCTCACCACGCGCAGTTCGCGCCCGACCAGCCGGTCCAGAAGAAGGCGGCGCCGCCTTTCCCTGAGAAGCGCTCCGGCCGCCGACAGCGCGCCGTTCCCGGCCAGCGCCACAAGAAGAACCAGGCTGGCTCCCACAATCGCCTCCGCCGCCACGAGAGCCCTGTCACCTCCCTCCGCAGACAAAAGGGGCGGGCCGAAGCCCGCCCTTCTTGGTTTTCTGTTTGGAGCCGGCCGCCGGAATCGAACCGGCGCCTGCCGCTTACGAAGCGGCCGCTCTTCCGTTTGAGCTAGGCCGGCTACTCCTTTTCAGATTCAGAAACAGCAATGGCCGGGTCCCCGAAGACCGCGCGGACGATATGGCCAGTCCGCCGTATCGCCTCCGGCCACGGCACGCCCTCCGCCGTCAGCAGCCAGAGCACCTTCTGCTGTGCGGCGCCCCTGTCCGGCGCCGCGCTGGCGACCGCCAGGTCGAGCCAGAGCATCGCCCCGTCCAGGCCGGCCGCCGCGCGGGTGTGCCACTCCCGGCGCTCCTCGTTCGCATCCGTCTCCTCGAGCGTCTTGAGCGCGCAGATCATGTCCGCCACCTGCCGGTGAAGGAGCTCCACCTGCCGCCCCAGCAACCGCTCATCCCCGCTCGTGCTGTTCGCCCACTCTTCATCCATCAGCGCCAGCCTGGCGACGTCGGCGAACGCCGCCGCCCGTCCGGCTGCCCCGTAGAGC
>JADGGD010000077.1 GCA_019690095.1 Chloroflexota bacterium
CGCACCCCGGGCGTTCCCCCTTGCAGTCGAGACGCGGCAGGCTGGCCAGTGAATACCCTGCTGGATACGCTCCCGACGCGTCGTCCCCGATCGATCACCTGGCGGGAGGTCCTTCAGGCCGCGGCGGTGATCGGGATAATCCTGCTCCTGACGAGCCTGCCATATATCTACGCCTACCGCTCAGCGCCACCCGACCGTCAGTTCATGGGGATCCTGCTCAACGTGCCGGACAACGCCCAGTACCTTTCCTGGGCACACGAGTTCCGCCACGCCTTCCTGATTGAGAACAAGCTCACGCCGGAGCACGGTGCCGCGGTGTTCTTTAACCTCTTCTGGTTTCTCATCGGACGCCTGGCGCTGGGGCTTGGCCTGGGTGATGCTGAGACCGTCGAGCTGGTACGGCCGGTGACGGGGGCGATCTTCCTGGGTGCGGTCTACTGGTTCGTCGGTCTGTTCGAGCACCGCCCGCGATATCGGTGGACAGCCTTCCTGGTGATCGCCCTCGGCGGGGGGCTTGGCTGGCTCCTGGTCATCGTGAAGCAGATCACCGGTAATGTGCCGGCTCCACTTGACCTCTATGTCGCCGAACCCAACACCTTCCTGACCGTGCTCGCTTTCCCCTTCCAGGCTCTCGCCGGGGGACTGCTCCTTCTGATCCTGGGGCTGGCAGCGCTCGCCTTCGAGCGCGACAGCCCTCGTCTGGCAGTGGGCGCGGGTCTGCTGGCACTCATCCTCGGGCTCCAGCACGGCTATGATCTTCTGATCGTTTACGCAGTGGTCGGGAGCCTGACCCTTGGCCTGGCGCGTCGGCCGGGAAAAGTGTGGCGCTCGCTGATGCTCGGTGCCCTGGTCTGCCTCTGGTCGCTCCCGGCTGCCTTCTACGCGGCCTATCTGGCGCGCCTCTCGCCGATCTGGCGGGGTGTGCTCGCCCAGTACGGCAACGCCGGGGTCTTCACCCCCCCTCCCGCTCATCTGCTCATCCTGTTGGGGCTTCCGCTGATTCTTCTCGTGGCCGGTCGTCCCCTCGCACACGGAGGAGATGGCTCCCCACGTGACCTGCTCCTGCGGCTCTGGCTGATCATCGGTCTTTTCCTGCTGTACATTCCCACCGATTTCCAGATCAAAATGCTGAGTGACTGGCAGGTGCCGGTTGGGATCCTGGGAACGGAGGCCGCGCTCGCCGGAATCGCTCCGGGGCGCTGGCCGATCCCGCGCATTCCCGGCCTCTCCTGGACCGAGGGGACTGCACTCCTGCTGATCGTCCTGGTCCTGCCAACGAACCTCTACCTGTTCACCTGGCGCTTTGTCGACCTGGGTCGCCATGACTATCCGTACTATCTCGATCGCGACGATGTAGCCGCTCTGCGCTGGATCGCGGACCACGCGGCTCCGTCCGATGTGGTCCTGAGCTCGCTCACGATCGGCGAATATGTCCCCGCCTTGACCGGGGCCCACGCCTTTCTCGCCCACTGGGCCGAGACACTGAACTTTTACGAGAAGCGCACAATGGTCGCGCGCTTTTTCGACCCTCGGGAGGATGAGAACACGCGCCAGCAGATTCTCTCGCGCTTCGGGATCCGATACGTCCTCGTCGGTCCAGCCGAGCACGCCGTGGGATCGTTCAATCCATCCACATCGGCATGCCTACAAATTGCCTTCTCGGCCGGACGAACGACTGTCTATGCGGTCCGCCCATCCTGTCAGGCACTCCCCGCTTCCTCCAGATCTTCGGGAGTGCAGTGATGTGGTGGATAAAACGGCTCCCCTGGCTTCCGGCGGTGCTCGTGGCGCTGGGTCTCTCCCTCATCCCCATCCCGATCACGACCGCACGGGCCGACACCGGCAGCTGGAGTGGGCCGATACAGCTGGCCGGTTCGGCAACAGTCGGAGGATGGTTCCCTACCGTCGCCGCTGACGACCTTGGCGATGTGTACGTCGTCTGGCAAGCAGGGTATCCGAACAAGGATCCCTTTGACCTCTCGGCCTTGTTCTTCACCAGGTGGGACGGCCATGCCTGGTCAAGTCCCCGCGATATCGCCGTGGACTCCCCGGCTGGCATTGCCATTCGGTCGGCGCTTGCCGCCAGTCCAGACGGTATGGTGCATTTGATCTACAAGGGTCTTGGTACCCTCAACGCCGAGGCCCTCAGCGATGAAAACCTCTGGTTCACCACTGCGCCCGGCTCAGCGGCGACGGATGTCCATGCCTGGCGGAGCCCGACCCGGCTGACCCGTTTCGGTCAGGGTTACTTCTCCGACCTTGCAATCGACCGACACGGCACGATCCACGCCCTCTGGACCGAGAGCGTCAAGGGGACCTGGGGGCTCTTCTACGCCCGCTCTACCGATGGCGGGCAAACCTGGTCTGATGCTACCGCCCTCGACACTGGCGAACCGGTCTGGTGGTATCGGGCCCATCTCACCGCCGACACTCGGGGACGACTGCATGCCGTCTGGGAAGTCATCGATTCGTCCATGGGCAACGACTCGCCTTACGGCTACGGCACGACACTGGCCGCTGGCTACGCCATCTCGACCGACGGGGGAACTACCTGGACCAAGCTCGCATTCACTAGCTCGACCACGGTCGAGCCCTACAGCCGACTGGATTTTCCAGCGCTCGACAAGAACAAGAAGCAGGCAGGACCGCAACAGCCGGCAATCGGCATCGACGGACAAGGACGCATCCTCCTCGTCTTCCGCGAACCGGCGACAAACCGCGTCCTCTACCGCACGTCCTCGGATGGCACGAGTTGGTCCGGCCCGACTGCGCTCCCCGGCATCCGTGAGGGTGTGGCCCGGCCATTCGACATCTACGATATGGCGACAGACAGTGCAGGGCACGTTCACCTGGTGCTGGTGGGCTATCCTGGAGCCTCCAGCACAATGAGCCTGCTTCACCTCGAGTGGAATGGGCAGCAGTGGAGCGATCCCCAGATCATCACGACCGGCCCACCCTATCCGGAGTACCCGCGGATCGCGATCGGGGAGGGGAACCGCCTTCATGTCGTCTGGTTCGGCGGGAATAAGCCGACCACCGATCGGGAGCCTATCGGCATCTGGTACAGCACCGCTCAGACGAGCGCCCCGCCCGTGATCGCCCGGAAGCCGGCTTCCCCCCCTATCCAGGCTTCACCGTCGCCGGTCCTGCCCCCATTCACGCTACCTGCCCCGTCGGACCAGCGCCCGGCAGTCAGTCCACGAGTGCCAGCCGCACCGGATGCATCAGTGCA
The DNA here is from genome assembly GCA_019690095.1 of Chloroflexota bacterium. Classification (GTDB taxonomy): domain Bacteria; phylum Chloroflexota; class UBA6077; order FW602-bin22; family CADDYW01; genus JADGGD01. The sequence goes on from JADGGD010000077.1 coordinate 3,233, forward strand.
GACTGCTGGGCTTCTCACTGCACTGGAGCATGATCCCAACTACCCCCTGGTCATCAGCGTAGCCGCGGTTGTCCCCGTGCTCGCCATCGTCGCTCTTGGTCGGATCATTATGCTCGACACCGTCCGACGCTGGATCGCCCACCGGTAGTGGTACAGCCGCGCCCCGACATTCTGCCGGGAGACGACCGAACTGCCGCCAGCTCGGCGTGCCGGGACAGATGAACTGATGGGAGACCGAAGAGATGTACGAGATTGATCTGAACCGCTACCTCCGGACGGCGGTCCGCTGGCTCTGGTTATTTATCCTCTCGGCGATCATCGCCGGCGGGGCGGCCTACCGGGCGAGCCAGTTTCTCCCGCGGACCTACCTGACTTACACCACGCTCATGGTCGGGGATAACGCCGCAAATCCCAACGTCACGGCCGACGAGATCGCTACGAGCGAGCGGCTCGCGGCCGCCTATGCCGACATGGCCGATCGCGAGCCGGTCCTTGATGCCACAATCCAGGCCCTCCGACTGCCGACCGTCTGGTGGGAGCTCCAGAAGCGCGTGCTGGTCACCCGCGATGGTTCGCAGTTCATCGAGATTCGTGTAACCGATACCGATCCAGCCCGTGCCAAGGCCACGGCCGACGAGATCGCCCACCAGCTCATCCTGCAGAGCCCGACCGCGGCGAGCGAGCAGGAGCTCGAGCGGCGGCGGCAGTTCATCAAGCAGCAGTTAGACCAGCTCCAGGCGAACATCCTGCAGGGCGAGAAGGAGCTGGCGGCAAAGCAGGCCCAGGCAGATAAGGAGACGAGCGCGCGGGCTGTCCTTGATCTCCAGGATGAGATCAAGGCGTTGGACCTCAAGATCACCTCCTGGAGATCAACCTACGCCTCTCTCCTGACCACCTACAACGGTAAACCAGCGAACACCCTCACCATCATCAGCCCAGCTTTTCTGCCAACTCAGCCGGCCACACCGAACCTGCGCACCAACGTCGCCGCTGGAGCGCTCGCCGGCACGCTCCTCGCCCTCGTCGCTGTGCTGATCATCGAGTACTTCAACGATACCCTCACCTCGGTCGATGACGTCCTCCGCGCCGTGAGCATCCCGATCCTCGGCGCTATCGCCCCGATTCGCTGGCGGCGAAGACCACCCGGCAAGCTTGTCGCCGCCCGGATGCCCCATGCACCGATTGCCGAAGCGTTCCGGATCCTGCGAACGAACCTCCAGATCGAACTTGCAGCGGCGACCCCGACGGTGATCCTGGTGACCAGTCCTGGGTTGGGCGAGGGGAAGTCACTGATCAGCGCAAACCTCGCGGTGAGCTTTGCCCAGACAGGACGGCGGACTATCCTCGTCGACCTCGACCTGCGTCATCCATCCATCCACACCTACTTCGAGATCAGCCGGGAACCGGGGTTGGCCTCGGTGCTTGAGGAGAAGACCGGGGGTGAGCTTCGTCAGCGCATCGAGGCGGCGCTCGTGCCGACCGCGATCGGCAACCTGCACATTCTCCCGGCCGGCCGCGCGCCGGCCAATCCGGCCGAGATCCTTGCCTCGCCAGTCCTCGACGCAATCCTTGGGTGTCTGAGACAGCTGGCGGACGTGATCATCATCGACAGCCCACCAGTGCTGCCGGTTGCCGACGCGACGATCCTGGCGACCCGTGAGGTCAGCATCGTTCTGGTGGCGCAGATCGGGAGAACGCGAGCCGGTCTCCTGCAGGCTGCCGCGGAGATGCTGGCCCATGCCCACGCGCGGATCCTGGGCATTGTCGTGAACAGAGCATCACGGTCATCAACCGCGTACTATCGGTATCCGCCGACCTCCCCAGGCGGACGGTGGTCTCCGACTCCCCTGCTGCCCCGGTCCGCCTCTGACGGCCACCTGCCCGGCGACGTGCCCCATCAGGGGACTCGTCAGGATGCGCCGTGGTTCTCCTGAGCCCCGGAGGGCTCTTATTGTCCGCATTCGCCCCTTACTTAACCACGGGGAGAGTGACCGCGTACTGGGCCCCCGGCGGCGCTTCGATCGTTGCCACCACCTTCTGGAGGTACCACAGATCACCCAGACCCCACGGACGGTCCAGCCAGTAGCGAAGCTGAACCCGCCCGGCTTGCTGGACATAGGCCTGCGCCAGGAAGATCGACCAGCCAATCTCCGGCGTGTGGTAACTGGCCTCAGCAACCTCTCCCTGCAGACCCAGACGCGTGGCGTACCAGAGGTAGCTTCCGTTCGGGTAGCCGGCCACATCGTTGATCGTGTACTGAACCGCCGCGAGGTTTGTATCACGGAGATACCGCCCGACCTCCGGGGTCAACCCGAAGAAAACCGGCGCGCGCCGACCCGGCGGCTCCCAGGAGTAGTCCACATTCGGGGGATAGAGGCTATTCGCGGCGGCCAGCCACTGGGCAAAGCTATAGCCATTTTGCATCGCCGCCACTGCGGTACTCTCCCCAACACTCGCCTCGCTTGTGTTTCCAAGCTGGCGGGCGATGCGTGCGTAACCGATCGCCCCGGCGATCTCGGCATAGCTGTTGATCGCATCCTTCCGGGCGTAGAAGAGCGATCGAATGCTCGACCACTGGGAACTCACATAGCTCCAGTCGCCAGTGTAGCGAGCGTATGCCCAGAGCGCGTAGATGGTCTGGATCGGCGGCCCCGGCGGCGGCCAGACCGAGGGCCAGTTCGTGGCATTACGCATCGGAACAGGATAATACTCGCGTGCCTGGCCAGTTGCCAGCCAGCTACCCGGCGGCCACGGTAGGGGCTGGAGCGGTGGGAAACGATTCATTTCTGTTTTGAGATAGGAGAGCACCTGCCCCTGAAGGGAAGAGGAGAGATACGGGAAAGCCATCGACAGGGTCAGCACCAGTTCACCCGGATCGAACCAGAAGGCGTTCGAGTTCTGAACGATCGCCGGCTCGCTCCCGTTGGAGACGCTGGGCGGCCAGGATCCACTCCCGTGCATCCCTCGCTCGAGGTAATACGGCATCAGGTGCTGATTCGAGGCGATCATCGCACTGATGTGCTGCTGAAGGGCCTGCACCAGGTCAGCGGGCGGCGCCGAGACCGGCCGGGTTGGCTCCGTCCAGACGTAGCTAGCGAGCTGCTGGGTCGAGACTGGCGTCGCGCTGGGGAGTGGACCGGGTGCAGGCGATGTGCTCGCCGCGGCCATGGGCAGAGTACTGACGCCGTTGGCCGGACCGATGGCGGCGAGACCACTCGCCCGCACCTTCCAGAAGATCCGTCCTGATGCGGCAACTGCGCCGACTCGCGCGTTCCCCTCCCCAATGGGAGGGCCCGGGAAAGGACAACTCTCATAGAACTGCATCAGGTTATCGTTTGGCGACAGGTTGTTGTTGCAGGAGAGGGTATTGTGCGCGACCTGGGCAATCCCTTCCAGATGGCCGGTGGTCAGATGGATCCCACCCAGCCGCTCCCAGCTATCCGAGAGAAGGAAATCGCCCGCGGCACTCAGGGTTGCACCCTCATCCGAGGTCAGACGGAACTGATAGACAAACGTGTCTGGTGTCCTCAGGCCAGTGATGTCCAGGGTCGCGGGGTCCATACGGCCGAGCTCGGCATCGTACTTCGTTGTGACATGGACTGCTACCGTCGAGTCGGTCTGAATTCCGTGGCGAGCTCGGTAGGGAAGATAGAGCATCCCGCCGACGACGACCGGAGGCGATGGGGCGTCGTTCGTCCCGTAGGTGTAGAGGACCGGTGCGGTACCCACAGGCTGGCCCGTCGATGCGTCCAGCGCGAAGAAGGTTTGGGCCTGGGGAGTTGCGGCGAGATAGCTGGTAATCGCGGGCTTGATGAGCTGCCAGTCCGCGTTCCAGTCGGCCTGGACCGGACCAGCCCCATCCATCACCGCGTCGCCGGTATGGAGCAGGTCCTGGAAGTTCGCGATCGGCTGTGTTCGGAAGATGACCAGATTCCCGAGGACAACTGGCCATCGGTCGGCTGCACTCTGCCCCTGCAGAGGGGTCTGCCAACGCACAGCCCCGGTGGCACTCGACACAGCGTACGCTTTGACGTTCTCGGCGGCGAAGAAGACCGTGCTTCCATCCGTGCTCAGAGCTGCCGATCCGAGGATCGGCACTCCAATCGACTGTCTCCAGAGAAGCGATCCGTCGCCCGTGCGAATGGCATAAAAGTTCCCATCGGCCGATCCGAGGAAAGCGATCCCGTTATACAAGAGCGGGGCCGCGAGAATCGCTCCAGCGGTCTGAACGAGCCAGCGCCGCTGACCGCTCCCGGCATCGAGCCCCAGGATCGCCCCATGCTGCGTGCCAACCACCACCGTACCAGTCGTGGGATCCACACCGGCACCAGCCCGGATCGGATCGGCAAGCTCCTGCTGCCAGATAATGCGCGGCGGGCCACCCCGGGCATCATAGGCGGCATCCAGGGCGTACATCACACCGTTCAGGCTGCCGATGTAGAGAGTCCCGTTGAGCACAACCGGCTGAACCCGGCTGGCGAACGGGACCTCAGTCCATCGCCAGTAGAAGCGGTACGGACCATTTACCCCCTGGGGAGAGGCATTCGAGCGCTGGGGATCTCGGGCCAGCTGAGGCCAATCGGCATCGGTCACGGCCGCGGACGACGGAGCGGCAGCGGTCTGCCACGGCCTTGTCCCGACCCCCCCGACCGCGGCCGCGGTCGCGCTGACCGAGAGCAACCGCAAGAACGGGCGTCGGCGCAACGAAACCTCCTTGCTGGTGGCAGGCGAGCGCCTGCACGACGCTCACGCTTGTGCTTGCAGGGAGTATACGACCACGCGGACCAATGCACAATGGCACGAACGGGGCATGCCAGTAGCGCACCAGTAGGGGTGGGAAGCCTGGCAACATCCTCAGCGGGTGCCGCCGATCAGCTCCCGGTCGTCTGGCGATATTCCCGCAACTGCCAGGGGATGAGGTGCAATGCGCATTGGCATTGACGTTCGCTACCTCTCCCATGGCCTCGTGGGGGGAGTACACACCTACGTCCGCCACTTCGTGCCGAGTGTGATCGCCCTCGCCGACGATGTCGAGTTCATCCTCTACGCGGATACGAAGCGGCCGTTTGAGCTGGAGCAGCTCCCGGCCCGCGTGGCCATCCGCCTCCTCCCGTGGCGCGGCCCGCTCTCGAGCCTCCAGCACGATCTTCTCATGCACCGCCTGATGGCCCAAGACCGGATCGATCTCGCACACTTTCCGGCGAACTACGGATTTGGCCCCGCCGCCGCCCGAACCGTTATCACCCTCCATGACTCGATCAATGTCCTCCCGCTCCGCGAGATCTGGAGGGGACACCCGAAGCACCCCCGGACGATCGCCCTGATGACCTATCTGCACCTGCTGACCACCCGGGCCCTCCGCCGGGCCGATCTGCTGCTGACCGTCTCTCAGTACGCCCGCCAGGATATCGCGGCACGAACCGGCTTCGATATACAGCGGATCGTGGCCATCCCACACGCCCCGACACCGGATCTCCGCCGCGTCGAGGATCCCGCTGCACGCGATGCCATCCGCCGGCGGCTCGGCATCGTTGGCCCTTTCCTCCTTGCGGATGCCCTGAAGAATCCGACGACTGTCGTCCGCGCCTGGAAGCTCCTACCGCCCGCGCTCCGGCAGAACCGACAGATCGTCTTCTTCTCGCGGCGGCCCGATCCTCCCGCTGTCGTGACCGAGGCGGTGGCGGCCGGCCAGGCCCGGCTGCTCGTCCGCCCAGCACGCGACGACCTGATCGCCCTATACAGTATGGCCGAGGCGTTTGTCTTTCCCTCGTGGATCGAGGGGTTCGGAATACCTCTGCTGGAAGCGATGACCTGCGGGGCCCCGGTGATCGCCTCGGATCGGGGGGCCATCCCGGAGGTCGCAGGCGACGCGGCGCTCCTTGCCGCCGCGGATGACGCCGACGGCATAGCCCGGCACCTCGCCGCGGTGCTGACCAACCCGGAACTGGCGGCATACCTCCGCCTGCGCGGCTTCGCGCGCGCAGCCCAGTTCAGCTGGGAAAGAACCGCCCGACAGATCCTGGAGGTCTACCAGCGGCTACTGGACAAGCCGGCAGGATGCAACCGGCTGAAAGGAGAACAGTGACCCGAACAACAGTTGTTGAGCGCATCAGCGCTCAATCGGAGAGCCTGTTCTATCACGAGCATGTGGCTCGCTACCGCTTTGCCCAGGCAGCCCTCTCGGGAGGCTGGATCCTGGATATCGCGTGTGGTTCAGGCTATGGTTCCCACCTTCTGGTCGAGGACCCCCGCGTTCGGGTGGTGGGCGTTGATATTCACCTTCCGACACTGACCTCGGTCAGACAAACCTACCAGCAGGATCGGCTCAGCCTGGTCGCGGCGAGCGGCCTGGCATTACCGTTCGGGGACCACACCTTCCAGGCAATCGTATCGCTGGAGACGATCGAGCATCTCGATGACGACCAGGGGTTCCTGCGCGAGGTAGTCCGCGTTCTCCATCCCGATGGCACCTGTATCCTCTCGACACCGGACAAGGCCTACTCACTGCGCCACCGGATTGTGAACCCTTACCACGTCCGCGAGTACTTTCGGGATGAACTCGGAACTCTCCTCACAGATTATTTCGGGTTGGTAGAGCTGTACAGTCAGGGGTTTACCCGATACTACCACGATCGAGCGCGCACATACGCGGCTACGATCCAGGAGACAAAGCGGCATTTTCACCCTCTTCTCCGCTATACCATTGACCGGCTCTACCGTCCGCTCAAGAGCATGGTGCCGGGTTGTATCGATAGATACCTTCTCCGACGGTTGCTCGGACAAGGCTACCCTCAACCCGATCCAGAGGAGATCGTGATCTCCACCGATCCAGTCGAAGATGCGAGCGTCACCCTTGCTATCTGCCGGTATCCCCGCCGTGAGGGTCTGGATTTCCGATCCTCGAGATCGAACGGTCGCGAGTGATCACCGCCGTCCACGAGTTATGAGCTGGATATTTAAGACGCCGATCCGAAACTCTATCATTGGGCTTGCCGCTCAGCTCGCGATCAAGGCACTGTCATTCATCTTCTCTGTCGTGATCGTGCGGCATCTGGGGGCCGCAGTCTACGGTCAATATGCCGCCGTCCTCGCTTTTGGAGCGGTGTTCGTCTTCCTCTCGGATCTTGGACTGAGCACCTACACGGTCCGAGAGGTCGCACGCCTGCGCGGTGCAGACGATGGAGCGGCACGAATCGCCGAGCTTTACGGGGCGGTCCTGCGGCTTCGGCTCCCCCTGGCGGTGCTGACTGCTGGTCTCCTGATTGGCACGGCCTGGCTAACCGGCCGTCCGCCGGCTATGGTCGGGGCGATCGCCCTGGGAACAATCGGATTACTCATGTACAGCGTCCAGGGAACTGCCGATGCTGTCCTGGCCGGCTTCGAACGGTTGGATCTCTCGGCCGGCGCCAAGGTGCTGAACCAGCTTGTCTTCGTCCTTGCTGGCGCAATCGCTCTGCTGGCCGGGCTCGGGTACTACGGCCTGATCGTGGCCAACCTCCTGGGCGTCGCCCTGATGACCCACGTCTGCTGGCAGGCCACGCGCTCCCTGGGGGCATCGCCGCGGTACTACCTGCGCGGCCCGATCTGGTCCCTGCTCCGGGCAAGCCTTCCGATGGGGATCATCGGGTTTACTCTTGGGCTCTCCTACAAGTTTGACTCGGTCCTGCTCGATCTCTTCCGCGGCGACGCCGAAACCGGCTACTACAATGCAGCGTACAATCTCGTCTTCTCGGCAGTCGTCATCTCCAATGTCCTCAACACGGCCCTGTACCCATCCCTGACGCGCCAGGCAGCCATGGAATCAGCCGTGCTCCCGGGAATCTACCAGCGGATGCTCCGTTACCTGCTGATGCTCTCCCTGCCCATCGCGGTCGGTACCTGCCTCCTGGCCGATCAGATTGTCCACTTTCTGTTCTCGAGCGCCTACACCCCGTCAATCGCAGTGCTCCGCCTCATCATCTGGGTAACCCCCCTGATGTTCACTTCGGAGTTCCTCGGCTATATCGTCATCATCCACGGCAATGAGGACCGGGCCGCACGAGCGGTGATGATCAGCACCGGCGCGAACGTCCTGCTGAACCTCCTGCTGATTCCCCGTCTGGGCCTGCTCGCGGCCGCGCTCATGACCCTTCTGACCGAGGCCATCCTGGTTGGGCAGTACCTCTGGATGCTCCGGTCAGTCATCGCCCGCTTCGACTGGACCGCGGTACTCCTCCGGCCCCTCGCAGCAGCCGCTGTGATGGGATGCGCGATCTTCCCCCTCCGCAGTCTGCCCCTCCCCCTGGTGCTGATGGGAGGGGTGCTCACTTACGGAGGCATGGCCATCGCACTCGGCCTTGTGGGCCGCGAGGAGATTGCCATCGTCCGGTCCCTGCGCGGCTCACCGAACCGGCCCGCGCCGGTCACGGCGCCGCCTCTATCCTGAACGGGCATACCGCCCGGGAAATGGTGGAGCATGTCTCTGATCGCATCGCGCCTCGCATCCGCCCCCCTGCGCCCAGCGGCTCTCACGCGCCTGCTGGAGGCAGCCGTCGTGCTCGTCGGACTGGGGGCCCTGACCTTCATCGCCACCTACCATCTCGGGCTCTACCCAACGATCTGGTTCGACGAGGGGTCCCTCCTCCACGTCCCCAAGAATCTTATCCTGTACGGCGCGTACGCCGATCGGAGTTCGGAAGGGCTACGCTACTTTGGTCCGACTATTGGGGTTGGCCCGACCGTGCTGTTGCCGGTCGCCCTGGCCTTCAAGATTGCGGGCATCGGGCTGATACCGGCACGGCTGGTTATAGTCGGCTACCTTCTGACCGCGGTCCTGCTCCTTGGAGAGGCTGGTCGGCGGCAGTATGGGACTGCCACGGCAGGGCTCGCCGCGATTCTCCTCGTCGCGACACCGGGGATTGATTTCCTGTATCTCGGCCGCCAGGTTGCGGGCGAGGTTCCCGGTCTCGCCTACCTCCTCCTCGGCGTCCTGCTCTGGTGGAGGGCCGTCGATTCCGGACACGGGAGGGTCCGGACCCTGGGCCTGGCTGGCCTGGCCTTCGGCCTGGCGGCGGTGACCAAGAACCAGCTCGGCCTGCTCCTCGTGCCGACGCTCGCCCTCACTGGTGTTCTCGACCGGCTCTACTACCGTCGGCTCGCGCCCTGGCATTATCTCATCCCGGCGGCAGTGACTGCTGGGCTGGTCCTGGTGGAATATGCAGTCCTCCTGATACTGCCGTCCGGCCTCGGCCACCTGGGCGAGACGATCGCCCTATGGCGGAACGCCTCGACTGGGGCCATCTTCGTCTTCTCGCCAGGTCGGGTACTCGCGAGCCTGAAGTTCCTCGCCGGGCCGGAGGTTTTCGGATGCTGGGGAATCCCGGCCCTCTTTTACAGTGCCATTCTCGCCCGGGAGAAAAACCCAGGTGGGCTCAAGCAGGCTTTCCTCACCGTCTTCGCGGCCGTCGGCCTCGCCTGGTACGCCTTCGGCTCGGTGGGCTGGCCCCGCTACGCATTTCCCTCCCTGGCCGTGATGACACTATTCACCGCGCGTCTGACCATGGATCTCCTGGGCAGTCTCTGGACCCTGGCTCGGAGCCGGGGAGATCAGTGGCCCGCGCTCGCGACTGCGGCCATCCTGGCAGTAACCCTGGCGATCGGGTACGGTCTCGGGGAGCAGGTTCAGGCGATCGTTCGGGCCGCGGACATGAGCCCCCAGGAAACGGCGGCCTACCTGGATCGGACGGTACCTGCCGGCGCGATCATCGAGACCTGGGAACCCGAACTGGGCTTCCTATCCAATCGGGACTTCCACTATCCACCGCCGAGCTGGCTCGACCGGGCAGTTCGGGCGAAGTGGCTTGCCGAGACGAATCTCGTCCTCGGCTACGATCCGATCGCTCTTGCCCACCCCACCTACCTTGTTATTGGCCCGTTTGGTCAATACACCGGCCTCTACGACCGGCTGATCGCGACCGAGCACCCGCATCGAATCGCCTCCTTCGGCCAGTACGACATATACCGCCTTCCCTGATGCCCACTCTGCCAAACGGCTCGCTTCCTCCGGTTGGGATCGTAATCCTGAGCTGGAATCGGGCCCAAGATACCCTTGCCTGCCTGGCATCACTGGAACGGGTGGACTACCCGGCCCACCAGGTCATTATTGTCGACAACGGCTCGACCGACGGCTCGCCCACCCTGATCCGCCAGCAGTATCCTGCAGCTGTCCTGCTGGCGAGCGGGCGAAATCTTGGCTTCGCCGGCGGTTGCAACCTCGGCATCGCGGCAGCTCTACGGATGGGGGTCCGCTACATTCTCCTCCTGAACAATGACACAGAGGTCGCCCCCGACTTTCTGAGCCGGCTCGTGGCCGCCGCCGAGCACTCCCCTAACGCGGGGATGGTCGGCCCCACGATCTACTACCACGAGCATCCCGACATCATCTGGTCAGCTGGTGGTACGGTTGACCGCTACGGGACCCCTCGCCACGATCGGGTGGATACGCGTGACGATGGAACGCTCCCGCCAGTCCGCGAGGTGGATTATGTGACCGGCTGTGCCATCCTGGTCAAACGGTCAGTTATCGAACACATTGGGCTCCTGGACGATCGCTTCTTCGCCTACTTTGAAGAGACGGAATGGTGCGCGCGGGCCAGACGGGCAGGCTTCCGAGTCCTCCATGTTCCGGAGGCACGGGTGTGGCACAAGATCAGGCGGGATGATCGCGGGGGCTCGCCGCTCTACCTCTACCTCATGGCGCGGAACCGCCTCCTTTACCTCCAGTGCACCGGCGCGCCCCCGTGGATCCTCCTGACCGCTGTAGTCGATCTCTTCCGGACAGCAGCCAGCTGGACGATCCGACCGCGTTATCGGCACATGCGCCCGCTTGCCCCGGTCGTTTTGCGGGGCATCACCGACTTTTTCCGGGGACGGTTCGGGGCCCCACCGGTCTGAGCACCGACCGGTTGATCCATGCTGTGCCATCCGGATCGGCGGAGTCGTAATTGGGCTACTTCGGGCTAGGAATTCTTGACGATTTACGATACCCCCGCGCGCCCGTATGCTTTACCCGAGCGGCCAGGAGACCGCGGCCCGGCACTCGTCGCGGCCCGGAGATGTGCTGGCCCTGGAGAGGCTGGATATGGGGCTTGCTACTATCCGCGGGGGACGCCCGGCGAAAGCCGTTCTGCTCGCCCTTCTGATCGCGGGATTCGTGTTTGTGGCGTCCACGCGCCCGCACTTTGCCCGAGCCACCACACTCGCCGCGACAGCGCCCACTCCCGGACCAGGCGCCATGACTATCTATGCTGTTACGAACCAGTCGACCGTGACGTTGAATCTCCAGCACATCTTTTCTGATTCGAGCGGGTTCTACTACTCGTTCACCTCTCAGATCCCGCCGTCCAGCACGGTTGAATACCACGTCAAGGATATGCCGCAAGTGCCCAGTCCCTTCCAGGGCTCGCTGACCCTGCGCGGAGATCAGAACTTCACCGCGCAGATTGTCGGCTATGACTACCCCTCGGTAACCCCAACAGCGACGGCAAGCACTGTGGCCACAGTAACGCCGACCGCGACGACAGTCGCATCCACGACGCCGACGCGGACGAGCACGCCCCTTCCCTCCCC
>JADGGD010000078.1 GCA_019690095.1 Chloroflexota bacterium
CCACCCTTCTTGCCGATCTTCGAGTAGAACTCGGGGCCGTACTTCTCCTTAACCGCCTCACCACCCTTCTTGCCAGCCTCTCGGACGGTCATCTCGTGCTTTTCAGTCTTGGGCATGGCCCAGACACCTCCTTTCCGGCACAGCGGTGGACACCGCAAACCACGACACAGCCGGTCCCGCGATCATCCATCACGACCGTCCGCTCGCCTGGATGGCGTCCGAACCGCTTCGGGGATGGATCGCAAGAAGCTTGCCGCCCATCGGGTGGCGGGCACCGCGCACGGAACACGGGTCTCTTGGCACGTCCCCTGCCGCCGCGTACAATTAGATCTGGCTGGAGGCCGGGACCATGGCTGCACTCTTCACCGATCGAGCGCACGCGGGACGTGCGCTGGCTATGGCGCTCGAGCGGTATCGCGGGCCGTCAACGCTGGTGCTTGGTCTTCCGCGCGGCGGTGTCGTCGTTGCGGACGAGGTCGCTCGGACCCTGGATGCCGAGCTCAACGTGATCATCACCCGCAAGATCGGCGCGCCGGGCAACCCCGAGTACGCGATCGGAGCGGTTGCCGAGGGGGGAGGTGTCGTACTCAACGAGGAGGACATTGCCCTCTACCGAATCAGCCGGGCCTATGTCGAAGATGAGATCCGACGGCAGCAGGAAGAGATTGCCCGCCGCATCACCCTCTACCGGGAAGGCGCTCCCCTTCCCCCTATGCACGATCGTCCGACCCTCGTTGTCGATGACGGGGTCGCGACGGGCTATACAATGCTTGCGGCACTGCGGTCGGTCCGCCAGCAGGAAGCCCGTCCAGTCGTCATGGCGACGCCAGTGATCCCTCCCTCAACGCTCGAACGTCTCTCCTACGAATGCGATGATGCAGTAGCACTGGCCTCGCCAGAGCCCTTCTACGCCGTCGGGCTGTTCTACGAGAACTTCGAGCAACTCACCGATGAGGATGTCATTCGGATTCTCACGGCGGCCCGCTCCCGACACGCTGCCTGACCGGGCTCAGCGCTCGGCATCAGGAAGCCGAAGCCGATCCCCCTCTTCAATCAGCATCACCGGAATGCCATCGCGAATCGGATAGCGGCGGCCACAGCCGTGGCACACCAGCAGGGAGTCCTCGAGAACGACCTTCGTCTTGCAGGCCGGACAGACGAGGATGTCCAGTAGCTCCTGACTGATCACGTCGCACCCCTCCTGGTTTAGTTCCCGTCCGCCTCGGCGGGCATGGCAACTGAATAGTAGCATCCGATCCCCCTGCCTTCAAACCATCTGTAAGCAGGCATCCTGTCTACCAGGACTTTTGGGCTATTGCACTCCGGGGAGGCCCAGCTACGATGGGCCATACCTGCCCACGGCCGGGGTCTTCCCCGCTCTTAGGAGTGCTGTCGTGAGGTTAGTCTCTCGCTTTCACGGCGCCTGGATATTCACCGTACCGGTCGCACTGGCCACACTGCTGTCCCTGCGCGTTCCAGGGCCGATGAGCCCGCTGGCGATATCCGACCACCGGATACCGATATCCCATCCGGGGCCAGCTCCGCGCCCTCTGTCCCCACCTGCACCGAGACCAGCCGTAACTTTGCCCGTTCCACCACTCGGCAGCGGATCGTTTCCCCTCGTACTTCCACGAGTTGTTCCAATCGGAGTAGAGACGGCGCAATCCTTGGGATCAGCGGAGAGCACCGACCAGAAGATCGCCCGTGCCATCGCTCTCTGGCAGGCCGGGGATACCGATGAGGCCCGACACGAACTGCAGGGACTCGCGGCTGATACCGACCGTACCGTGGCGGCGCGTGCGCTCTTCCTGGAGGGTCGCATTGCCCTGGAGAGCGGCGACGCGGACAGCGCGGACCGTGATTTTGAACAGTACCTGATGCGGTATCCGGATGGTGCAGATGCACCACTGGCGACCTTCGCCCGCGGCTGGCTCGCCCGGCAGCGCGGCCAGCCAGCCGCGGCGCTCACTTTCTTCCGACGGTACCTCGACAGTGGAGGCGACCTTCCCCTCGCCGGTTATGCGCTCCTGGCCATGGCCGATGCTGCCCAGGCTGACGGCGACCAGGCCACTGCTATCACCTACCGTCGTGAGGCCATCGCCGCTGGCCTGCCCCTGGAGGAAGAGCTTGCTGCCGCGTCAGCAGTCGGGCAGAACTTCGAATCATCCCGCGACTACCTGGGAGCGGCACACTGGTACCAGCAGCTTGCCGAGCGCCCCGCCAACGATCCAGCTACGCGCGCCCACTATGCGTTTCTTCGGGCCACCGAGCTGCAGCGCGCCGGTCAGAGGACGGCGGCCATCAACCTCTACCGAGCGCTCCTGGACGGCGGGGATCTCGGCGGCGATGCCCCATCGGCCGTTCGAGCCCTCGCACAACTCGGCTCTCCGCTCTCCGATTTCGAGGAAGGAGAAGCCTATCTCAAGGCGCACCGGTATACCGAAGCAGTTGCCGCTCTCGGCCACTACCTCGATCGCGAGCCCGAGGGGGCATCCGCAGCAACCGCACGCTTCGATCGCGCTCGCGCCCTTCTGGGCGCGCAAAGCTATGTGGCAGCTGCCCAGCAGTTTGATCGCTTTCTCACAACGGCGCCATCGGACCCGCGCGCTGGTGAGGCCATCATCCTGCGCGGCCAGGCCCTTGTCCAGGCCGGTCAGCTCGACCAGGCCGTCGCCGGTCTTCGGGACTTCGCAGTCCAGCATCCGGCGGATCCTGCCGCACCGCGCGCCCTCGCGGCGGCGGTCCAGGCGCTTCAGAACGCCGGACAGGATGAGCAGGCGCGAGCAATCGAGCAGATCCTGGTCCAGCGCTTCCCGGGTAGTGCCGAGGGAGCACGTGCCGGTTTCGCTCTCGGCTGGGATGCTTACGAGCGCCTCGACTTCACCGCCGCGAAGACAGCGTGGGAAAAGGTCCTGGCGGCCGCCCCGCGAACAAGCGGGAGCGCACCGGCCCTGCTGTGGTTGGGAAAGATGGAAGAACGGGCGGGGAATAGCGACGTGGCGCATCAGCTCTACCAGATGGCCTGGAATGCCAACCCCGGTGACTACTACGCCTTCCGCGCGCGCGAGCTCGCCGGGAACGCGACATACGATCCACAGGGGCCGATCCGTCTCCCCTCGAAAGATGAACTCGACCGAGAGCGCGGCGACTTCGAGCGATGGCTGGCCGGCTGGACCCACCCCGATGCCGCCAGCGCCGCGCTCCCCTACCTCGGTGCGCCAATCAGCCGATCATCAACACTGGATCGAATCCGGGCGCTCATCGACATCGGATTGACTGATCTGGCACGGGCAGAGATAACCAGCGCGATGAGCCGGTTCGCCGATGATGGGCGGTCGCTCTATGCGCTCGCTGACGTACTGGATCAACTGGGTCTGACACCGGAGTCCCTCGCCGCGGCCTATCGTCTCCTCATGATCTCACCGGCTCCCAATGCCTACCAGGCCCCCCTCTACCTGCAACGACTGGTCTACCCCTTCCCTTACCGCGACCTGATCGTGCAGTCGGCCCGCCAGTACGGCATCGATCCGCTCCTCCTCGTCGCACTGATTCGTCAGGAGTCAGCCTTCCGGACTGAAGCACGCTCGTCAGCCAGCGCTGTGGGCCTGACCCAGTTCCTGCCGTCAACGGCCCTCGGCGTCGCTGCCCAGATCGGCCTCGCTGATTTCGATATCGCAGACCTCACTCGACCACGCACAGCGATTGAGCTCGGTGCCGCCTATCTCGCCAGCCAGATCAAAGCCTTTGGGGGGAATCCCTACATCGCCCTGGCCGCTTATAACGCCGGCGCCGGTAATGTCCGGCGGTGGTTGAGTGATAACCCGCGTGGAGATGTGGATCTGTTCGTCGAGGAGATCCCCTATCAAGAGACGCGCGAGTACGTGCGCAATATCTACCGGTTCTATCAGGAATACGTGCTCCTCTATCGCGGCCCGACCGGCTGAAAGTCGCAACAATACTGACGCGAGAGTTCACTCGCAACGGCATCGTTGACAGCAGTGCCGGCGTGCCGTATGGTGATTGCCGCGCCGCCCCTGGAGAGAGCCGGTGAAGCTGGTTCTGACGATCGTTCCGCCCGACGAGGCAGATCGCCTGGTCGGCAGACTCATCGAGCACGAGTTCCGCGTGACGCGGATCAACAGCGCGGGCGGCTTCCTGAAGAAAGGAAGCGCCACGCTCGTCGTCGGCGTCGAGGACGAGTTCCTCGAAGACGTAATCACCCTGATTCGTCAGGGCTGCCAGCGCGCCAGCGTTTTCGTCCTGAACGTCGCGCGCTTTGAGCGCCTGTAACTCCCCTCACCTAGACCGCCGCCCGTGCGGGCGCGCGAACCCGGCGGAAGAGGGCGGATAACTCGCCGGTCTCCCAGACAACCAGCAGCATGCTGGCGTTGAAGATCGATGAATAGGTCCCGCTGATCACCCCGATGAGCAGGGCCAGAGCAAAGAGACGGGTGCTATCTCCTCCGAAGAGCACCAGGGCGCTCAGGGTAAAGATGACCGTCAGTGATGTGCTGAGCGATCGGCCAAGCGTCTGCAGGAGACTATGGTTGACAATCGAGGGGAACGGCTCGCCAGCGTGGCGAATGCTGTTCTCGCGGACACGGTCAAATACCACGATCGTATCGTGCACAGAGAAGCCGATCACTGTGAGCAGTGCCGTAACAAAGAGCGAATCCACTTCCACCCGGAAGAAGCGGCCGAGGATCGAGAAGATGCCCACCACGACGAGAGCATCGTGGAGCAGGGCGATGATCGCGCACAGACCATAGAGATACGGTCGTGGGACGTGACGGAAGGCCCACCACAGATACAGCAGAATACCCAGCGAGGCCAGGGCGACCGCCGTGAGCGAGCGCTGCCAGATCTCGGTGCCGACACTTGGCCCGACGGACTGGAAACTGAGCTCGGTAAACGGGCCAAAGTGCGATCGAAGGTCGTTTGCGATCTGGGCCTTGATCGGCTGGTCTGGACGGATCTCCTTCGCCCGAATCAGGATGACATTGTTATTGCTGGCCTGGACCAGGCTGTCACCGTACCCATGGGCCGCGAGGATCTGCAGGACATCCTTGCCCGAAACCGGCTTCTGAAACTGAACCTCCCACAGGGTTCCGCCAGTGAAGTCCACACCGAGTCGAAGATGCGGCGGCAGGATCAGCGAGATCAAGCCCGGGACGATAATGATTGCCGAGATGAGGAAGAAGAGGTACCGCCTTGCCACCAGATCGATCACGAGAAGCGCCTCCCACCGCTGATCGGAATAGCACGCATCAGGATACCACCTTCGGCACTTCGTCCAGCCCGTACCAGCGAAGATCGCGGACCAGACCGGAGTCCACGACGAGCTGGAGGAACGTGCGGCTCACCAGAATGGCCGTAAAGAGGCTGACAATCACCCCGACCGCCAGGGTCAGCGCAAACCCCTGGATGATGCTGGCACCAAACGTCATTCCAAACCAGAAGAGGATCGCACAGGTGATCAGCGTCGAGAAATTCGAGTCGCGAATCGAGGTCCAGGCACGTGAGAATCCTGCATCGATCGCGGCCCGGAGCGTCCGACCCGCACGGAGCTCCTCCTTCATGCGCTCGAAGATAAGGATATTCGCATCAACGGCCATACCGATCGAGAGGATGAAGCCTGCGATACCCGCAAGGGTCAAGGTGACCGGGATTATCCGGAACAGGCTGAAGGTAACCGCTGCATAAATGAGAAGGGCCAGATCGGCCAGGAGCCCCGGCACACGGTAATAGAGCAGCATGAAAACCAGGACGATGCCGAGCCCGATAACGCCTGCCCGAATACTCTGCTCCACCGCCTGCGAGCCAAGGGTCGGACCGACCTGCGTACTTTCCACCACTTTCAATGGGATCGGTAGCGCGCCATAGCGGAGCTGAATGACCAGGCTCTGGGCCTGTTGCAGGGTGAAGCCCGGACCATTCCCGCCATTGATCGTGCCGCGCCCTCCGGTAATCGGGCTCTGGATTACCGGGCTCTCGATCACCTTCTTGTCCATGGTGATCGCCAGGTACTTGCCGACATTCTTCGAGGTAAAGTCGGCGAACTTCTTCGCCCCGTCTGCCGTCAGAGTGAAGTCGATCTCCGGCCGCCCGAGATTATCGAAGCCCACTGAAGCAGACTGCAGGTCCTTGCCCGTCAGGATCGTCGTGTAGACCTTCGCTGGCGTTGGGCTGGCCGCCGGCGTCGGTGATTGCCCGGCGGTTGGCGTCGCACCGGGGGTCAAGGCCGCCGTCGGCGATGCCGGGGTCTCGAATGACTTCGGCCCTCCCAGCGTAGTCGTCACGATGGTGCCGGGAGGAAGGTAGGTATTCCCGGCGTCAATGAACTCGAGCAGGCCGGTCTCGCCAAAGGTGCGGATTGCAGCATCCGGATCTTTGATGCCGGGAAGCTGAACGATGATCCGATTGCCGCTCGCCAGCTGGACAAGCGGCTCCGAGACCCCCAGGGCATTGACCCGGCTGGCGACGATCTGGCGTGCGGCTTCCATTGAGCCCGGATCCACCCGAGTGCCCGGCGGCACATCGGCCTCAAGCAGGACCTGCACACCGCCTTTGAGATCCAGCCCCTCGCGAATCGGGAAATCCTGATCGATGCGCAGCCCGAACAGATCGATGTGGAAGCCCGGCGAGGCCGGGTCCGCCACGTAGAACGCAAGTGCCGCAACGATGAGGATCCCGATCAACATGCGGATGTCTCGGTGGAAAAGCACGGTCTGCTCCTTCCTACCCCCTTACCTCTCTCCGGAACCTGATCAATGCACCACCGGCAGCCTTCAAACATCTGGCCCCCGGAGCCGTTGTCGTCGACTGGTTCTGGGGCCTTCTCGCTGTGCGGTCCCCCTCCCGAGGAGCCGGCCTCAGAAATCGCGCGGCACCCGGGCGCTTGCGATCAAATCGGCGACCTGATCGGGCGTATCAGCGACCTGTATGCCCGCCGCGCGCAGGGCTGCGATTTTCTCTTGCGCCGTTCCACTCGTGCCGGAGATGATCGCTCCAGCATGCCCCATACGCCGCCCCGGAGGAGCAGTTCGACCGGCTACGAACGCGACCACTGGCTTGCGAACGTGGAACTTCACGTATGCCGCGGCCTCCTCTTCAGCTTCGCCGCCGATCTCACCGATCAGGGCAATCGCATGGGTCTGCGGATCGGCCTCTAAAAGCTCCAGTACCTCGACAAATGATGTCCCAACGATGGGATCCCCCCCGATGCCCACGCAGGTCGACTGCCCGTATCCGCGCTCGGTGAGCGCCGCCACGACCTCGTACGTGAGGGTTCCACTGCGCGAGACCACGGCAACCGAGCCCGGCCGATGGATGTGCGCAGGCATGATGCCCACCTTCGCCTTCCCGGGTGAAATGAGCCCAGGACAATTGGGACCGATCAGGCGTGTTCCCTTCAATCGGGCGAAGTGGTACAGGGGGATCATCTCGTGCACCGGTATCTGCTCGGTGATCACAACGACAATTGGCAGGGCGTTCGATATCGCCTCGCGGATCGCATCCGGCGCAAAAGGCGCGGGAACGAAGATAATCGAGCAATTCGGGCGCGTCTGCGCGACAGCCTCGGCGACCGTGTTGAACACCGGGACACCCGCCACATCTCTACCACCCCGGCCGGGCGTTACCCCTGCGACAACCGTCGTCCCATACTCGAGCATCTGGCGGGTATGGAACTCACCCTCACGGCCGGTAATCCCCTGCACCAGCACGCGCGTCCGCTCATCAATCAGGATGCTCATCGTCCGGCCTCCCGGGCCGCGTCCACCGCGGCCTGCGCCGCTTCGGTCATCGACGAAAGAGCGGTGATCCGCGCCGCCTGGAGGATTGCCCGCCCCTCGGCCTCGTTTACCCCGACCAGCCGAACGATAATCGGAACCCGCCGCATCCCTTCGCCCAGCGACTGGAGCGCCGTTACGATTCCGCGGGCAACCTCATCACACCGCGTAATCCCTCCAAAGATGTTAAAGAGGATCGCCTTGACCTTTGAATCGGAGAGAAGAAGCTCGAGCGCTGCGGCAACCCGCTCGGCCCGCGCTCCGCCCCCGATATCGAGGAAGTTCGCTGGCTCCCCGCCGTACAGCTTGATCACATCCATGGTTGCCATAGCGAGCCCGGCCCCGTTAACAACGCACCCGATTGTCCCATCAAGTTTGACGTAACTAATCCCTTCCTGACGGGCTCGTGCCTCGATCGGATCCTCGGCCTCGACGTCGCGCAAGGCCTCGAGCTCTGGATGACGGTGCAGAGCGCTGTCGTCAATGACCATCTTGGCATCCAGGGCGAGCAGATCTCCAGTGGGGGTAATGGCAAGGGGATTGATCTCCAGGAGCGTTGCGTCATTCTGGCACAGGGTGTCGTAGAGCCCACGGGCGATCGCGGCAAACGCGCGCACCTGCCCTGCGTCCAGGCCGAGCCCGAAGCCCAGTTCCCGCGCCTGGAACTCCGCAAACCCCAGGTACGGATCCACTGACCGCCGCAGGATCTTCTCCGGAGCCGCGCGAGCGACTTCTTCAATCTCTACCCCTCCCTCGGCGCTCGCCATAAAGACGATAGATTTCGAGGAGCGGTCGACGATCGCCCCAAGGTAGAGCTCGCGGGCGATCTCCGCAGCCTCGGCAACGAGGACGCGTCGGACGATATGTCCGCGAATCGTCATTCCCAGGATACTCGCGGAGACCGATTCAGCCTCGGCCGGGGTTGCCGCAAGTTTCACCCCGCCGGCCTTCCCCCGCCCACCGGTCAGCACCTGAGCCTTAACGACAACAGGCCTGCCGAGACGACGTGCGATGGCCCCGGCCTCTGCGGGGGTCGCCGCCACCTCACCTGGCGGGATTGGGATAGCGTGCTGGCGCAGAAGATCCTTGGCCTGGTACTCGTGCAGGTTCACTGCAACTCCTTTACACCTACTCCGAATACACCCACTCCGAAGGCTGCCGCAAAGCAAGGCCCTCGGCCGTCCCCGGGCCATCTCGCCCGGCCGCCGTCCGAGCCCGAGGCGATCCATCGGGCGGAGATCCATACGGGGCCAGATACCCCATGAGAAAGCCCGATCACGAAAAAGGGGCGATCCCGTGATCGCCCCAGGAAGGTCAGTCTATCCACCCTGCCACAGCATCCGCGGGCTCTCCTCACCGCGACGCGCCTGGGGAACCGAGAGGATACTCGGGTCGCGCTGGCTGGCCAACGCGCTCACGCCGGAACTGTCTCCTTCTCGACCCGACGAAGCTGATCCATGCTCTCGAGGTGATCAAAGAACAGGATCCCGTCGAGATGATCCGTCTCATGTTGGAAGGCCTGGGCAAGCAGTCCTTCGGCCTTGATCCGAACCTCTCGCCCCTGACGATCACGCCCCTTGATCACGACATCGCGATACCGGGGCACGTTCGCTACCCAACCCGGCATCGACAGGCATCCTTCCTCAGGATAGTAGAGATTCGCCTTCTTGATGATCTCCGGGTTGTAGAGGACGAACAGTTCGCCCGCGTGCGGCTCATCACAGTCCTCGGGGGTCTGAACGACAAAGAGCCGCACCGGCACGCCAACCTGCGGCGCCGCCAGGCCCACGCCGTTCGCGTGATGCATTGTTTCGATCATATCATCAATCAGCCGCTGAAGGCTGGCATCCAGACGATGAATGCGCGAGCACTTCCGACGGAGCATGGGGTGCTCAACGGTGAGAATTTCACGAAGCGCCATGCAAACCTCCAGCCGCGTCAGAAGCCCGGGAAAGGTTGATCCATTCCATCGGGATCTCCCATAACCAGAGACCAATTGTACACCATCCCTCCTTTCCGCTTCAACCAAGAGAGCTTCCTAACAGACGCCCTTACTGTCTCTCGCTATAGCCTGCGGCGCGATGATTGCGAAAGCCCCTTCTGATCTTTCGATTGAAGCCCTCTCATCCAGTCGCCGGCGCGCGGCGGCAGGCCGTGGTATCATATGCGCGCGGGCCCCGCGGTGGTCTTCATCGCGGTTCGCGCCCGGTGCCCCGAAGCTCAGGAGGTATTGAAGGAGACTGGTGGCCCAGCTTCGCCCATTCCGGGGTGTTCGCTACGACCTCCGTGCCGTGGGTGATCTCAGCACGGTGGTGAGTGCGCCGTACGATATTATTTCGCCCGCCGCCCAGCGTGACTATCTGGCACGCAGTCCCTACAACGCCGTACGCTTAGAGCTGCCGTCTGATGAGCCGAACGATACCACGGCACACGACCGCTACCGGCGGGCGGCGGCAATCTACCAGCAGTGGCTGGCCAGCGGGGTGTTGCTCGCGGAGCACCAGGCGGGCTTCTTCCTCTATGAGGAGCGTTTCAGTGACCGGGGGATCGAGCGGGTACGTCGGAGCCTGCTCGCGCCAGTCCGCCTGGCCGACTGGCGCGAGGGCATCATCCTGCCTCACGAGTTCACCCTATCAGGTCCCAAGCAGGACCGCTTGAGCCTTCTCCGCGCGACCGGCGTTCAGTTCAGCCCCATTCTGGCTCTCTACGATGATCCGGGAGATATCGGTACCGTTCTCGACGAGGTCGCACACGGCAAACCAGTTGCCGAGCTTCGGCTGACAAGCGGCACGGTAGCCGCAGCGGCTCACACCCACCGGCTCTGGTGCATCATGGACCCTGCACGGATCGCGGCGATCACGCGCGCCTTCGAACCCCTCCAGCTCTACATCGCGGATGGTCATCACCGATACGAGACTGCACTCGCCTATCGCGATGAACAGCGGTTGGCCGGTGCAGGGCCCGATGCCCCGTCAGAGTTTGTGCTCATGGCCCTGGTCGCCACCGATGATCCGGGGATCTGCATCCTCCCGACACACCGTCTCCTGCGATTGAGCACCGGCCCGCGCGTGACTGACATCGCGCCGCGTCTCGCAGACTGGTTCATCATCGAAGAGTACCCCGCCGACCAGGTGGCGAGCCTGCTCGACGCCGCGTACGGCCGCCCAACATTTGTCCTTCTCGGTCTCGCCGATGGTCGCGCGCATCGCCTGACCCTGCGAGGAGATATTGACCTTTCCGTGCTCTTACCAGACGTCTCGCCGGTGCTCCGAGCCCTCGATACGCTCATCCTCCAGCGGCTCCTCCTCGAGCCCGTGTTCGGTCTCCCGGCGCGTGAGCTGGAAACCGATGGACGCATCCGATTCACGCGCGATCCGGACGAGGCCCTCCACGCCTATCGTGCGGGAGAGGCGCAGGTGGTGATCTTCCTGCGCCCGACGCCCCTTGATCAGATTCGTGCCGTGGCGCGAGCCGGAGAGCGCATGCCACAGAAGACCACCTATTTCTATCCGAAGCCGGTGACCGGCCTGGTGTTCTTCGACCATCAGCACGCCTTCCCCGGACACGGGGCAGAGGCGGCTGGGCCACGCCATCTGTGACCCGATCAGCGCTGGTCATCAGAGGGCAAGTGGTCAGGCCAGGCCGCCAGATGGACAGTGAGGGTGAGGCTGTTTCCTCCGCGAACCACGGTGAGCGTCACTGTATCCCCCGGACTCTTGCCGTCGAGGTAGGCGCTGATATCCTGCACCGACCTGACGGCAACACCGTCGATCCGGGTGATGACATCCCCTCCGGCTGGCACCTGGGCTGAAGTATCCGCTCCGCTCGCCCCGCGGAGTCCTGCGGCTTCAGCCGGGCTGCCCGGCAGGACATCGACCACGTAGACGCCGGATGTTACGGTGAGACCGAGCTGCTTCGCCAGATCCGGAGTCAGCTCCTGCCCGCTGATCCCGAGCCACGGATGATCGATGGTGCTCCCGGCCTTCAAGCGGGGAAGATAGCGGCTAAGGGTGTTCGAGGGCACTGCAAAGCCGACCCCCACGGAACCGCGAATGGGGCTCTCGATCTGTGAGACCACACCGATAACCTGACCATTCGCATCCAGGAGTGGGCCGCCGCTGTTACCCGGATTGACCGGGGCGTCGGTCTGGATCATATTCGTGATCGAACGTCCATTCGATGCCGACCGGGTGCGCCCGAGCCCACTGATGATGCCGCTCGTGACGCTGTTGTGCAGATTGAACGGGTTTCCGATGGCGATAACCAGTTGGCCAACCTGCAGGTCGCTCGAATCACCAAGCGGCAGGGGATGCAGCCGATCAGGCGGAACATCGACCCGGATGACCGCCAGGTCGTCGCCGGGATCCTCGCCGACGATGCGCGCGGAAACGGTGGAGCCGTCGCTGAAGATCACCCGAAGCTGGCTCGCTCCCTGCACCACGTGATCATTCGTCACGATGTTGCCGTTCTGGTCGACGACGAAGCCGGAGCCAGCTCCCTGCTCCGGCTGCGGCACCAGGCGCGATGCGGACCCCGGCAGCGTGCTGACGATGCTCACCACACCGGGGTTCGCCTGCTGGTAGACCGCCTCCACGACCGACGCCGTCGACGACGGGTCCGCGGGGTCGAAGGCGCCGCGAAGGGGATAAAGCGCGCTCGCACGCACATCATTGATCGGCTCCGGCCGCGCCAGATACAGGACCAGAGCCGCGCCCATCATTGCTCCAAACAGCGCGGCCAGCGCGGTACGCAGAAATCCCATGCGTTACTCCCTTCATGCTGCGGGCAAGTAAACAATAAAGGTAGTCCCCTCGGCTGGATCACTCTTCACCGACACCTTACCCCGGTGTGCCTGGACAATCTCCTTCACGATCGCCAGCCCGAGCCCGCTCCCATCATCAGGACGCCACGGCTCGACCCGATAGAACCGCTCGAAGATGCGCTGGAGGTGTTCAGGCGGGATAAATGAGCCGGTGTTGTGGACCTCGACCGCGATCCAGGGTGGTCCGGCACGGTGGGCGGCACCGTGGCGCGGGGAGTCCGATGCGAGGGCAACACCATCAACGTAGGCTTGAACCTGCACACGTCCCCCTGCGGGGGTGTGCTTGACTGCGTTATCGAGCAGATTCACGAACACCTGCTGGAGACGATGCTCATCAGCCAAGACCGCTGGCAGGTCTCCCGTCCTCAGCTCGATTGCGAGCCCCGCCCGTGCGGCGATTGGCTGCACCTGGCGAACGCACGCTTCCAGGAGCGATGGAACATCCAGGCGTTTCTGCTCGATCGTGATCTGGCCCGACTCGATCTTGGAGAGATACAGGAGATCCTCGACCAGGCGATGCATCCGGGCCGCCTCTTCGCCAATGATGCGCGCCGCGTCCGCGTATTCCTCCGGGGTCCGGATCGTACCATCCACCATCGCCTGGGCAAACCCCTCGATCGACGTGAGAGGAGTTCGAAGCTCATGCGAGACATTGGCGAGCAGGTCGCGCATAGCCCGATTCATCCGCCCGACCTCGCGCGCCATGGTATTAAAGCTCGTCGCGAGCTGTCCCACCTCATCATGCCCGTTTACGGTGATGTACTGCTCGAAATCACCGCGCGCCATCCGCTCGGAGGCGTGGATGACCTGAGCAATCGGGCGCACGATCGAACGGGCAAGGAGGGCCGCGACGGCGACTGAGATGATCAGCGCAAGAACAGCAGCCGCCGCAAGGCCTGGCGCCAGCTCCATCCACGCGCCGGTGACGCTCTGCTCCGGCACCGCCACGACCAGATCGTAATCGTACAGAATCGGCCGCGCGGCCGTTCGCTCCATCGGCAGACCGACCACCACAAACGTCAGCGGCGCCTCGTGCTCCGGTTCGAACGAGCCCCAGAACACCGGTATGCCGAGGTGCTGACGCCGGTAGGCCGGCGCAGGAAGCTGCTGGCCGGTGAGCGTCCCGTTGGTATCGCTGACGATCTGCCCATGGGAGTCGACGAGCAGAATGCGGAGATCAAGCTGATTCGCATAATCCTTCATCACCTGCTGCACATCCACGCGGGGAACATTTGCACGCTCGTACCGCCGCAGGGTGATCGTCAGCGGAACTGCAAGATCGGCCAGCCGATTGATAGCGAGCTGGGTCTGATAGGCGCGCAGGAGATATGCCGACCCGCTACCGGCAAGAACCAGGCAGAGGATGATGACCGCAGCATACGAAGCGATCAGCTTCGAGCGCAGGCTGCCAAACACCTTACGCCCCTTCTTGATTCACCAGCTTGTAGCCGACCCCCCAGACGGTCTGAATGCGGCAGGTACTGCCGTTGAGCTTCTCCCGGAGCCAGGTGACGTGCACATCAATCGTCCGGGAGTCCCCCAGGTAGTCGTACCCCCAGACCAGGTTCAGGAGACGCTCGCGATCCAGCACAAGTCCTTCGTTCCGGGCGAAGGTAAGCAGAAGATCGAACTCCTTGGCCCGCAGGCTTACCGGCTTGCCGTTGATCTCGACCTCGCGGCGAGCCGGGTCAATGCGCAGATTGCCCAGCACGATCGGCTCCGGCACTCGATCAGTCGGACGGCTTCGCCGGAGCACCGCCTTTACCCGCGCAACAAGCTCGCGCGGGTTGAACGGCTTGCACACGTAATCATCTGCTCCGAGCTCCAGACCGACGATGCGATCCACATCATCCGTGCGAGCGGTAAGCATAATGATTGGAACATCACTTTCGCGGCGAAGCTGCTTGCAGACCTCCAGGCCATCCAGCCCTGGCAACATCAGATCCAGGATGATCAGACTTGGCTTGATCTGCCGCGCCTTGTCCAGGGCCTCCTTCCCATCATAGGCGACCTCGACGGTATAGCCCTCCTTGGTCAGGTACATGCGCGTCAGTTGAACGATATTTTTCTCGTCATCAACGATAAGGACTGTACTCACGTCCCGCCTTTCGTCCACGACACGATCCGCTCGTACGCGCCGGTGTATGTGATCGGCTTGGAGGAAACCGGCAGAACCAACGAGCCATCACTACTCATAATATAC
>JADGGD010000079.1 GCA_019690095.1 Chloroflexota bacterium
GATGGCGCAGATGCAACCCACCCCCGGTGGGAAGATCGAGGCGATGAGCAACGTTGTCTACGACCTGGTGACCGTCCTATCGAACTGCGGCGAGGCGGTTGACGCCCTCGATCAGTACATCGAGGATGCCCGGCGAGAGAACGATACCGATGCACTGCGGGTCTTCGAGCAGATTCGAGACGACGAGATTCGTCACTGTGAGATGACCCGTAACGTGATCAGCAATCTCGCCAAGCAGGGCAAGCTGTAATTATCGGCACAACCGACGTCGGGACGCACGCTCGTGAGCGGAGGCGTCCCGACGTTCGGTCCTGTGCGTGGGCCAGGGGTATCCGTCCTTTGAAGGCTGAGGGCGAGCCCGCAAACTGGCGGCTTAGCGGCCCAGCGCCGCCTCGACCATGTTCGCCAGACGGCGGAGGCGCTTCTCCCGGTCTCGCACGAAGCGCTCGATGCCCGTGAGAATCCAGTCGGGCGACAGGTGAGCCTCCTCCAGGACTTCGTTCACTGTGCCACCGGTTCGCCAGCGGTTGTCCCAGTCAGCGGACAGGGTGTACTCCTCAGCGACCTTACTGCTGAGCCAGTCGTGCATCAGGCGGCGCGCACCGTTGGTGATGCACATCGAGTCGATCCAATCAGCGTCTGAGACAACCTCCTTCCGGTACGATTCTGGCTGGAGACGGAAGAGCTCCGGGCTGATCGCTGCGACGATCTTCACGTTCAGCCCGTTGCGGT
Organism: Chloroflexota bacterium; assembly: GCA_019690095.1. Taxonomy (GTDB): domain Bacteria; phylum Chloroflexota; class UBA6077; order FW602-bin22; family CADDYW01; genus JADGGD01. The sequence goes on from JADGGD010000079.1 coordinate 733, forward strand.
CCAGCTCGGGCAGGATCTTAACGACGTTGAACGTGGTCATAGTGCCCTGGACAAATACCGTCCCCATCGGCTTCTGATCGGACCGGTACGGGCGGAGGACATAGGCACCGCGGGCCGCCGCGAAGTGGGACGGGATCCCGAGCGCCGCGCGATCCGGCACCTGAATCGGCGGGCGTGTGAGGTGCAGGGCAACAATCGGCGCATCCTCCCGGAAAGCCGCCGCAAGCACCACCGGCACCTCGTTATGCTCCCAGGGATAGAGGTTGATCGTTCGTCCCTCAGGGAAGAGCTGCGTTACCCCTGGCGCGAAGATGCCGAAATGGGTCCGCGAGTCATCCGCCGTCTCCGGTCCGGAGTGGCCGGCCACCCAGAGCACCTTGCCCACCTTGATCTGGGAATCCTGGGCAAGTTGGCTGAAGAGGCGCAAGGGGCCGTACTTGAGGTAGCTAAAGGAACCGTAGGTCGAGCAGGCGGCAAAGAAGCCGTCGAACTCCTCGTAGGGGCGCGGCGACAAGTTCACCGTGGCGATGCCCGCGCAGATGCCCGCATTGGTAAACTCGGTAATCTCCTGGGGGAGCAGAACCCCCTCCTGGTTGGAATGGCGATCCCACCGGCCCCATCCCTTGACCTCGCCGAAGCCGTGTGCAAAGCCAGCGATATTGGTCGACTCGGCCAGATCCGCCGAGCAGGCGAGGAAGAGCGGTCGGTTGTAATAACGGCGGCCGAAGGAGTTGATCCAGGCCCCCCACTTGGCCAGCGCCGCGCGATTGGGCACGTTACTCCCCGGGGCAACGAAGAGTTCCTTCGGATACTTCTCGAAGTCCCAGAGGCGGGGATCCTTCCACGGGTTCCGACTGGTGTCAATCTTCAGCGTCGGGATGTCCTCTGGCACACTCTCGCCGATTTCGACCAGCCGGTTCGCCAGATACTCGCAGAGCTCGCGATCAGCGCGCATTGTATCGGCAACCGCCTTCAGGTTCGCCAGGCACTGCTCCCGGATCTCCGCGTCTGTGGTCGGTGCCGGTTCGCCCATGCCCACCCATTCGGTTCCGTATTTCTCCGAGAACTGCTTGCGGAGCTCCCAGAAGAGCTCGCTGTTCATCTTGTGCGGAACGCCGTGCGACTTGTAGTCATAGACCAGATAGCCACGGCCCTTGCGGGTCTTGAACCAGGTCATGGTGGGCACGTGCTCGTCGTTTGGCGTCAGGTGGGTCTCGAGGAGCGCGCGGGTGACCGGTCCAAATGAACTGCCCTCCTCGGTTCCGAACACCCGCCACCCGTAGGGCCGGAACCAGGTTTCCGGTGTGCCATTGACGACCGAGCTGGCGGCAAACTCGTCGATGCCGAAGTCATTCCAGTCGATCATATAGTACAGGTTGTCCAGCCCAAGCCCCCAGGCCGAGTTCTTGGTCTCGTGCGCCGCACCCGGGGTAAGACCGCCCTCGCCTTCCACGGTGAAGACCTTCACGCCCTCTGCGCCCGCGCGCTTCAAGGCCATCGCTTCACCGGCAGAAGGAGGCGATCCGTGGCCGGAGGGACCGGTGTTGAACTTCAGGAAGAGGGTCTTGCCCTCCATCTCGGCATGCCCCGGCAGTCCCTTGTTGCGCCGGAGCTTCGCGAGGTCCTCCCAGGTGAGCTGGCGCTCGTGTGCCTCGGGCACGAGGTATCGCGGATCACCGGTCCACTCGTACATCGCCCGCAGGGCTTCATTGAAGCAGGCGAGCGTCGCGTAAACGACCGGCACGCAGTGCCCGGCTGACAGGATGAAGCGATCCCCGAATCGCTTCTCCGGGTGGCGGATATCCCAGCGCATAACCCCCGACAGCAGGAGGGCCACCAGCATGTGCACCTTCGAGCGCGATCCCCCCGGGTGGCCGCTCTGCCGGTAGTTAAGGGGAATGTCGATGAACTGGTCAATGATGTCCTTGATCTTTTCCCACTTCGGGAAGTCAGGCTCAAGCTGACCATACCGTTCATCGACAATCGATGCAACAACAGACGACACCCTGAACCTCCTGGAACGATAACCCTTACATCCGGGAGCATTGTACCAGACGAGCCGGAACCGCGGTACGCCTTGCTGTCCCTCTGGAGACCAAGTATACTGGGCTCGCAGTGGGGAGCGCTCACGATCGACGCCGGAAGGAAAGGCAGATAGCACAATGGCATACAACCCGTACGAACACCCCCTTGCGGAGGCGGGACCGCTCCTGCGGCTGGATGGGAAGGTCGCGGTCGTGACCGGTGCGGCCCAGCGCATCGGCCGTGAGATCGCGCGGGTATTTGCAGTCCAGGGGGCGCGCGTCGTGATCGGCGATATTCAGGACGAGCGCGGCGAAGCGGTTGTCGCGGAGATCCGGCAGGCCGGCGGGGAGGCCATGTACGTCCATGCCGACGTGGCGCGGGGGGACGATATCCGCACCTTGATTGAGCAGGCCGTTGCTCGGTACGGACGGCTGGATATCCTGGTCAATAACGCCCACTGGGAGAAGCACGGGACGGTCGTCGAGCTTGAGGAGAGCGACTGGGACCGCAGCATGGCGGTCCTGATCAAGGCGCTCTACCTCGGCTGCAAGTACGCCATTCCCCACATGCAGCGGGTCGGTGGGGGAGCGATCGTCAATCTGGCCTCCGTCCACGCCTACCACGTCTCGGATGCCTACGTGACGTATCAGACGGCCAAGGCGGCTGTCGTCCATTTCACGCGCCAGGTCGCCTGGGACTTCGGTCCCCACGGCATTCGCGTCAACGCGATCTGCCCCGGCTCCATACCAATCGCCGAAGAGGTGGCACCACGGTTAGGCGACCGCCTATGGGTCGAGCGCGCGCTTCTGACAAACCCGACCAAGCGCCTGGGCCATCCGCGCGATATCGCTTTTGCTGCTCTGTTCCTGGTATCGGATCTGGCGACCTGGATCAATGGTCACGCCCTGACTGTAGACGGTGGGGAGTTCAACGGGTTTGTAACGACTGGTGCTCAGCGGCTCCGGGAGTTCTTGCGCGCTCACCCCGAGGCGCTGGAGCGCTGATGGAGAAACGGCGCCACGGCAGGGACGGCGAATCAATTGGACAGGGCCAGCGGGCTCGCAGAATAAGGGAACCGACCCGATGACGAGTCGGCTGATGCGCATTGGCCTGTTCTCGGATATCCACGGCAACCTTACCGCACTGCGCGCGGTTGATGCCGCCCTGGCTCGGGAGGCTCCGCTTGATCACGTGATCGTCGCAGGCGATCACCTGCAGGGCGGCCCCCGCCCGCTGGAGGTCTGGCAGTTCCTCACCTCGCGCGGCTGGGCACTGATCCGGGGTAACGAGGATGATGCCCTGGTCGCACCCGATCTGGAGCCCCGCCTGCCGGACAGCCCGAGCTACCGCCAGGCCTTCATCGCCCAGGTAGAGTGGACGCGCCAGCGCCTGGGGCCGGCGATCCTCGAACAACTGGCGGCGCTTCCGGATCGGTGGCGCATCGCCACACCGGCCGGCGATCTCCTGGTCGTTCACGCCAGCCCGCGCGCCATCGATGATCGGGCGGGCGGTGCGCACAATACCGCCGCCGAGGTTACCGCCGCGTATGCGGGAACCGGCGCGAGCGCTATCGCCTTCGGCCATTATCATCGGAGCTTTGTTCGCCCGATGCCGTTTGCCCTCCTGATCAACGTCGCAAGTGTCGGATTACCCTTTGATCACCGCCCTCTGGCCGCCTATACGATCCTCACGGCAACAGCAGACGGCTGGATCGTCGAGCAGCGCAGCGTGCCGTATGACGCGGCGGAAGAGCGCGCAGCAGCGGAAGCGACCGGAATGCCGCCCTGGGTTCCCGACCATACCTGAGACGGCGATGCCGGGCCATCAGTCTGCTGAGCGATAGCGGCGTTCACCGGTGTGCGGATTGTAGTCCACAACGATCCACTGGCCGCTCGCCGGATCCTGAAAGCGTTCGGCCGTCGCCACCCATGGACCTTCCCCGCCAGATGGACGGTAACGGCCGTGCTCGACCAGCAAGGCGATCACCAGCAAAACGGCGCCCGCGGCGACCCACCCGACGATCGGGAGAGGTAGCAGACGACCGAACCAGGCCAGCATCAGCACGCCCATCACGGCACCGCCCGCCGCGGCAATGAGTAAGTGTCGCAGTTCTCGGCCTTCCCCTCTCATGATTTCCGCTCACGATGATACAGTCGGCTCAACGATGACCGCCGTGCCGTAGGCGACAACCTCGGACATCGTCCCGCCCAGCTCAGAGGAGTCGAAGCGCATGGTCAGGATCGCGTTCGCCCCCATGGCAGCCGCGTTCCGGACCATGCGATCGATTGCCTGCCGCCGGGCATCCTCGAGAAGCTGGGTATACTCGTGGATCTCTCCCCCGAACAGCGACCGAACGAAGGCCACGATATTGCCGCCCAGCCCCCGGCTCCGGACCACCACCCCAAAAACCTGCCCGCGCGTCTCGACGACCCGATGACCAGCGATGAAGTTTGTCGTGGAAACGATCATCCTCTTCTCCTTGACGGCCCTCCCAGCACTCTGCCGCTATTCTGCGCTCTCGGATGCAGTTTCATCGCCCTCTGCACGCGGACGAGGCCACAGCCGCACCCGGGCCACCCGCAGCCCATCGACCGCCTCGACCTCGAACACTGCGCCGTCACACGTGACCCGATCGCCGACCGATGGACGGCGACCGATCTCACCGAGCACAAACCCGCCGATCGTATCATAGATATCGCTGGACAGGTGGAGGCCAGTTCGCTCGTTTACCTCATCGAGGTTGACCAGCCCATCGATCAGAAGCGAGCCGTCTGGCTCGACCTGGATCCCCGGCGGCCCTTTCTCGAACTGGTCCGGAACCGGGCCGATGATTCGCTCAAGAATATCCTCCAGGGTCACCAGACCGGCCGTTCCGCCGTATTCATCCACCAGGATCGCGATGTGCGTCTTGTGCTGACGCATGCGGTCTACCAGGACATTGACCGCGATCGTCTCGGGAAGAACCAGCGCCTCCCGGACAAAGCGGCGGATCGGCGCCTGATGGAGGTCACCGTGATTGAAGCGGCGCAGGAGGTCAACCAGGTAGACAATTCCCACAATATTGTCGATGGTCTCGAGGTAGACCGGAAACCGGACGTGGGATGTCCGTGCGGCAAGCTCGATCACCTGGCCGATGGTCGCGCTGACTGGCACGGTCACCATCTCCGTTCGCGGGACCATCACCTCATGGGCGTGGATCTCATCGAAATTGAAGATCCGCTCGATCATATCCTCCTCGTTCTCCTCGAGGACGCCAGCCTGTCGGCTCGCGGCAACCAGGAGCTTCAGCTCGTCCACACTGTAGACAAGCCCCTCGTGCGGACGCGGCGCAAGACCAAGGAGGCGCATGCCGAGCGCACCGGCTCCGGTCAGGAGCCAGATGAGCGGATGAAAGATCGTCCGCAGGACCGTCAGCGGCTCGATCACGACGAAAGCAACACCCTCCGGGCGCTGGAGGGCCAGATTCTTCGGGATCAGCTCGCCCAGGACGATGCTGATCGAGGTGATGAGGAGAAAGGCGACCGCCGCGGCGATCGAGTGGGCGCTGACGTGGGCAATCGACGGCGGGAGAAAACCCAGCGCGAGCTCGACGATCTGGGCCAGAGCCGGCTCACCGATCCAGCCAAGGGCGATGCTGGCCGCCGAGACCCCGAGCTGGACCGTCGCAATAAAGGGCGACGGGTCTCGGACTGCCCGCCGGAGGCTCCGCGCCAGGGGATGACGCTGTGCAACAAGCTGCTCGACCCGGCTTCGACGGATGGTAACGATCGAGAACTCCGCCGCGACGAAGAAGCCGTTGACGAGGACGAGGAGAAAGACCAGGGCGAGGCGAACGGCGATGTCAATAGCGGGCCCGCTCACAGCTTCCTCGGTAGCGGAAGTCACCACTGGCGCAGGCTCAGGCCGATTATACCTGGACTCGCCGCCCCCGGTCAAAGCTGGCAGGCGAGGAGCATACCCACCCGCCGCTCGATCTGCTGATCACGGCCCTCGCCCGCGGGCTCAGGGATAGATTCCGCGCAGACGGATCGCCCGAGCAACGCGGTCAACGGCCAGCAGGAGCGCGGCCTCCCGCAGGCTCGTGTGATGGGTCTCTGCCGTGCGCCAGACATCGTCGAAGGCCGGCAGCATGACGCGCTCCAGCCGCTCGTACACCTCGTTCTCCCCCCAGAAGAACGACTCCCGATCCTGCACCCATTCGAAGTAGGAGACCGTAACCCCACCCGCGTTCGCGAGCACATCCGGGACGATCACCACGCCCCGCTCGGTCAGCAGGCGATCCGCTTCCGCATCCAACGGCCCGTTCGCTCCCTCGACAATGATCCGCGCGCGAACGGCGGCCGCATTCGTCCGGACGATCTGGCGCTCCATTGCCGCCGGAACAAGGACATCACAGTCAAGGGCCAGGAGAGTAGCATTATCGATCTGGTCCCCCCCGGGGAAGCCGGCCACGTGCCCGTGCTCCTGAACATAGCGCGTGAGGGCACTGACATTCAGGCCAGCGGCGCGGTAGACGCCGCCGCTGGCATCGCTGACCGCCACGACCCGGCATCCCATGGCCGCCAGGCGGCGGGCCGTCACCCCGCCGACGTTGCCGAACCCCTGCACCGCGACACTGATCGAGGGCCACGGGAGACCAACGCGCCGGGCTACTTCGGCGACACACAGCGCGACCCCATGCCCGGTCGCTTCCGCCCGCCCTTCGGATCCACCGATCTCTAGCGGCTTGCCGGTCACGACCGCCGGGATCGAATAGCCGCGGTGCATCGAGTAGGTATCCATCATCCAGGCCATCTCCCGCGCTCCCGTTCCCAGGTCGGGAGCGGGGATGTCCGAGTCCGGCCCAATGATCGGCTCGAGCTCCGCGGTGAAGCGCCGCGTGAGCCGCTCGAGTTCACCGACCGACAGCCTCGATGGATCGCATGCGACCGCCCCCTTGGCGCCCCCGAATGGGAGGCGCATAACCGCACATTTCCACGTCATGAGGATGGCAAGGGCCCGCGCTTCGTCCAGCGTGACGCTCGGGTGATAGCGGATGCCGCCCTTTGCCGGGCCGCGCGCCTGGGAATGCTGAACGCGATAGCCAGTGAAGATGCGGATCTCCCCGTCATCCATCCGCACCGGGAAGTTCACCGTAAGCTCGCGCTTGCAGGTCCGGAGCACCCGACGCAGTCCTGGCTCCAGGTTGAGACGGTCGGCGGCGCGATCGAATTGGGCGAGCACTGTATCCAGAAAGGAGCTGGTTGTCGCTTCCATCGGATTGATCGATCCTCCTCGGAGATATCAGCGGCGAGCCCCCGCGGCGCTGGACGCTCCATAAACATACCAGAACCATCGGCCTCGGATGGCCATGGATTCTGGCAAGACCGCGACCAGCAGGACAGGCGAAAGCGACGAGAAAGCATGGGCCTGCGCGAACGTGCCAGGCCGCCTGACTTCCTTAAGCTGTCGGCTTGCCGAGATCTGCTCGACGTCCCGCCTGCGGCCTCGTTAAGCAGTCCGCATTCGCCCGACCAGCGCACAGACGAAGCCGCAGCGCCCGCGGACAGGAACCGGATGCCGCGGCATCGTGCCTCTGGATCACCCTCGGCGCATCGGCCGCGGTTCAGGCCAGCGACACGCCCCGGCCGGTTGCGGCAGAGCGGTACGCCGCGTCAATGACGCGAGTCACCGCCAACGCCTCGCGCCCCGGTGTCAACGGCTGCTGACCGGCCAGGATCGCCCGCACGAACTGGATCGTCACGTCGCCGAAATCGGCGTGATCGGCATCCGGCCGGGGAATGAGACGCTCCTCGATGGGCAGGCGACTCGCGCTGGCGGTGATCTTGGTCAGTGGATCGAAGCGCAAACCAGCCTCGGTACCCAGCACGATCGTCTGGTTGGCACCGTTCATGTTCGATGCCCAGGCGATCTCCAGAACACCTGATGCGCCATTATCACAGGTGAACATGACCACCGCGTGATCCTCGACCGTCTGAACCGCAGGCGGCTCGGGCGGCTTCCCAATTCCCTGGAATGTCGAGCAGAGAACGCTTGTCACGCGCGGATTCCCAAGGAGCCAGAGCATCACGTCCAGCCGGTAGACGCCGATGTCGATCAGCGCTCCGCCACCCGCCTTGTTCTTATCGATAAACCATGGGGCATCGGTGAACATATCGATGCCGGGCCGGCCGCGCATTCGGAATGAACTCGATCGCACGTGGTAGACCGTGCCAAGCGCGCCAGACGAGGCCAGCTGGTGAGCTACCCGGGCCCCGACGCCAACCCGGTCGCGCGCCGAGCAAACAGCCAGAAAGCGCTGATTCCGCTCAGCGGCCTCGACCATGCGCTCCGCCTCGGCGGGATCGATCGCGAACGGCTTCTCGCAGAGGACGTGCTTACCCGCCTCGAGCGCCGCGATCGTCGGCGCCGCATGCGCTGTAGGCGGCGTGCAGACGATAACCGCCTGAACATCTCGCCGTTCCAGCAGGTCCTCTAGAGAGCGAGCGACATAGGGAATGCCGAAGTCGCTCGCGATCTGACTGGCACGCTCGGGAATGATATCGAACACAGCAACGGCCTTTCCCTCGGCGCTCTGGGCAAGCGAGCGAAGGTGACTGCGCGCGATCCGTCCGGTCCCGACGATGCCGATGCCAAGCTGAGCCATGGAAACAACCCCTCGTTGCACACGAACTATTGAAGATGCGATCTGTACTGGCGAGACTCTACGCCCGGCCGCCGCGGAACACAAGCACTCAGGCCAATCGCCCCGAGCGACCGGTCCCGGAAGATCCCGTCCGAACGGGCGCATGTCGGGAACCGAGACGGGTTGTATACTGCACCGTGAAGAAAACACAGTGCTGGCGGAGGTCGGTATGCCCACTCCCCGGTCGGCGATCACCCTCGGGATGATCGCTCCCGATTTCACGCTCCCAGCCGTCGACGGTCGAATGATCTCCCTCTCCTCCTATCGGGGAACAGTACACATCATCCTGGCATTTCTGCGCGGCGCGCGCTGACCATTCTGCCGACGGCATCTCGCGCAGTTGCGCGACGACTACGCATCCTTTCGGAATCGTGGTGCTGAGATCATCGGGATAGCCCCCCATGACCTCGATGAGACGCGGCACCTCGCGGAGAGCCTCTCGCTCCCCTTCCCGGTCCTCGCCGATGCCCGCCTTACCGCGTTCGAGGCGTTCGGTGTAACGTCACGCGTCTGGTCGTTGGGCCAGCGTCCCGGCCTCTTCATCGTGGATCGAGAAGGGCACGTGCGATTCCAGCACGTCGGCTGGCAGCAGTGGGATATTCCATCCAGCGCTCGCTTGCTCGCCGTCCTGGAACAGCTCAATCGCGAGATGCCGCCCGCCAGCAGTCCATCTTGAGAGAGCAGTTGGGCGCGAGCGGTTGTCCCGTGAACCGCGTGGATGCTATGATCCTCGCCGCAGGCGGATCGGGGTTGACCATGCCCTCTCCGGACATGGCCTGACAGACCCGGCCGGGGTGATGGAGGAACAGCCGTGCGTCTCGAGAACAAGGTCGCGATCATCACCGGGGCAGCCCAGGGAATCGGCAAGGGAACGGCCAAGCTCTTCGCGCGCGAAGGGGCAAAGGTCGTTATCGCCGATATTGATGCCCCCAGGGCCGAGCAGACTGTGCGCGAGATCCAGGCCGAGGGCGGCACGGCCGCCTTCGTCCACGCCGACGTCGAACAGGAGGAGGCCATTCAGGCGATGGTGCAGTTTGCCGTCGACCGGTACGGCAAACTCGACATCCTGATGAACAACGCCTACTGGAGCAAAAGCGGCACAGTCATTGAACTCGCGCGCGCCGACTGGGACCGGTCGCTGAACGTGATGGTGCGAGCGATTTACCTGGGGTGCAAGTATGCGATCCCGCGCATGATCGAGGCCGGCGGCGGCTCGATCATCAACGTGGCCTCGGTCCACGGTCTGCTGGCCGCGACCCGCAGTGCCGCGTACGAAGCCGCCAAAGCGGCGGTGATCAACCTCAGCCGCCAGATCGCGGTCGATTTCGGTCCGCACGGCATCCGCTGCAACGCCATCTGCCCGGGCTGGATTATCACCGAACGCGGCGAGGAGTTCCTCGCCCAGCACCCGGATGCGTATGAGCGGGCCGTACGCTGCTACCCGGTGCGGCGAGGCGGCCGTCCAATCGACATCGCGTACGGTGCGCTGTACCTGGCCTCCGACGAGTCGACATTCGTGACCGGGACCGCCCTGGTCATTGACGGCGGCCTGACGTGCTGGCTCCAGGACAGCCTGGCCCAGCACCTTGAACAGGCAGACCGGGTATAGCCTGCTCCGGGCGGTCTGCTCGCCAGGCCCGGGCCGGCCGCCCCTGGAGAAGAACGCCCGGCTCCCCGACCGGCGAAGGCCCCGTGTAAAGAGGTCCGATGCAGCAGGCAAGCCTGGTGCTCGTCAACGGCACCGTGCACACGATGGATGGCCGGATCGTGAGCGGCGTCGCCTGCCGCGGTGAGCACATCGCAATCGTGGGCTCCGATTCGGAAGTGCTGGCCGCACGAGGACGCCGCACCGAGGTCGTCGATCTCGGGCGCCGCCTGGTGCTCCCGGCGTTTACTGATGCCCACGCGCATTTTGCCGCCTTTGCCCTGAGCCGCCAGGAAATAGACCTCAAGGGCATAACCTCGCTCGCGGAGGCCGTCCGACGGGTTGCCGAGGCCGCGGCGCGGATGCCAGCAGGGACATGGATCATCGGGAGCGGCTGGCTCCACGACCTCTGGGGCGGCACACAGCCTGACCGCGGACTGCTCGATGCGGTTGCCCCGGACCACCTGGTCGCGCTGTGGCGCAATGACGGTCACGCCGTCTGGGTGAACACGGCAGCCCTGCGGCGGGCTGGCATCGACCGCAATACGCCGGATCCACCGGGCGGCTCCATCCTCCGCGACCAGGACGGCGAACCCACAGGCATCCTCGCCGAGCGCGCGGCCGACCGTATTGCGGCCGTCATCCCATCTCCTTCGACCGACGACGTCGCCCGGGCGATCACGGGGGCGATGCCGCTGGCACACCGCGCCGGGCTCGCCGGTCTGACCTGCATGGAGGGCCTCGACGCCTATCGCGCCTATCACCTTCTCCACACGCAGGGCAAACTCCTTCTCCGCATCGGCATCTGTCTGTCGGTCAACGATCTCGCCGAGGAGCTCGACCTCATTCAGCGGGAAGGGCGTGGGGACGAATGGCTGCACTGGACCCATTTGAAGATCTTCGCCGATGGGGCGCTGGGACCGCGCACGGCGTGGATGCTCGAGCCGTACGATGATGACCCGGCAAACCGCGGCATCATCGTGACCCCGCCGGATGAGCTACGGCGCCTGATCGAGCACGCGGCGGAGCACGACATCGGCGTTGCTGTTCACGCCATCGGTGATGCGGCCAATCGAGCCGTCCTCGATGCCCTGGCAGTGACGCGCGGGATCTGGCAGGCGCGACGACTCCGCCCGCGCATCGAGCACGCCCAGCTGGTCGCCAGATCAGACATCCCTCGCTTTGGAGAACTCGGGGTTATCGCCTCGATGCAGCCGATTCACGCAACCCAGGATATGCCGGTGGCCGAGCGGGCATGGGGAAGGCGTGTTGCCACCGCATATGCCTTCCGGTCACTGCGTGATGCTGGGGCACGCCTTGCATTTGGCTCGGATACGCCGGTCGAGACGCTCGACGTCCTGCAAGGTCTCTACGCGGCGACCACCCGCCGCCGTGCTGACGGGAATCCTCCCGGTGGCTGGCATCCGGAGCAATGCCTGACTATCACTGAGGCCATCGAGGCCTATACGCGCGGAGCCGCCTGGGCAGAGGGGCAGGAGACCAGCCGGGGTTCAGTTGCGCCGGGCAAGCTGGCCGATCTTGTTATCCTCGATCGGGATATCATCACCGGGACGCCGGAGGACGTGCTTCAGGCGCGGGTCGAGGGCACCATTATCGGCGGGAGGTGGGTGTACCGCGCCTGCTGAGGAAGGGGGGCGCGGCACGCAGGACCTACTCCTCCCAGGCAACACCGGCAGGGATCGGCGGCCAGTCCGGCTGACCGCACTCCTCGCACTGCATCTCCAGCCGCTCTACCCACATCAGCACCTGCTCCTGATCCGGGAGGTCGTGCGCCTCTCCACCGGTCCAGGCCGACCAGATCTCTCCGTACCGATCGGCGATAACCAGCGCAGGCGGCATCAGACCGCAATGCCGCGCGGTCTCGCAGGATGGGTCGATCAGGAGTGGGAGATGCTCGGCCGCGGCAGCATCGTCTGGCCCGATCGCCAGGACAGCCGTCTCCTCAGAGAGGTATCTGCTGAGGTTCCTGGCAAGGTCGTCCAGGATCGCCCGGCACCGGGCGCACGCCAGACCGTGATGGAAAAAGATGAGGAGATTAGAGCGCTGGCGATAATCCCAGGCGCTCACGCGCGTTCCGTCAGCGCGCGGGAGGGAGAAGGTGGGAATCGCACGACGTCCCGTTGGACCGTAGACAGCCAATTCGCCGGCCCCGGTGGCACCCGGGCGCGGTAGATGCCGTGGCACCAGGTCAGCAGGTGAATGGACCGGGCGCGCATCCGTGCGCGCGGACCGTTCTGGCTTCGTCGCCATATTACCCCCTCAACGCTGGTCATCAGGCGGGGCCAAGGCAGCACGGATCGCCAGTGCATACGATACATCACAGCCTCCCGATGGTCAAGAAGCGCAATAGCCCCGGCCCGGTGGGCATACCGCCCTACCCGCGGCTTGACCGGGGCACGTAGCCGGGCGTATCCTGGATGGGAAGAGGGGAGCATGGCAAAAGTAACGACCCGCGCGGGTGACCAGGGATACACCGGCCTGCTCGGGAATGAGCGCGTCCCCAAGTACGATCCCCGCATTGAGGCGCTCGGTCTGATTGACGAGGCTACATCGGCGCTCGGCGTCGCGCGCGCGCTTCTGACTGATGAGCGGGCACGCCAGCTGGTGCTCGACCAGCAGCGCACCCTTTACCGTGCCATGGCCGAGATCGCCGCAACCTCGCCCGCCGTAATCGCGAAGATCGAGCCGATCAGTGCGGCGGATGTGGCGGCGCTCGAACGCGTGGGGGAAGAGCTGAAGCGGGAGGTTGGGATTGGCAACCGCTTCATCATCCCCGGCGAGTCCCTGCCGGGTGCGGTTCTGGACCTTGCCCGAACGATCGTCCGGCGAGCCGAGCGTCACATCGCGCGCATGACCCACCAGGGAGAGCTGGCCAGCCCTGAGCTCCTGCGCTACTTCAATCGCCTCTCCGATTTCCTCTTTATCCTGGCCCGCCAGGTTGAGGAAGGGAGAAGCCGGGAGGCTGTCTAGGTGAGGAACATCTGCGGCTTCCTGCTGGCACTCGCGCTGATCGCCGCCGGCTGTCGGCCCCAGGTTCCGGCCCCGACGCCCACGACTGATGCGCGCGGCGCCGGTGCTGACGCGGTTGTCGTGGCATACCAGCTCATCCTGCAGCACTCGGTAGACCCGACCGATCCGGCCGCCATCGCGGCTGCAGGAGTCAAAGGGCTCCGGTCTGCTCTGCTCGAGAGCGGTGTTACACCGCCCGACATCGCGGCCCCGGCCTTTGGGGCAGACGCTGGCCAGGATGCCGTGATGCTCCGCGAGACCATCCAGGCGGCACTCGACCGGTACTCGTCGAAGCTCTCTCCGCGCCAGGCCGACGACGCGGCGATCTCTGCCATGGCCGAGAGCGTTGGCGACTGCCATACGACGTACTTCACCCCGCGCCAGTTCCAGCAGCAGCTCGCGTGGATCCAGGGCGCGGTCGAGTTTGGCGGAATCGGCGCGGTGCTTCGGAAGGTCAAGCCAGGTGATCCCCTCGTTATCTGGCGGGTCTTCGCTGGATCACCGGCTGAGCGGGCTGGTCTGCGTGGCGGCGATATCATCCAGGCAGTCGATGGTCAGGATGTTTCATCTCTGAGTATTCAAACGGTTGTCGACCTGATTCGCGGACCGGCTGGCCAGCCGGTCCAGCTCACCATCCGGCCGGCCGGTCAGAAGGGGGTGCGCACGGTCACGATTATCC
>JADGGD010000364.1 GCA_019690095.1 Chloroflexota bacterium
CCGCAAGGGTCTCCTTGGAGACGTCCAGACCGACGAACCGTGTGGTACCCTTCATCTTGGCCGGCTCCTTTCGTATGTGGCTCTGCGCCTGGGTTTCCTTGAGCGTAACCCACGAGCTGCGAACCAGGAGCCGGCCGCGTTCATCGTAACTAGCGCTCCGAGCAGGTTTTCCTGCTCCCGCCGTCGCCGGACGAGCAGCCCAGCTGCCGGACCGTCGCCGACTTCCGCCGCCACCTTGTGAGCCAGCACGACGAGAACGGCCAGCCGGTCTTCGCCCCGGAGTACTTAGGCTGGCAGGGAATCCACCTCCTGGCGCGAAGACTGTCGCGGACTTTGGGGAGGCGCGAGTGGGTTGACTCGGTTCGGGACGGTCGTCGCTATGGTGTTCGGTGACGCCCTGGTGGTAGGCGGCGCCTATGTATTGGCGTTCCTTCTGCGCTTCGGCGGCTTCCCCCACGCCAACTGGGTCGCCTACCTGAACGTCGGGCCTGTCATGATCCTGGCCACGCTGGCAGCCCTGGCCCTCTACCGCGGCTACCGCGACCTGCATCGCCCTGTAATGGACGTTGTTGTCTCAACGGAGCTTGCTGTCGCCATCGGCTTTGCCGTGGGAGTCGCGACAGCTTACTTTGACGTGCCCTCGCGCGCGCTTCCGCGGAGCGTTCTCCTCATTGGTGCCGCGCTGAGCGCCGTGCTACTGCCTGCCTTCAAGGGCGTGTTCGTGCGGTCCGCGCGTGCCAGCTACTTCGCACGACCAGTCACGGTAGTCCGCTCGGCTTTGGCAGAGACCACCGCTGACGAGACCGTCGGCGAGGCCAATTACTTGCAGCCATGGAGCCTGCATCTACCCGACTTCATTCGCGTCGAGAATGTCGTTACCGTAGATGATCTGTTGGCTTCGTCCGGACCTACTAACTTGGCAGGGCTCCTGATTCTCATGCCGGATCTTAGAGCGCAAGAGCGGGAGCGGGTCGTTCGGTGGGCGACACGCCACCGCGTGGATCTCTTCCTGATGCCGGGGCTGTATGACCTTCTCCTGACGGGCAGCCATCCGACGCAGCTGGGTGACGTCCCGGTGATTGCCATCCACCGCCCAGGGGTCCTCGTCGAGTATCAGGTACTGAAGCGTCTGACCGATGTGGTCGTGGCCACACTTCTTCTCCTGGTCTTTTCTCCAGCCCTATTGTTAATACCATGCGCCATCTGGCTCGGCGACCGCGGTCCAGTCTTCTTCCGCCAGCGTCGTGTAGGCCAGGAGGGGCGGGTGTTCGAAGTACTCAAGTTCCGGACCATGGTGCCGGACGGAGAGCGAGAGACGGGCGCGGTGTGGGCTATGAAGGACGATCCACGCGTGACTCCTGTGGGTCGAATACTGCGCGCTTTGCGGCTGGACGAACTACCGCAGCTTTTCAACGTACTGCGCGGTGAGATGAGTCTCGTCGGTCCCCGACCGGAACGGCCTGAGCTAGTCGCGCTATTTGAGGCCCGTAATCCGCTCTTCCGCCTCCGCACCCGAGTCAAGCCAGGTCTGACCGGCCTCGCGCAGGTCATGGGCCGGTATGACACCCATCCCGACGACAAACTACGCTTCGACCTCATGTACATCGCTCATTATTCGCCATGGCTGGATTTCCAGATCCTCTTGTGGACCGTGGCGGTCATGATCTCCCCCCAGTCCTGGTTGGACAAGCCCCCAGCCCTTCTCCGGGCACTAAGCGCCGCGGCTTGGTCTGGGGCTGCCAGGCATGACGGTACGGGGCTTGGTCCGAAGCCTCTAGGGCGCACCCGAGCTCGATTCCCCCGGAGCCCCTCTGCGTGACGGGCTCGTTCGCCACGGGTAGCTCGGTCCCTGGCCGCTTGGCCCGTCGTGCATCGACAGGCTGGGGAGTACGACAGCCGCGCGCATTCGCCGCCGGATGGGCGGCCTCGTCTTCGTCATCCCGCGACGGACAATCACTTACCTGACGGGCGGACGACTCCTGCCCGCCGGATCGCGTCGCAGCCGGCGGCCCTCATTCCGATTCCGCGGGAACCCCCGCCGCAGCACGTCCGTACGCTGTCCCGGAGGAAGGAGGGGGGTCGATTGTCGATCTTTCCTTCGCCGGCGCTCCGGGCCGAGTACGAGCTCTTTCTCAAATGCCGGCCGCTCCTCTGCGGGCCGACACCGCCGACGTTCGAGCAGTGGCTGGAGTGCCGGAAGGCGTTCGAGGGGCCGCAG
>JADGGD010000080.1 GCA_019690095.1 Chloroflexota bacterium
CCCCCTGTGTATCTGCTGTTCCAGCTATACCTCTGCTGATCCTCCGCGATCAACCGAGCCGAAACACGCGGCTTGCATTCTCCCGGAGGATCTTGTGCTTCTCGGCCTCTCCGATCGGTAGCTGCCAGATATCCTCCGGCTTGGTCGAATCAAAATGCGGCCAATCGGAGCCAAACAGCAGGTGCTCAACCCCTACCGCCTCAAGGCAGGCCTCCACCTGCGCTACCGAAGACAGGAGATCCCACGGGTGGGTCGTCAGGTAAACTCGTTGACGCACATAGTCGCTTGGGCGCTCCTGGATAAAGGGCATCTCTTCTCGCAGATACCGGTAATAGTGATCCAGACGTCCCAGTACGACCGGCAACCATCCCAGGCCAGCGTCATTAAAGACCACTTTCAGTCGCGGGAATCGCGCCAAGACCCCACGGGTCACGAGGCTCACCAGATTCGCCTGGGCGCCGAAGGACTGGGAGAGAACGTGCTTCGCCACCGCCGTCGGTACATGGTGGAGCTGATAAGGAAACACCGTGTGTACCGTAAGAGCTCCCTGGAGAACAACCGGCAGCCCCGCTTCTTCGGCCGCCCGATAGATCGGATCGTACTGAGGATCTCCCCAGAGGGGGTAATTGCCCGCGCTCGGCAGGTAGACAGCGGCGAACCCGTCGACTTTCGCGTACCGCGCGATTTCTTCCGCTGCTTCCTCGGGCGCCTGGCCAGGAGCCATGATCGCCGCATAGAGACCTTGCCGGGGATTCACCCAGCGCTCCGCCAGATACCGATTGAAGGCCCGAGCTAACCGCACCGCGTAACGGACATCGTTACCCAGTGCCGCGAACAGCAATCGCCCGGTGAAGATCAAGCCTGCATCGATGCCTCGCGCCGTCAGGTCGGCCCGCAAGACGTCGGGGGAGGTCACGCGGTGGGGCTCCTCCCGCGGCATCGGAACACGAATTGGATCGAACGTCGTGTAGGGGTAATAGCCCGGTGTATCAAGGAAGCGCTCATTATCGCTCCCGGCTGAACGCACGTGTTCCAGGCTCTCCTGGGATTCCCGCTCAAAATATGACAGAAGATCGGCATAGCTCTCGTGGATGTGTACATCCGCGTCGAAGACCTTCCCACCGGCAAACGACACTCTTCCCTCCTGAATCACAGTGCCCGGCCTGGCGCCTTCCCGCCCCGGAACCGTGCGAGACACACGGCGCAGTAAGAGAGTTGTGCATCACCACCCGCACACTGGGGAAGCGTGGCCAGAAGTGCGCTACCGCATGCCCTCACTTCCGCCAGACCCTATCTCAGCTCTGCGCCCTCACCATGCCGTGCTGATATTTCGCAGGTATTGTGATCTTGGAGAAGAGTTTCAGGGCATTCAGCCCCATGAGTTTACGCTTGGCCTCTTCGGAGATCGGGAGTTCGAACGCCGCCCGTGGATGGTCAAAGTCGTGGTGCGGCCAGTCCGAAGCGAACACTGTCCTGTCTTCCCCACGGTAGATCCGGATCAGATCAACCAGATCTTGTCGCCGTGTCGGCTCCTCGATCGGCTGGGTCGCGAAATACATCCGATCGATCCACGTGCTTGGAGGATCATCGTAGTAGGGCCATGTCCAGCGGTTCTGAACCTCCGTGAGTTCCTTATCCAGACGCATCCGCAGGAATGGCACCCAGGTCAGGCCAGCCTCAGTGAAGAGGATCTTCAGGTTGGGGAAGCGGACTGGAACGCCATGCTCCAGGAAACTCATCAAGTTCGCCATCATTGCGAAAACATGCGACGCAGTGTGTGCCGTCGGCGGTGTTGTGAACTGCTCCACATTGAACGGGAACCCCCACGAACTCCCGGAGACTGAATGTAAGGCCACGGGAAGATTGACTTCCTGGGCAGCCGCATAGATCCGGTGGTACCGTTCGTGCCCCCACAGCGGGTAGACCTGGCACGTGGGAAGGAAGATCGCCACGAAACGGGGGTGATCGGCCCACCGCTCGATCTCCCGGACGGCCTCACGGGGGTCCTGGGGAATAGCAATAATAACCCCGTAGAGACCATTATCCTCCTGCACCCACTTCTCGGCGATCCAGCGGTGGTAGGCCCGCGCAAGTGCTGCAGCATACTCCGGGTCGGCATGGGCGGCGATCTTCAAGAAGAGGTCCGGAAAGATCACCGCCGCGTCGATCGAGAGGGCATCCAGCTCACGCCGCATCTGCTCGGCAGTCCAGACAATCTCCTCCCGCGTCTTCGGCAGGGGCGGCACCAGGCTGGGCAGCGGACCTCGCCCACCGGGCGCATAGCCGGGCACATCCAGGTAGCGAAGCGGAATCTGCGCCGCATTCTCCACCGCCGTCCGCCACGGGGGATCGGTAAACGGCGCGAGCTCTGCCGGTGTCTCGTGGGCATGGACATCCGCATCAACGATGAAGACATCATCCAACGTGAGCGGCCGTGGGCCAGCAGAATTGACAGCCATCCCTTCCTCGCTCGCCATCTTTGGTTGTTTCCTCACGAGTCCAGAGACAAGCTACGGAACCTATTCTATCCTCCTGAACGTCCAAGCGGTCAACCGCATCGCACGGATTTCACCTAGAAAGAGGCTCACGGTCCCCTGGTGGGTTGGAGCATACGGCCCACCTGCGGGGTCAGCTGTCGCTGATGACCCCAGAGCGAATCAGGGTCGTCCGAAGCTGCTCGCGAACCTCCGACGGCACTGGCAGAAGCGGATGGCGCGCCGGACCAACCCGCCGCCCCTGCAGTTCGATCGCCGCCTTGATCCGGGCGGTCATGTCCGGCGCCTCGACCGCCCGCCAGATCGGCAGAATCCGCTCGTGGAGACGCCGCGCCGCCGCATGGTCGCCCCGCTGACACGCCTCCCACAGCTCGACGCACAGCCGCGGGACAATCGTCAGGATGCCGGCGATGGCCCCGTGCGCGCCGAGGAGGAACGATGGGTACAACAGGGCATCGATGGCGGTCAGGATCCGCAGACGCCCGTTCGGGGAGGCACAGAGCAGGTCTGCCAGCTTGTGGATGTCTCCCCCGCTCTGCTTGACCCCGATGATCCACTCCTGCTCGGCCAGCCGCAGCAGGGTCGCCGGCTGAATGGTGTTCCAGGGCACGACGTTGTAGACCACGATCGGCAGCTGGACCGCCTCGCCGATCTCGCGGTAGTAGGCAAGGGTGCCTTCCTCGCCCGGGTTGAACAGGTAGTGCACCGGGGTGATCTGGAGGGCGTCTACCCCGACCTCCCTGAGCGCTCGCCCGTACCGGATCACCTCCCGGGTCGAGTCGCGGATGATCCCACTGATCACCGGCACCCGCCCGCGCACCTCGGCCCGGGTGATCTCCGCCAGGCGGCAGCTTTCCTCAATGCTCAGGGTATGCCCCTCACCGGTGCTGCCACCAATGGTGAGCCCGTGGACACCTGCCTCCAGCATGAAGCGCACCTCCTGGCGCAGGGCATCCTCATCCAGCTCCTGATCCGGTGTGAAGGGGGTTGCCAGCGGCGGAATAATCCCATGCAGGTCCAGCGTCATTGCACTCGTTCCTCGCCTGGCCGAACGGCCGGATTGTCCTGGCACGGCCGACGCGGGACCGCCGGCCAGCCGCGGACAGGATACTCCCGCGCGCGGGGAACCGTCAACGCGGCGGCCCGCGTCCTTGACCCGACCCGGCCGCCCGTGGTAGTCTCCAACTGATGCGACGGCCCGGCCGCGCCGATCCGCCCGCCCTTCCAGCGATGGAGCGGCGCCCGTCCCCGGTCCGCCCAGATGACGGTCCAGGAGCGCACCACGCCTCGCTACGCCACAATCGAGCAGGAGCTCCGCCAGCGGATCGACCGCGGGCTCATCCGCCCGGGCGACCTGCTACCTCCGGAAATCGAGCTTTCCCGCGATTTCGGGGTGAGCCGCCACACGATCCGGCGTGCCCTCGAATCGCTCCAGCGCTCCGGACTGATCGCGCGCCGCCCTGGCCGCGGCACGGTGGTCACCCGTCCGCCTCTGCTCACCCAGCCCCTCGGCGGCTTCTACACCTTTGTCGGCTCAGCGGTCGAGCAGGGACACCTGCCGCGCTCGATCATCCTGGAGCAGGAAGTCAGTGCGGCGCGCGGCCCAACCGCCGAGAAGCTCGGCCTTCCGCCAGGGGAGAAGGTGATCCGGCTGGTCCGCCAGCGGCTGGTCGACGAGATTCCGCTGATCCTCGAGACGACCGAGATCCCATACCGCCTCTGCCCGCCCCTGGCGACAACCGATCCAGGCGACCGCTCGCTGTACGATCTGCTCGAGGAGCTGAGCGGCATCGTCGTCTCCGGCGCCACCGAGACGATTCGACCGGTCGTGCTCTCAGCCCGGCAGGCGCGGCTCCTGGGCGTGCCGGCGCGGAGCGCCGCCTTCCACGTCGAACGGCTGACCCTGGCCGGGGAACTGACCGTGGAATGGCGCCGCAGTCTCATCCGCGGCGACCGCTACCTGTACGCAGTCGACTTGCCTCGCCTGTCTTCCGGCCAGTCAGGCGGACGGTGACGGTGGGACTGACCCAGATGTTCGGTGAGGATGTTTTCTTCTGGGGACAGATGATGGCCGGTGCTATCCTGGCCGCACTGCCCCCGGTGATCATGTATACGCTCGCCCAGCGCCTGGTCATCCAGGGACTGGTCCTCGGCGGGGTCAAGGGGTAGCGCTCCGCCCGCGTCAGGAGATGAAGGCGCCCCCCCTGCTCCGGTGCCGCGCCGCCCTGCTCTGCGGCCCGAGCCCGACCGGAGAGCCACCCGTTAGCCGCAGACGGCGGCGCCGGGATGCACAGCGCTCGCTCCAGGCCCGATGGTCACGCCGGGAGCTCGGTGATCCCAAGGGCGCGAGCAGTGGCCAGGATCTTCTCCCACGTCTCCTCGGCAAGGGGAATGCCGCCGCTCATACGCTCGGCCCGCGCTCGCGCCTCTGGCTCGCCGGGAATCAGGACCCCCGGGCTCCCCGGCGCGGGCGGCACCGCCTTCAACCGACGCAGGGTCTCGTCAGCTGTCTGGGCATACGCCTCCGGACGCACGAAAACCCCCGGGTCCAGCGCCAGGATCAGGGTGCCGCTCCGTCCGTAGACCGGCCCGCCCCGCTCACCCTCGGCGTAGAAGTCAGCCCCGGTCACGATGCGCCCGAGAAACTCCACCACCACCGAGAGGGCATAGCCCTTGTGCCCGCCGAACGGCAGAAGCGCCCCGCCGCGATAGTAGTCCTCCGGATCCGTGGTCGGCCGCCCCTCCCGGTCAACAATCGCCCCGGGCGGAAGGGGAACCTTCTTCGCCCGGGCTACCTCGATCTTCCCGGCAGCGATCGCCGTTGTGGCAAAGTCGACCAGCACGTCCGGCTCGGCACCGGCCGGGATCCCCACGGCGATGGGATTGGTGCCAAAGAGCGGCTTCGCCCCCCCGAACGGCACCGCTGTTACACCGCGGCCGCCGAAGCCGCTCGCCACGATCAGCAGGATGACCCCGGCGTCCGAGCCCATGGTCGCATACTCCCCGAGCCGACCGATGTGGTTGCAGCGGACAATCCCCACCACCGCCACACCGGATGCCCGGGCCTTCTCGATCGCGATCCGCGTCCCATACGCCGCCGATACCTGCCCGAATGCCCACCGCCCATCGACCAGGGCAGCGACCGCGGTTTCGCGCAGCGTCGCCGGCCGCGCGTCGGCGATGACGTGCCCCGCCTTCACCGCCTCCACGTACGAGGGAATGCGAATGACCCCGTGCGAGTCGTGTCCACAGAGATTCGCGTCAACCAGCGCCTCGGCAACTCGCCGGGCGATGTCCGGCGGCGAGCCGACCGCCGCGAAGATCCGCTCTCCCAGCTCGGTCAGGGTCTGTGCTGACTGAACGACCACCGCTGATGCCTCCTGCAAAAACCGGGGAGGGGCGTCCGCCCTGCCCCCGCGCTCCCCCGGCCGGGCGCCTCCGCGCGCGGCGGGGATGCCCCGCGTCCGTCCCGGTCGGACCGGGACGCCGCTACAGTACCCGGCCGGGCCCGCTCCTGTCAAGGACAGGCCACCGTTCCCCCCACCGCGCCGGCCGTGTACAATACCGCCAGGCGGCCGGCGGACCGGCGCGCCGGGAGGTGCAAGGGCATGGGAAAGCTGGTCTGGGCCCAGCAGTTCGGACGCGCGCGCGTGGCTATCATCCACGAGGGCGGCGGCTGGTGGCCCCTGGAGCGCGCCCTCGCAGACATTCCCCCCGACCTCGCCCGCGCCGCCGGCGTCCCCGTGAATGAGCGCGCGCAGCTCTGGATCGACTTCAACCTCGTCCACGTCAGCCTGCCCGGCGCCTCGCTCCTGCTCGATACCGGCTTTGGCGAGGTGGACCCGCGCGATCCAGCGCGCCCGCTGGTCTCAGTGCAGGGCATTCAGCTCTCGGACGGGCGCGATGCCGCCCTGGCGGCGCTGGGGATCCAACCCGCCGACATCACCCACGTCCTGATCACCCACCTCCATGGGGACCACATCGCCGGGGCGACGCGCCTGATCGGCGGCCGGCGCCTGCCGGCCTTTCCCAACGCCCGCTACTATGCGACAGCCCGGGAGTGGGAGAGCGCCCCGGAGTTCCACCAGCGGGCTGACGTGATCGCGGCGCAGAAAGAAGCCCTCCAGGCAGCCGGGGTTATCGAGCTGGTCACGGAGGAGCGCGAGATCGTACCAGGCGTCCAGCTCATCCCCGCCCCCGGCGAGTCGCCGGGCCACGCGATCGTCCGGATTGACACCGGCGCCGATATTGTGTACTATCTCGGCGACCTGTTCCACCAGCCGGCCGAGTTCGCTCACCTCGATTGGATCCCGCGTTTCCGCGACCGGGAGACGCTGGTGGCAGTCCGCCAACACCTCGTGCCGCGCTTTGCAGCCGAGGATGCCTGGCTCATCCCGGCCCATCACGCCTTCCCGGCGATCGGGAAGGTGCGCACAGCCGCCAGCGGCTACCTCTGGGAACCGCTGGAGGAACCGCCCGAGCACCGCCGTACAGGTGGGCACTGAACAGACGCACAACGGGAAGGCAGCACCGCCAGTTTGCACCCACCCGACGCCCGTGGACGACACGGGGTGGTAGACAGCACGATTCGACGAGGAGGAAAAGCCCACCGTGGAAGATGCACGGAAGTCCGCCCGGAGAGCCACCCCACGCGACCGATCGGCCGAGGGGTTCACCGCCGAGGAGCGGGCCGCGATGAGGGAGCGCGCCCGGGAGCTGAAGGCAGCCGCGCGCCGCGGCTCGCACGCGGATACGGCGGAGGAAGAGCGCGCCGTGCTCGCCAGGATCGCGGAGATGTCGGAACCGGACCGCTCGATGGCCGAGCGCGTCCACGCGATCATCAAGGCCAGCGCGCCAGACCTCTCACCCCGGACCTGGTACGGGATGCCTGCCTACGCCAGGAACGGCAAGGTCGTCTGCTTCTTCCAGAGCGCCCAGAAGTTCAATGCACGGTACGCGACGCTCGGCTTCAGCGACGCGGCGAACCTCGACGACGGCGCTATGTGGCCAACCGCCTTTGCGCTGAAGGAGCTGACCCCTGCCGAAGAGGCACGGATCAGCGCGCTCGTGAAGAAGGCAGTGGGCCACGGGGAACCCTCTCCCGGCGGGAACGACACGCCCCGCTAGACGAGCAGGACGGCACACAAATCAGCCCGGAGCGGCGGCGAGCAGGGCGCGGCACTCGGCCAGCCGACGCGCCCCGAGGGCCAGGTCCCAGTTGCCGTGCGAGCCAAGGTAGTAGGCGTGATGGCCGTCGGCCTGGAAGGCGTCGTGGAGCAGACGCCGCCCGTCGGTCGAGAGACGCAGGGCCTCGCCAATGCACGCCTGGACCGCGCCCGCGGCGGGAGGCACGGGAAGCGCCGCCGCGGCCCGCTCCTCCGCCTCGAGGGCGGCCACCGCCGCCGCATCCGCCTGCAGCCAGGCTGGATCACGGGAAAGGGCAGGATTCGCCTGCACCTCGGCAAGGCGAGCGTCCGCCCGCGCCAGTGCCGCCGCATAGCGGTCCAGGAGATCGGCCGCCGCACGTCGGTAGGACCGCGCCCGATCCGGCGGGTGGACCAGCACGCCGAGCGCAAGGAGCACCGCCGCGGCCAGGCCGAGCACCAGCACGCCGAGCGAGGCTGGCTCCCCGTCCGCCGCGCCCCGGCGCAGTCGAGCGGTCCGGCGGCCGGGCACGATCCCCCGCACCGCGATCGCGCCGATCATCCCTTGATCCCGCTGATCGCGATCCCTTCGATGAAGGTGCGCTGGGCGAAGAAGAAGACAACCACCACCGGCGTGATCACCACCGTGCTCGCCGCCATCAGGTAGGGCCAGGCCAGCTTCTCCACGAACTGGCCGAGGAAGCGCTGGAGCCCGAGCGAGACCGGAAACAGCTCTGGCTGGTTGAGGTAGATCAGCGGCCCCAGGAAGTCATTCCAGGCATCAATGCACTGGAATAGACCGACCACCGCGATCGCCGGCTTCGCCAGGGGAAGGATGATCCGCAGAAAGATGCTCAGCTCGCCCGCCCCATCGATCCGGGCCGCCTCGGAGAGCTCCAGCGGGATACTCATGAAGAACTGGCGCAGCAGGAAGATGAAATAGGCGCTCCCGAAGAAGGCCGGCACGATCAGAGGCTTGTAGCTGTTCAACCAGTGGAGATTGCGGAAGATCAGGTAGAGGGGGATCATCCGCACCTCGAAGGGAATCATCATCGTGCAGAGGCTGAGGAAAAAGAGCGCATCCCGTCCGCGCCAGCGGATCCGCGAGAAGCCGTAGGCCACCAGCGCAGAGGAGAGGATCGCCCCCAGGGCAGAGAAGACGGCGTACCGCAGGGTGTTGAGGAAGAAAAGCCCGAAGGGCTGGGCCATCAGCGCCTCCGGATAATTCTGGAAGCGCATCGGCCAGGGAATCCAGATCGGCGGTACATGGTAGGTCTGGGGCGTA
The DNA here is from genome assembly GCA_019690095.1 of Chloroflexota bacterium. GTDB lineage: Bacteria > Chloroflexota > UBA6077 > FW602-bin22 > CADDYW01 > JADGGD01. The sequence goes on from JADGGD010000080.1 coordinate 8,925, forward strand.
TCCTTCAGCGAGGTCGAGATCATCCAGAGGAGCGGCAGAAGGAAGCTGAAGCTCAGGATGATCAGGACCGCGTAGAGGGCGATCCGCCCGGCCAGACGGTCGAGGCGGAGCGGCCGCGGCCGCACCTCCGCAACCGCCGGCGCCGCGCGCGTCAGCTCGGCCATCGTCGGTCCTCCCTCATCCACCAGCGTAGTACACCCACCGCGCCGACGAGCGGAACGCGATGAAGGTAAACACGACGATGATCACGAAGAGCGCCCACGAGAGCGCCGAGGCATAGCCCATCTTGAAGAACTGGAAGGCGTTCTGATAGAGGTAGTAGCCGATGACATTGGTGCTCTGCATCGGGCCGCCCTGGGTCATGATGTAGGGAATGGTAAAGTACTGGAGCCAGCCGATGATCCCGGTGATCAGCACAAAGAGGATGGACGGCGTGCAGAGCGGAATGGTCACGTTCAGGAAGCGCTGGAGGGCGGTCGCCCCGTCAACCTTGGCCGCATCGTACAGCTCCCGCGGGACGTCCTGCAGGGCCGCCAGGAAGATCACGATCGTCGTCCCCTGCCCCCAGATGTAGATCACGATCAGCGACAGTTTGGCGAGCGAGGGCGAGGAGAGCCAGGGAATAACCTGCAGGCCGAGCGAGGCAAGGGTCGAGTTGATCAGGCCGTAGTTGGGGTTGTAAAGCCACAGCCAGACCATCGCGATGGCAACCACCGGGAAGATCGAGGGCAGGAAGAAGATCGTCCGGAAGACCGGCCGGGCGACGATCGGGTTGTTGAGCAGGGTGGCGAGCAGGAAGGAGACCACCATCGCCAGCGGCAGGCCGATGATCGTCATATAGAGGGTGTTGTACAGGACAACCGGGAACTGGGGGTCCTGGGTGACCATGAAAATATAGTTCTGCAGGCCAATCCAGCGGGGCGCGTTGATGACGTCATAGAGGGTGAAGCTGTAGTAGAACGAGGCCAGGATCGGGTAGGCGGTGAAGGCCAGCAGGCCGATCAACCACGGCGAGACGAACAGCAGACCGTAGATCTGATTGCGTACGGCATTGCTCAGCCGCAGCCCCCGGGGACGTCTCGGGGGCGCGGCTGAGCGCGTGATCTCGACTGACACCATTGCCCTCCGTCGGCCCGGACGGCCCAAGCGCTCAGACGCCGTTCGGGAACTGGTTCTTCATCTCCGTCTCGGCCGCTTGCTGGAGCTGGGCCGCGGCCTCCTTGGGCGTGATCTTGTGGTAGTTGACCGACTCCTGAAGCTTACTCCACTGGTCGGAGACGAACGACTGGATCGGGTCCACCAGGACCTGCCACATCACGGTCGCCGCGTCGGCACTCTTGATGAAGAAGTCGAGGCCGGGGTACTTGCTGACATCCACGTCCTTCAGGTAGGACTTCCGCGCGCCGAGCCAGCCGGTGCCGTTGAAGATGGCATCGAGCGCGGGCTTGGTCGTCAGGAATTCGATGAACTTGAAGCCCAGGTCCGGGTTCGGCCCGCCCTTCGGGAGCATGCCGTAGTGGCCGCCAGTGCTCTGCAGCTTCACCCCCTTCTGCGCCGTCGGCACCCACCCGTAGACGAACTTCTTGTCCGGGGCCGACTTCGCCAGCTCGCCAGGCGCCCAGTAGCCGTTGATGTTCGCGCCCTCGACGCCTGACGGGAACATCGCCGTCGGGCTCTCGGTCCAGGTCCCGTAGCTCTTGTGGAACCCGGCGATCTTGTCCGCGCCGACGATGTCGTAGAACTTCTGGATCATCGCCATCGCTTCGACCATCTGGTCATTGTTGAAGTTGTAGCGGCCGCTTGCCTCGTCGAAATACTTGAAGTTATAGGCCGCCGGCCAGTAGAACGGATCGCCGTCCCCGAACGAGCCGCCCATGGCATCGAGCGGATCAAAGCCGAGGGTCTTGATCGCTCCGCTCGACTCGACGACCGTGGTCTCCTTGGCAAACTGATAGAGGGAGTCGAAGTCGGAGGGAAGCTGGTCCGGTTTGATATTCGCCTTATCCAGGAAGCTCTGATTGAAGCAGAGCGCCCAGCGCAGGAAGCACTCGACCGCAGGAACGCCGTAGGTCTTCCCCTTCCACTGGCCCGCCTTGAGGTTGGCCTCGAAGAAGTCGTCGAGATTGATCGTCTTGCTCGACTTGATGTAGTCATCCAGCGGCTGGGCCGCCCCTTTCACCCAGAACTCGGCGAAGTTGATGTTGCCCGTCTCGACCGACGGGGCGGTCCCGCCAGCGATCGCCGCCAGGAGCTTCTGGGTGATGCTGTCAACCTGGAGCGGTTTGACCTGGAAGTCATCATGGCTCTCATTGAAGACCCGGGCCACATCACTGAGGGCGTGGATGCCGGTCATGCCGCCCCAGCCAAACCACCATTCAATCACCGGCTTGCCCGACTTGATCGGGACTGAGGCCAGCGGGTTCGGCGTGGGGGTCGGCCCAGCCGCGCCGCCCGTCTGGGGCGCCGGGGTCGGCGTGCTTGCCGGGGCCGCGGCCTGCTGTGCCGCGGCAGTGGGTGAGGCCGCGGGCGCCGCACCACCCGGCGCCGCCTGCTGGGGAGCCGCAGTCGGTGCGGGTGCGCCCCCACCGCAGGCAGTTACCAGGAGCGTCACCGCGGCCGCCGAGCCAAAGAGCTTGAGAACGTCGCGCCGCCGGAGCACCTCACCGTTCATCGCGTGTCTCCTCTCATGCTCGCAGGATCACCAGACGGCCGCCGCCATCCGACCACCCGGACCGGGCGGGGAGGACGGCGCGCCGCGTATTCACGGTACCATATCCTAGACATCACCCCGTGCGGCGGCAACGGGAAAACGGCCATGAGGCGGTCATGGGGCTGACGAAAAGGGGCGCCCGCGCGCCGGTGGTATAATCCCCGGCAGGGGACGGCGCAGTGCATCCGGTCCGCACCGCAGGCAGCCCAGCCGCGCGGCGGACCGCCGCACCGCCCGGGTGGACATACGATGAGGTAGGCCGCGGCATGCTCGACCGGGCCGCGTTCGAGCGCTCCGTCCAGGAGGCACTCGAGCACCTGTACGATCCGGCGTTCCTGCTGACCCACCCTCTGGCCGCCCTGCTCGTGCCGCGCGGAAGCGGAGAATCCCCCGGCCGCGCCCTGCACCGGATCCTCTGCGAGGCCATTGCCGAGCTCAAGCCGCCGCCAGACGCGCCGTCCCACTCGCCCTCCTGGCGCCTCTACCGCTACCTCTCCCTCCGCTATGTCGAGATGCTCACCATCGGCCAGGTCGCCGCTGAACTCGGCATCAGCCCGCGCCAGTGCCGCCGCGACCACCACGAGGCGATCAGTGCGGTCAGCGCGATCCTCTGGGAGCGCTCTCAGCATCTCCAGGCGGCGCCGTCCGGCCCGTCTCCTCCCTCCACCCCGCCGGCTAGCGCCGATGCCGTGCTCGAGGCCGAGATCGGCAAGATCGGCTCGCGGGCGACGCCAACCGCCACCCGCCTCGATCAGATCGTCGAGGGAGTGGTCGCCACCCTCGCCTCCCTGGCCCATCGCCACGCAGTTGCCCTGCAGGTGGCCGTGCCCTATGGGCTCCCGCTCATCGCCGCCGAGCGCACCATGCTGCGTCAGAGCCTTCTCGAGGTCCTGCTCGACGCACTCGACCGCGCGGCCGGCGGCCGCGTCGAGATCTCAGCCGCCGCCGAAGGGCGGTGCGTCCGCCTCGAGGTGATCGGCCGCCCGCCCGCGAAGGGGCCGCCCGTCCGCGAGCGGTCCGACGCGGGCCGCCTCGCGGTGAGCCGCCGTCTCGCCGCCCTCCAGGGCGCAGCCCTGGAGACCGACGTGCACGGCGACGGCTTCCTCGTCCGCTTTACCCTCCCGACGGTCGAGACGCCGGTGGCGCTCGTCGTTGACGACAACGCCGACGTTGTTCTCCTGTTCCAGCGCTATCTCGGGGGGCTCTTCGACGTCCACGAGGCCACCTCCGGCGAGCAGGCGCTCCAGCTCGCCCGCCGGCTCCGGCCGAATGTCATCACCCTCGACGTCATGATGCCCTCTCAGGACGGCTGGGAGGTCCTTCAGATCCTCAAGCACGACCCGGCCACCGCCGCAATCCCGGTCATCGTCTGCTCGGTGATCCGGGAGCGCGAGCTTGCCCTCTCGCTCGGCGCGGCCGAGTTCCTCGCCAAGCCGATCAGCGCGCCGGAGCTGCTGGCGGCACTCCAGCGCTGCTGCTTCCCGCCGTGAGGGTGTCCAGCGCGGCCCGCAGGCATGCCATCAGCTCGCCGACCGAGAGCCCGCCCTCGCGGGTGATCGAGAGCGCCCCCGCGGCGATCGTCTCGGTCTCGTAGCCGCGTGCTGTCACCGCTACGACCGGGATGTCGCGCAGGTCGTCACGCAGCCGCATCTCTCGCAGGACATCGTAGCCGTCCAGATCCGGCATCACCAGGTCGAGCACGACGACATCGGGCCGCCGCTCACGCATGAGATCGAGCGCCGCCCGGCCGCCGTAGGCCCGGAGGACCTGGTAGCGCCGCGAGCCGCCGCGAATCATCCGCACCAGCAGACGCACCATCTCCGGGTCGTCATCCACGACCAGGACCACCCGCGCCCGGCGGGCCACCCGGGCCAGGGACTCGCGCAGCCGCTCCGGGGCGATCGGCTTGACCAGATAGTCTGCCACCCCGAGCCGCTCGCTGATGCTCCCACTGCTGGGGAGCGAGCAGGTGATGAGCGGCAGGTTGCGCGGCACGGCGCGCAGGCGGCGGAGCCGCTCAGTCAGGTCGGCGCTCGGATGGGCGGTGAGGATGATCCCATGGGCCGGCCCTTCAGCGCAGAGGTGGAGCGCCGCGGCCTCGTCAGCGGCCGGGCGAACCCGGTAGGCGTCCAGATAGCGCGCGAAGAGCCGCTCGACCTGCGGGTCCGGCGAGATCAACACGACCGTCCGCGGATGCGGCTGATCATCCGCCGGCAGGCGGACCCAGGTCTCCCACTCCGGTCGGAGCGGGGCACTGGCCACGTTTTCGATGAGGGGCAGGGTGAAGAAGACGGTCGTCCCGCGCCCCGGCTGGCTCTCCGCCCAGATCGCGCCGCCGTGCAGCTCGACGAACCGCTTGCAGATCGCCAGGCCCAGCCCGCTTCCCTCGTGCGGCCGGCGGAGCGTCCCGTCGAGCTGGCGGAACTCTTCGAACATCTTGGGCAGCTGCTCCGGCGGGATCCCGACCCCGGTATCGCTGACCTCGACGACCAGGTTGCTGCCGTCCTGCCGCGCCCGGACCGTGGTGCCGCCCGCGAGGGTGAAGCGCGCGGCGTTGTTGAGGAGATTGATCAGCACCTGCCGGATCCGCGTCCGGTCCACGTAGACCGGCGGCAGGTCGGCCGGTACCTCGTCGGTCAGGGTCAACCCCCGGGCCTCGTAGAGGCGGGCGATCGCCGCCATGGCCTCCCGGACGATCTCCGTCAGGGCAACCCGCTCCTTGGTCAGCCCCATCCGGCCGGCATCCACCTGACTCAGATCGAGCACGTCGTCGATCAGGTTGGAGAGGTGGCGGGCGTTGCGGTAGATCACATCAATATCTGCCCGAACTGTGGGCGGCAGGGCTGGCTCGCCCGCGCGGGTTTCCATAAGGATCTCGCTGAAGCCGATGATGAGGTTGAGGGGCGTCCGCAGTTCGTGGCTGATGTTCGCCGCGAACTCCGCCTTGAGCTGCCGCGCCTCGTCGGCCGCGGCACGGGCCCGGGCCAGCTCCTCGTTCGCGACCTCCAGGCGGTAGCAGGTCTCGTTCAGGCTGGCCAGCACCCGGTTCAGCTCGCCCTGGCGGTCGCGCAGCTCCTCCGACCGCCGCAGGGCGTCGAGGTAGCTGTCCCAGGCCCAGACGAGCGC
>JADGGD010000081.1 GCA_019690095.1 Chloroflexota bacterium
GATCCACACGGTGCAGGACGCGGTCGACTATATTACTGAGCACCAGCTCTAAGCGGTCCTGCCCAGGCGGGCGTACCGCCTGATAGGCACAGGGCGGTCGCGGACCACGCCACGGAATCGGTCGTCGGCCGGGCGGTCGCCGCGGGTTTCCGTGCGAGGAGTAAGCGGTGAATTTATTCGGCCTGTCGCCGGGCGAACTGTTGCTGATTCTGCTGGTGGCGATGGTGGTCCTGGGACCGGAGAAGATCCCGGAGGTCGCCGCCTCGATCGGCCGATGGATTCGGGAGTTCCGTCGGGCGACCGAGGAATTGTCCGCCCAGTTCGCCGGTGAGAATCCGCTCTATGAGATCCAGCGTGCCCTGTCGCTGACCGATGAACCGACGCCCCCGGCACCGGTGCCGACGCCAGCCGCCGATACCGCCCCGGCTGAGGTTCTGCCGGCACCGGCTGCTCCGCCGGTAGTCCAGCCCCCGGCCGAGCCGGTTCGGAGTTCCTACTTCCTCTACCCGCCTTATTACGACTACATCGCCGATGACTGGACCCACGGGGCGCTGAATGGTGATGGGGTGTCCCGTCGGCGTGCCGTGTTCGACGATTCCCTGACGATTGGAGATGACTGGACGCACGGGGTGCCGCGGGCTCTGGATGGTGTGCCGGATGGCAACCCGCTGGCATCACCGGGGGACGGCGCACAGTGCGCGGAAGATAGTGGCCTGCAAGGTGGGGTGGGCGTCGTAGCTCTGCCGGCGGAGACGGTGATGCGAGAGGAGCAACCCGCTGGCGGAGATGAGGCCGACTCGTCTGAGCTGGCGTCGGTCGCACCAGGTCAGGGGAGAGATGGTGATCATCCGTGAGTACGGTTGCTGAGAAGCTGAAGGAATGGGTGCTGGCCGGACCGGAGGGTGAGGAGGAGGAAGTCGGCGGTCCGGAGATGACGATCGTCGAGCATCTCCAGGAACTCCGCGCTCGACTGACGGTTTGTGCGATTGCTCTCGTGATCGGAACGGTTATCGGCCTTCTCTTCTCCGATCCCGTCTTTCACCTGCTCCTGCGCCCGGCCGGGGCGAACTTCAATACCGTCTTCACCGACATGACCGAGATGTTCACCACCTATTTCAAGGTGGCGATCATGACGGGGATCGCGCTGGCCATGCCGGTGTTCGTGTATGAGATCTTCGCCTTTGTGGGACCGGGGCTTACTCGGAAGGAGCGGCGAATCGTCATCACGCTCTTACCGCTGGTCAGCATCCTCTTCATCACCGGGATGCTGTTCGGCTATTTCGTCGTGTTGCCGTTCGCGACGCATTATCTCCTGACCTTCAGCAATGTTGCCCAGCCGTTCATTCGGATCAGCAACTACATCGGCTTCGTCACGACCATCGAGCTGTGGCTTGGACTGGCTTTCGAGACGCCGCTGATCATCTATATGCTTGCGAAGGTGAATATCGTTAATGTGCGGCGTCTGGCATCGTACCGGAAGTACGCCATCCTGGCGGTGTTCATCATCGCCGCGGCGATTACGCCAACCCCTGATCCGTTTAATCAAACCCTGGTCGCGATCCCGCTGTACCTTCTGTACGAGCTCGGTATCCTCTTCGCGCGCATTGCCTGATACAGGCCACACGCAAGAGCCCGCCAGCCTGCGGACTGGCGGGCTCTTGCTTCGAATGGACTGGCCGCATCGCAACAGTATCGCCGTCCCGTCCTGGGAGCCTGAGGAAGGGATACTCTGGAAGCAGGAGAAAGAAAAAATCCCCTACGCACAGCAGGGGATTTTGCGGTACGCCTGGGGAGACTCGAACTCCCGCACCCGGCTCCGGAGGCCGGTGCTCTATCCACTGAGCTACAGGCGCTTACGGTGGAAATTATACTTGAAGTCCCCCCCTGATGCAATGCCTTTCTTTCACGAGGCCGCTCCCTTGATGTGCTATAATCGCGCCGGCGTTACGGGCTCCGCGCGGGCGGAGGCAGGTCGTCGAGGGCGCCGGAGTGCGAGTGGCGATTGACGCACGGCTTCTCGCCTATCAGCAGGGCGGAACGGCGACCTACATCCGCGGCCTTCTTCAGGGATTCCGTCAGGTCGCCGGCGCCGATGACGAAGTGATCGTCCTGGTCAGCCGTCGCGATCGTCAGTCCCGACTGATGTGCCCATTTCGGCACCACGTGGTCTGGACGCCCTGCCATCACCGGCTTGAACGATGGACACTCGGTGCTGAGCTGCGGAGGCTGTCGGTCGATGTTGTTCACAGCCCGGACTTCATCCCGCCGGCACGCCTGGGAGCGGCATGGGCGCGTGTGGTGACGGTTCACGACCTCGCCTTCCTGCGATTTCCAGAGTTGCTGACCGCCGAGAGCCGTCGTTACTACGGCCAGATCTACCGTGCAGTGCGCGAGGCGGATCGGATCATTGCCGTGTCTGAAGCGACACGCCGCGACATCCTGGAGCTGACCGGGGCACGTGCCGAGAAGATCGCCGTGATTGCCGAGGGAGTGGATCCAGTCCTGAGGACACTGCCGCCTGATGGATCGGCGCGCCGTCTGGTCGAACGCTTCGGCCTCGATCGGCCGTACTTTCTCTTCGTTGGCACACTGGAGCCCCGCAAGAATCTGATACGCCTGATAACGGCATTTGAGCTTTTTCGGCAGCGTGTCGGCCCGCACGGCCCGCTGCTTGCGCTGGCTGGCCAGCGCGGCTGGCTCCTGGATGACCTTGATCAGGCCGCTGCCCGTCTCGGGGATGCCGTTCGCTTCCTCGGCGGAGTAACGCGCGAGGATCTCGTTGCGCTGTATGACCGAGCGATCGCCCTGGTCCTGGTATCGCTCTACGAGGGGTTTGGCCTGCCCGCGCTGGAGGCGATGGCCCGCGGGTGTCCGGTGGTCGGCGCCAATGTGGCGGCTCTGCCGGAGGTGATCGGTGATGCAGGGCTTCTCGTCGAGCCGACTGATGTTGAGGAGATCGCACAGGCACTCGCCTGCCTGTGGGATGATCCGACGCTCCGCCGTGAGCTGGGTGAGCGCGGGCGGTGTCGGGCGGGTCGGTTCGACTGGCTGACCGCAGCGCGGGAGACGTTGGCGGTGTATCGTCAGGCAATGGCATGCGGGTCTTGATGCTTGCCCCGCGCGCGCCTTTCCCGGCGGACCACGGGGCAGCATTGCGGAATTTCTATCTCCTCCGCTGGCTGAGCCGGCAGCACGAGGTCTCGCTTGTCGCGTTCGGCAATCCCGCCGATACTGCGGCGATGCGGGTGCTTCAGGAGTACGCCCGCGAGGTGGTAATCCTTTCTCCCCCGCGGTGGACACTCCCCGAGCGTATAGTGACCTTACTCGTCTCACTCGAACCGGATCTGGCGCGGCGACTGTGGTCACCGGCCTTTGTCGAGCAGGTTCGTCGTCGGCTCGAGCACTTGTCCTTCGATCTCGTGCAGATCGAGGGCCTGGAGATGTACGGGCTCTGGGAGGGCGCGCGCACCGGACGGCACGGAGTCGGTCCCCTGGTCGTCCTGGACGCGCACAACGCCGAATACAGCCTGCAGGCCTCCGCGTGGAGGGTCAGTGTGCGCGCGGGGCAGTGGCTACCTGCACTCTACTCGTTCATCCAGGCACGGCGTCTCCGTCGGTATGAGCAGCGTGCCTGCCGCGCGGTGCACGGCGTCATCGTCGTCTCTGGCGAAGACGAGGCGGCACTGCGGGCCCTGTATCCTCCGCTCCGTGCCTGCATTGTTCCGAATGGAGTTGATACCGGGCACTACGCACCCGGACCGCGCGAGGTAAATGGGGAGACGGTCCTGTTCATCGGAAAGATGGATTACCGCCCTAATATCGACGCGATCAGCTGGTTCACGGCGGAGATCTGGCCGCTGATCCGCAGGCGCCGACCGCAAGCTCGACTCCTGATCGTGGGACGAGATCTGCGCCCGGAGTACCAGCGGCTGGCACGCCTGGACGGTGTAGAGATTATCGGCGCCGTCCCGGATGAGCGTCCGTGGTTCGATCGAGCCAGTGCGCTCGTCGTACCGATGCGGATGGGAAGCGGGGTTCGGCTGAAGGTGCTCCAGGCTATGGCCATGGGGGTGCCGGTCATCTCCACGCCGCTGGGTGTCGCCGGGATCGGCGGGCGCGACGGTGAGCACTATCTCCTGGCACGGACTGCCGTGGAGTTTGCTGACCGGACCGTACGCGTGCTGGAGGAGCCGGCCCTGGGAGCGGCACTGGGCGTCTCTGCCCGCGAGCTGGTGCGGAGCCGGTTTGATTGGCAGGTGATCCTTCCGCGACTGGATGACTTCTACCATGAGCTGGCCGGTGTCAGCCGGGTGCCATAGCCCGGCGCGCTGGAGGATCGGGCACCTGTGCGCAGTCATTGTCCTGGTGCTGATCATCGGCGTCGGGCTCGTGGGCATCAGTCGGGCACCGGTTCGCGGACTGGTAGTGCGTCTCCTCGGCGTCCGCCTGAAGAATCAGATTCTCGCAGTGTATACCATGGCGACTGCTCGGCCGACCCAGACCGACGACCTGGTGCCAATCGCCCATACGAGTGTGCCGCCGTATGCAGTCAACGTCTTTCTCGACCAGGAAGTTGAGACGGCGAATGTCGCACGCACGCTCGATCTGGTGAAGGCAGCCGGCTTCCATTTCATCAAGCAGGAACTCCTCTGGAGTAATGTCGAACGACCGCGGAAGGGGCTCTATGAGGACCGTCGGGTGCCCGGCAAGAGTGCGTGGGCAAACTACGACCGGATTGTCGAACTCGCGCGGCAGCGCGGGCTTGAGGTGATCTTTCGCATCGATACCACCCCGGAGTGGGCACGTCCCATGCCGCTGCCGGCGGCAGATCACATTCCCGAGCGGACGCCGCCGCGCGATGTCAACGATTTCGGCGACTTCGTTGCCACAGTAGTGCGGCGGTACAAGGGACAGGTGCATTACTACCAGATCTGGAACGAGCCCAACCTTGCGGTAGAGTGGGGGGGGCAGCGCCCGGATCCGGCCGCCTATGTCCGCCTGTTGCGCGTTGCGTATATAAGAGCGAAAGAGGTCGATCCATCGGTGGTCATTCTCTCCGCTGCACTGGCGCCGACTGTTCAGAACGACGCGACAGCGATGCCGGACACGCTCTTCCTCCAGGCTATGTACGACGCTGGGGCACGGCCGTATTTCGATATCCTCTCAACCAACGCCTATGGCCTGCGCGATGGACCAGATGACTGGCGCTTTACCCAGCCGAATGACGTGAACTTCTCGCATCCGGTCGTCCTGCGCGAGATTATGGTCCGGAATGGGGATGCTGGTAAGCCCATCTGGGCATCCGAGATTGGCTGGAACTCGCTGCCGCCGAACTGGCCGGAGCCGCCGCTCTGGGGGAGCGTCAGTCGGGATCTGCAGGCCGAGTACACCGTGCGCGCCTACCAGCGAGCGGCCGAACAGTGGCCCTGGATGGGGGTCATGGCCGTCTGGCACTTCCGGATGGTCTACCCGCAGAACCAGCAGTCCCAGCAGTACTACTTCGACATGGTTGATGTGAACTGGCATAAGGAGCCGATCTACTTCGCCCTGCAGCGGCTGATGACGTCGCCGCCCGTTCTCTACCGCGGCTACCATCAGGAGGATCACTGGGCCTTGCACTGGGGACCCGGATGGGCGCGGGTCGCTGACCCCCGAGCGAGCCTCGGGTATGTCGAGGAAAGCTCGACTGCCGGTGCGACGCTCTCCTTCGATATCAACGCGGCGTGGTTTGACCTGGTCGCCCCGGCCGGCCCGTCCTGGGGAAGGCTCGCGATCACGATCGACGGCCTGCCGTTCGAGGCGAATCGCCTGCCGATCGTGAATGGGCAGGCGGTGCTGGATCTCTCTGCCCCATCCGAGCGCTGGCAGGTGCGCTGGCCGGTTGCCGATGGGCTCGGACCGGGCGTCCACCACGTTGAGGTCCGCGTTCTCTCCGGCCGCGCCGCGATCGACGGCATCGTCGCGGATAGCATCTGGCCCCCAGCGCGTCTTTTCGAGACCATCGCCGGGGTTCTCGCTGGACTGGGGGTTCTCGGCTGGACAGCAGCACACCCGCGATGCCCGGCGGTGATCGAGAAGCGGGAGCGATCTCAATGAGGGTGTCGCTGATTGCCACCGTTCTCAACGAAGAGCAGTCGATTGATGCTCTGCTCGCCTCGATCGCAGCGCAGACACGCCCGCCAGACGAAGTCGTAATCGTTGACGGCGGATCGCGCGATCGAACGGTCGCGCGGATTCGTGCCTGGGGCGACCGCATCGCCGGCCTGCGCCTGATCTCCTGCCCCGGAGCCTCTATCGCGGTCGGGCGGAACCGGGCGATCGCCGCCGCGACCGGCGATGTCATCGCCTGCACTGATGCCGGGGTGCGGCTTGATCCGCGCTGGCTGGAGCGAATCATCGAGCCGCTCGCCCGGGGCGCGGACGTGGCAATGGGCTTCTTCGTGGCCGACCCGCGGACGCTCTTCGAGCGCGCGCTGGGGGCCACGACCCTGCCAGATGTGGATGAGATCGTGCCGGATCGGTTCATTCCCTCGTCTCGCTCTATCGCCTATACGCGGCGGGCCTGGGAGATCGCCGGCGGTTACCCGGAATGGCTGGACTACTGCGAGGATGTCGTCTTCGATCTGGCCCTTCGCCGGGCAGGCCTGCGCTTCGCCTGGGTGCCGGGGGCGGTCGTCTACTTTCGCCCGCGCCCATCGCTGGCGGCTTTCTTCCGCCAGTACTTCCTCTATGCGCGGGGTGATGGGAAGGCCAACCTGTGGCTCCATCGGCACTTGATTCGGTACCTGACGTATCTTGGAGCGCCGCTTGTCTTCCGCCTGGGATTCTGGTATAACCCGGCCTGGCTGGCCCTGGGCCTGGGGGGTTGCCTGTACCTCCGGCGGCCCTATCGGCGGCTTATCCGGGCCTACGGACGGAGGTTTGATGCGCGTCTGGGAGCAGCGCTGCTACTGGTGCCACTGCTCCGTCTGGTCGGAGACCTGGCCAAAATGCTCGGGTACCCGGTTGGCGTGTGGTGGCGCCTGCGGGGAGGCGGCCGGTGCCTGACCTCGTCATCGTTATCGTGAGCTACAATGTGCGGGATCTGCTGCGGGCGTGTCTGGTCTCGATCGCCCGGTCAGACCCGTCACCGCGCCTCGAGACGTGGGTTGTTGATAACTGCTCGCGCGATGGAACGGTGGAGATGGTGCAGACCGAGTTCCCGTGGGTCCGTCTGGTTACCCTGGACCAGAATCTCGGCTATGCGCGGGCGAACAACATCGCCCTCCGGGCGCTCCTGGAGCGGGAGGGGCCTACGGGTCTTCCCCGCTATGTCCTTCTGCTCAATCCGGATACTGAGCTGACGCCGACTGCTCTGGCGGATATGGTCGCGTTCCTGGATGCGCACCCGGAGGCCGGCGTGGTTGGCCCGAAGCTGATCCGCGGCGATGGTTCGCTTGACCTTGCCTGCCGGCGCAGTTTCCCCACGCCGCTTGTCTCGCTCTACCGTCTGACCGGGCTCAGCCGCCTGTTCCCCCGAAGCCGCCGCTTTGGGCGCTACAACCTGACCTACCTGGATCCAGACGTAGTGGCCGAAGTAGATGCGGTTGCGGGTGCCTGCATGATGGTCCGCGGGGAGATCCTGCGGACGGTCGGTCTGCTGGACGAGGCTTTCTTCATGTATGGAGAGGACCTGGACTGGGCCCTTCGGATCAAGCAGGCTGGCTGGAAGGTCTATTACGATGGGCGTACGGTCGTGCGCCATTACAAGCGAGCGAGCAGCCGTCAGCGGAGCGTGCAATCCCTGGTCGCCTTCTACCAGGCCATGCTTATCTTTTTCCGCAAGCACTATGCGCGGCAGACGGCCTGGCCGATTCGGTGGCTGATCGTCGCCGCGATCTACCTGCGCGGGATGCTCGCGATCGCCCTCAGTCAGATTCCCTCGAAGGTACCCGGTCGGACCGCGGCAGCCCGCTGAGTGGCGGGCCAGGCCTGGAAGGCGATCGAAGGGACTTCGGATGTCGCGAACGTCGGTTGTCTACATCACGCTGGTGCTGATGGCGGTCGACGCGCTTGCCGTCGTCAACGCGGTTGTCACCGCCTATTACCTCCGCTTCGCGAGTAATCTCATCGCCTTCGAGGAGTTCCATCCCTTCCTGAATTACCTGGGCTATCTCGTCGTGCTGGTCATCGCGACCGTAGTGGTCCTCGGGGCCAATGGGATGTATCGACCCCGCCGCTCGATCTCCTGGGTCGATCACATCTACCTCATCTTCACCAGTGTTTCGGTCGCCACCGCGATTGCCATGGTCTCGACCTCGGTCGTCTGGCCGGAGACGAGCTCGTCCCGTCTCATGGTGGCCCTTGCCTGGGCACTCTCGATCCTCTACATCACCGTGGTCCGCTACGTCATCTATCGCCTGCAGGTTAGTCTCCGGAAGCGGGGCATCGGTGTTCACCGTCTACTGATCGTCGGTACAGGGGAGCCGGCCCATCTGGTGCTGGAGCGCATCCGACATTCGCCGGGGATTGGCTATCGCCCGGTCGGCTTCCTGGCCGAGGAGCCCGGCCCGACCGTTGCCCACGGCCTTCCGGTCCTGGGCACTCTCGACTCTATTGCCGAGGTCGTGCGTACTCACCAGATCCACGATGTGGTCATCGCTATTCCGACCCTTTCCCGGCAGCGGCTTCTTGATCTGGTGACCCAGTGCGCTAACGAGAAGGTGAATATTAAGGTCTTCCCCGATCTCTTCCAGTTCATGACTTCAGGGGTGAATATCGGCGATCTGAATGGCCTGCCGTTAATCAGTGTCAAGGATGTTGCCCTGCGCGGCTGGAACCTGGCGATCAAGCGGGCGATGGATGTTGTCGTTAGCGCGATCGCTCTCGTTCTGCTCTCCCCGCTCATGCTCCTGATCGCTCTCTTGATCAAGATAACCTCACCAGATGGGCCGGTGTTCCTGATCCAGGAGCGCGTTGGGCTTGATGGGCGCCCATTTCCGATTATCAAGTTTCGGACGATGCGCCCGGATGCGGAAAAGGAAACCGGTGCCGTCTGGGCGGTCCCGAACGACCCACGTCGGACCCGTCTGGGGGCTATCCTGCGCCGCTATTCCCTGGACGAGCTGCCCCAGTTCATCAATGTCCTGGTGGGTGATATGAGCCTCGTCGGGCCGCGCCCGGAGCGACCGGTCTTCGTCGAGCAGTTCCGTCGGACGATTCCCCGTTACTTCGAGCGCCACCGTGAGAAGGCTGGTCTGACCGGCTGGGCTCAGGTCAATGGCCTGCGAGGAAATACCTCTATCGAGGAGCGCACGGCTTACGACGTCTGGTACATCGAGAACTGGTCGCTCTGGCTGGATATCAAAATCCTCCTCAAGACGCTGGTCGTCGTGTTCACCGATCGTAATGCCTATTGATCTGCCGCTTGGGCCTCCGAGGGCCTCCCCTGCCGCGGTCGGGACGGCACGCCTGATCGGCCTCGCCGATGGAGAGGGCACGTGAAGGCGCCGGTCAGGTCGGTCGGTCGATCTGGTGAAGCAGACAGGCCGGGCGGGCAGTGCGAGAGCAGTGGGGTGGGGCCCCCGCTGGCCGCGCTGCTCGTGCTGGCTTTTGGTTTTCGCCTCCCCGTCCTCTTTCTGATCCGGTACGGCGGCACAGCTCCTGATTGGTCTGATTTTCGCTATTATCACGAGCTGGCGTCGCTCTCGGCCCAGGGCTTCCTGCCGGCTATCCACTTCTGGGTCGAATATCCCCCTCTGTTCCCCTGGCTCGCGGTTGTGTTGTACCGGATGAGCCTGCTCGTCCCACCCTGGATCCATCCTCTCTTTTGGTTCGACCTGCTGGTTACCCTGGTGCTGGCCGCGGCGGACGCGGGGACAATTGTGCTCATCGATTATCTGGGCGATGCATTCTGGGGACCGCCGCTCGGCCGACGATCAGCCGTGCTGTACGCCGCGTTCTTCCTGCCGGCGTACGCGGTGCTCGGCTGGTTCGATGCGTTGCCGACTTTCTTCCTTCTCCTGGCACTTGCTCTTCTCCTGGTGGGTGCGCGCGGCGCCGGCCGCACCTGGCGATTGGGGCTCAGCGCGGCCGCGGGACTGGCGGCGGGCGTCGGCGTGATGTTGAAGCTCTTTCCCGCCGTGGCTGTGGTGGCCGCACCCGTACTTGCACGGACTCCCTCTACCTCACGTCCGCTGGATGAGGAGCGATTAATCAACTCGCCGCTCGTCCTGGCCGGGACTGCCGTGGGTGCGATGCTCATTGCGGTCGGGATGATCTCCCTGCCGTTCCTTATCCTCGGGCGGACAATGTTCCTGGCCACGATCGAGAATATCCTGGCGCGGGGGTCCTGGTTGAGCCCATGGGCCTTACTGGATGGCTACTACGATCCTGGCGGTGTGGCCGCGATCTCGGATCGCCTCTTCTATCCGGCCAGCGCATCGTGGGGGCATCCTGCTCGCTCCCCGGTCCTGTGGTGGGCGGCCCTGGCGCTCGGGGGCGCCTTTTTCCTCTGGCGCTGGTGGGTGGCTCGCCGTATTGGTACACCACGTGCCGCCATCGGCGTGACCGCCCTGGCGGTCGCCCTGATCCTGCTTCTCTCGAAAGGGTTTAGCGAGCAATTCCTGGTCTGGCTTTTACCGTTCGTGGCGATTCTTCTGCCGAGCGTTGATGGTGCGATCCTCGCGACGCTCCTCTGGCTCGACAGCGTCGTTCTGGAGGGATACCTTTACATCACTCTCTTTCCAACGGTGCACGAGCTGCTCTGGATCAGCGTGGCGGTCCGGACCGCCCTGCTGCTGTGGATCGCCATCGAGGCCGCGTTCACGCTCAGCCCGTCGGCTGCGGCGCAACTGGACCGCTGGCGGCGCGGGCTGGTACGCCCGGTGGTAGGGCTGATCACGCTCGCGGCGCTCATCGGCCTGATCGAAACGGCACCGCGCCTGGAGGCGGCAATGCTCGACCGCACCGGAGACGCGCCGGTGGCGGAGGCGTTGAAGCTGACCGATCCGAACGCGGTGATCGTGTTCACCCAGACGACGGTCCTGGACCGGCTCGCCGCATTGGCTCAACCGCGGACGATGGTGCTGCTGGCCGAGCCGCATCTGCTGTCCTGGACCGGCGACCGCTCGCTGTATCACCGTCTGGATGATGCGGTTCGGGATCACTCGTCGATTGTCGTCGTGTCTGATACCCGCGCCCCTGCATCGCCAGTACTGCCCGCTGTGCGCCGCTGGCTTTCCGCACGCTACGGTCCGCCGGTGGAGCGGACAGCCGGGAGTGTTCAGCTGGAGACGTACAGCCCCGCGCGTGCCCCGGGTGAGCAGATGATCAACGCTACGTTCGGCAGGTCCATGGTCCTTGCCGGCTTCCGCGTTGTGCCGACACGTGGGCCAGACGAACACTCGGAGAAGCTTACCGTGATCCTTCACTGGCGGGCCCACGCCACGATCGATCGCGATTACACGGTGTCGCTTCAGCTACTCAGCAGCACGGGAAGGCTGGTTGCGCAGCACGATGCGATGCCGGTGGATAATACCATGCCGACGACCACGTGGGAGCCGGGGCAGCAGGTCTGGGATGCGGTCCCCCTGGACCTTCCACGAGGATTACCGTCCGGCTTGTATCGCCTCACGGTGGTGGTCTATGACCATCAAACACTTCACCGCCTGTCGGTGAGTGGGCCCGGCCAGCACGGGGATACTGCACTCCTGGCCGTCCTGCCCCTGCCCGGACCGTAAGGATTCAGGCAATGGATGGTGGAGGGCGGATGCCGGGCTGCGCCCGACTGATCACGAGCGAGTACAAGGGGAAGCGTGGAGCAATCAGGTACTGTGCCGGGACCCGCGCGTATGGGCGACCGGCCGTCTGTCCGCCTTATCGTGGGGCTTGGGAACCCGGGAAAGCGTTACGAGCGGACTCGCCACAATATCGGCTTTCGCTGTATCGAAGCACTGGCGCGCCGCTGGGGCTTCCAGTTTCGCCGCGAGCGCTGCCGGGCGGAGGTTGCTGAGGGTGAGGTCTTTGGCCATCGCCTTATGCTCGGGAAGCCGCTGACCTACATGAACCTGAGTGGTGAGGCGGTGCGCTGTCTCATCAGAATGGCGAACCTCGAACCATCTGCACTTCTGGTCATTGCCGATGATCTCGATTTACCGTTTGGTCGGCTGCGTCTGCGGGAAAAAGGGAGCTCAGGCGGACAGCGCGGCATCCAGTCGATCATCGATCAGCTTGGGACGGATCACTTCCTTCGCCTGCGCGTGGGAATTGGCCGACCTCCGGCCGGGGTCGATCCGGTTGACTATGTCCTCTCGACATTCACGGCCGATGAAGAAGCCGGGCTCGATGGTATCATCGCCCGTGTCGTCGCAGGCATCGAGATCTTGCTTACCCACGGTCTCAGGCCGGCCATGAACTTCCTCAATGCCCCGATCGCCTCTACTCCACCCGCACCGAGCCAGTGATGATGCGGTTCTCGGGCGTGCCAGTGAATGCGCGCGCGCCCGTTCGCGGATCGTACAACCCGACCTCGATCGTGTAGGTGCCGGGTGGGACCGCCGGGTCGAGGGGAATTTGATGCGGGTCGGTAATGTATTCGTTGGCCACCCAGCTGGTTGTCGGGCGCGTTCCGTGGACTGGCGGCTCATCACGCTGGGCGATCACGTGGTTTCGCGCGTCCAGAAGGTGAACGAACACCGTATAAGGGATCGGAGCCGTTCCTGCACTCTTCCAGTAGAGGGTGATCGGGACCAGCTCGCCGGGATGAAACGCCCGGTCGGGAAGATCGACACCGATGAGTGAGCCCACTGGAGTGAACTGCACAGCGAGGGGATAGCGGGGGCGTGGCGGTGTGAACTGGTGGCTCGGGGCCTCTACGGTGAGGCGAGCAAGCTCGATGCTCGCCGATCCCACGGATACGCTCAGCGTCGCCGTTCCCTGGGCTATCGCGCTCACTGGCAGATCGACATTTTGACGAACGAGGACTCCCGATTGCCAGCGGCTTGTCGGATAGTCAGGACCGCCGATCTTCCCGGTCCATGCGCTGATCGCGTCGCCATTTGGTGACCGGAGGATGACCACTGCATCGCGGTCATCGGGAATCGGGTGGGTGAGCTTCCAGAGCAGAGTGAGCGACAGTGTGCTCCCTGCCGCGACGTGACCCGATGGAAGATCGTAGCCAGCGAGCACGAGAGTGGGGTCCAGGGCGCGGCCAATGGCCCGTGAGACATCAAGCGGGCCCGGCACCGGTGCCGTGACCGAGAGCTTACCCACCTCTACCGTGGCAACGGGCTGACCATCCAGAACCGCCGGCTCACGGACGAGGGTTTCCTTCCGATACACGCCGGCAGTTATCCGGTAGCGTCCTGGCACCAGGCCGGTTGGGAGATGGAGCGTGTGCCAGGTGACGAACTCCTGGCCGATCCGCCACTGCTGAATGGGGAAGCCAATGACCTGGTCCGCCACTGCCTGGGTATGATCCTGGGCATCGAGAACGTGGACGAAGATAGATGGCTGATAGTCAGGGAGGGCAAGGATCTTCCAGCGAAGGCCAACGCGATGACCACTCACGATCGCGCGTTCCAGGACGAGCGATTGGCCAAACCGTGCGCCGATTGCCGTACCGAACCACTCGGACGGCACAGGATTCGCCCAGATCGCTCGCGTATCGCTCCATCCGCCATCGGAGATCCACGCGATACGTTGGACGGCCGGCCCGAGCGCGTCAAGCACCTCCTGGCCATTCCCCTCGATGATATAGAGCGACGGCTTCACCGGGAGGGGAATCGTCTTTGCCTGGTCGAAGAATGTCCCGACGTTGGGCTCATCGAGCCAGTTCAGGCGCGCGGTCGGCTCCAGGTGGGGGTAGAGGAAGAAACTGACGCTCGCCCGGTCCTGACGATAGGTGTCAGTGACATAGACATCGGCCCGATCGGTTGCCCAGGTGGGATCGCTGGCCAGGAAGCGCCCTGCTGCAGCAAGGTTGACGTTGAAGGCGGCGGCCATGGCCGGGCTCGCCGCGTAGTCGACGAAGTACGTCCGAACCGTGCGGCCAAAGGCAACGGTAATGACACTAACGGTCATTACGGCCGTGAGGACTGTCGGCACCATGCGGCGTGCAGGTACCCTGCTACCAGGCACGGCATCCAGGCCTCGCTCACCGCGGCCTGGTCCTCCTGCTGCCAGACCCGGTGATCGGCGGAGGCTCAGGCGAGCGAGAGTATTCACCCCAATTGCCCAGATCGTGTAGATCGCAGGTGCGGCGCCCGCGGTGCGGAGGTAGTGCGGGCTGTCGATCGAGAGCATGCCGGGCGCGAGCATAGTTAGTGCCAGGACAAGCAGGAACAGGTCAGTAATGCGGCGCCGCCAGATTACCACCGCGAGCCCGAGGAGAAACACTCCCCCGTTGATTATGTCGAAGACCGGCGCCCCGCTGTAATTCTGCCGCCAGTTCTCGTCACCGTGGATCAGGAGCATCCCGAGTGTGCGCTCGACCGCGCTCCGAAACGCTGGCCAGAACGCCGCGCCGCCTGGCAGGGCGACCTGCTCGGGACGCCCGAAAAGCATGTCTGGCCGGTGAAGAGCGTAAATGCCGAGAGGGAGGCAGACAGCGACGGCAACCACACCTGCGACGACGAAGCCCCGGAACCGGGGGAGAAGCCAGCGACGGTCGAGGAGCAGTGCCAGCCCGATGAAT
>JADGGD010000365.1 GCA_019690095.1 Chloroflexota bacterium
TCCAAGATCCCTGGCTGCCTCTGTCGCACCGGCCAATGTGACAGGTCGACGGCATACCTTCTTCCAGCGGCGCCCCACGCCGCATATGGCCACTTGTGATCGTCACCCAGTCTCGTGGATCGAAGCGAGAACCGACCGGGGCGAAGTAGCCTGTCCCCAAGCCACCTGGCGACAGGAACGCTTACCGCGTTTCCCACAAGACGCCACCGCACCCGACGTCCCTCCTGCACTTCGGCCGGGGCGGTCCAGTCCGATTCGAACCCCTGCAGTCGCTCGGCATCCCGAATGTCCGGAGTGAATACCCTTCCCGAGAAAGAGTCCCAGATCGCGGGAGGGGAAGGAATGCGCAGACCCGACCCCCCCTTGAGCGGCGGCACACCTTCCGGCACGAGACCTGTCCCGCGGTTGCCTTCGGTCCAGTAAAATCCCCAAGCGTCGACGACGTCTCGTCCCGTCTCGGGTCCGGCGCGACCTGCCTCGTCGACCAACAGAACGTCGCGTGGGTCACCCGTCCCTTCGCGTGCCGCAAGAAGAAAGACCCTCCGCCTGCGGTGGGGCAAGCCGAACGCTCGCGTGTCGACGACCCTGTACGCCCATGCATATCCGAGGGCCTCAAGACGTTCGACGATGGTCCGTATCGCCTCTCCACGCTTCAAGTGGAGCATGAAGGGCACGTTCTCGAAGAGGAGCCACTGTGGACGGTTGGACGAACGCTCAAGCAGTTGGAACACCCGCATCACCAGACCCGAGTTCGGTCCGTCGATACCCTCCAACCTGCCGACCTGGCTAAGGTCTTGACATGGAAAGCCCGCCGTAACGAGGTCGGCTGGGCCTAAATCGTCGAGCTCACGTATGTCGGCGACCAGCTCTGTGCCCGAGAAGCGCGTGGCCAGAACCGCCTGAGCGGACCGGTCGATCTCGCACAGCACGCGGATGGTATGTCCAGCTAGCCTCAGACCATGCTCTATGCCTCCGATGCCAGAGAAGAGCCCCCAGACCGACAGGCCGGTGTTCCCCTGCGTACTCATGCCGTCGAATCCCTCCCGCAGGTGTCCTCATCGCGATAGCAGCCTGAGAGAGCACCCGACACGAGGGAGCCAGTTATGAGGGGATCGGCACCGTGAGATGAGAGACCGTCGACCATGGCTCCATGCTATAGAACGCACCGGGCGTCTGAGTGCGTTCACGCCGAAACCGGCGTGTGTAGGTAGCTTCCGGCCGCCGCTCCTGCCAGCCACAGCTTCTCGACCCTTCCCCGGAAGGTGAAAAAGAGCTTCCTCAAGTGGTACGTCAGGAAGACCAGGAACGTCTCCGCCCAGGCTCCCCGGCGCCCCCGGAGGAGGAACCGCCGGGAGCCCTGCTGCTCCTTGCCCTGCCCGAAGACCGGCTCGACCGTCCCCTGGCGGAGCTGGTAGACCGCGCCCGCCTGGGCTCCACCCTCCGGCGGATGCAGTCGCGCCCGGCTCATCCCTTTCGAGATCCGGTCTTTGGGCGAAGGACCCGGGCGATTGGCTGTGGGACGGAATGTCTTGCCTATCTTGTCTATCTGCTTCCATTAACCACCACAGGCCCAACTCCTGCCGGCGCAGGGGGTCACTCGCACACGCTCCTAGACGTACCTGAGATTAGGGTTGCGATCCGGCGCACTGCTTCGTCGGTATCCTCATGCTCCCATACGCGTACCACCATCCACCCGGCAGCGCGAAGGGCCTCGTCGGTCTGTCGATCACGTTCACGGTTCCTCTCGATCTTCGCTCGCCAGAACCCACCGTTCCTCTTCGGCCATGTCCCGTGCAGGGGGCATCCGTGCCAAAAGCACCCGTCGACGAAGACAGCAAGCTTCTGTCTCGGGAAGGCTACGTCGACCGTGATCCGATGCCCTGGAAGAGGAGAGTAGTGCTTGCGGAACCTGAGCCCCATCGCGTGGAGCTTCGACCTCAGGGCCCTTTCTGGCGTCGTGTCCTTCGCCTTGTTTCCGAGCATGCTCTTCCTGACGCTCTCGGCCGAAGCACACGAGTTCTTGTGACTCACTGCAGGTCACCAAGCCTCTCGACGCCGTGAGATCCACCGGAGGCCGTATGCGATTTGCAGGTACAAGCAGCCTCACCTCTAACCCACAGTGGCTTTCCGCCTGCAACGCTCCTCCGACGGGCGAAGCCCGCGGCCACGCTGCGTCTCGCTCGATCGAAGCC
>JADGGD010000366.1 GCA_019690095.1 Chloroflexota bacterium
GGCACACGGCGCGCGGCGACCGCCGGCCAGACAGCGCAAGCCGCGGTGCCGACGGCTGTCCACCCCGCGGAGGCCGCCCCGCCGGCCGCTGTTACGGCGCCTGCCAGCGCTGGCTCGGCCACATCCTCATCGACCGCGCCCGTGACCACCCGGCAGGGGGTGATCGTCGAGATGCGGCCGGACAAGCGCTACGGCCGCGTGCGCGACAGCGAGGATGAGGCGGTGTACCGCTTCGATATCAAGGTCGTCCAGGGCAATACCCCGCCGAACAAGGCGCGCGTGGAGTTCGACTTGCAGGAGGGCAAAGTGATCCGCGTGCGTCGGGTGTGACGCTGCACGATACAAGGAGATAGGGGCAATGAGTAGCGCGAACGAGCGGTATGGCCCAGCGATCAGCTTCCTCGGCACTGGCGATTACCGGCCAGCGACTTACACGTGGAATGACACGCAGTGCGCCACGCGCTATTTTCCAGTCGCGGTATGCCAATTCTGGCCAGTGACTGAGTTGATGGTGCTAGCGACACCGCAGGCACAGGCCAAGAATGGAGAGGATTTGGCCGCCGAACTCCAGCGTAGTGGCTGCCGTATCCCGCACCGCTTTGTGAGCATTCCCGAGTGTCGCAATGAGGACGAGATGTGGGAGCTGTTCGATGTGCTCTCCGACCAGCTCAGGCAGTATCACAACCAACGCATTGTACTCGATGTGACCCACGGCTACCGCTCGCTGCCGGTGCTGGCCCTGATGGCCGCTGCCTACCTCCGCGTGGCGGCCGACATCACGGTGAGCAGAATCGTCTACGGCGCCTACGATGCACGTCAGGATGACCGAGTACCGGTGTTCGACTTGACGCCGTTCCTGGCGTTGTTGGAATGGACCAGTGCCACCGAACAGTTCCTCAAGACTGGCAATGCTAGCTCTGTCGCGCAGCTGTTGAAGCAAGCCCATGATTTGCCCTATCGAGCAGGTGCGTATCGAGAAGCCAAACCTACCGAGCTAAAGAAGGCCGCTGGTGCTCTCGAAGAACTCTCGCAAGCACTCCACGTCCTGCGCCCGAAGCATACATTGAACGGTGCTGTCACACTTGATGATGCACTGCGGCGGGCCGAGCCAGAAGTACGCCCCTGGGCCAAACCGTTTGGAGTACTGCTCGATCGAATCCGCGCGACCACTCAACGCTTCCTGTCAGTTCGCACAGACGACCCCATACGTGAGTATCTCGGCGTACAGCAAGCTATGATCGATTGGTACCTGGAGCACGAGCGATACGTGGAAGCCGGCCTACTGATGCGCGAGTTTGTTGTATCGTTGGTCGCATGGTGGGCAGGCTCTGATGTATTCAACCAGAAAGAGCGGGAACGCATCGAGGAGCAACTGAGCGCGCAGTGTCATGAGCGACGGCGGGACCGGGCTGTGGCCTCGGTAAAGACTGACACTTCGCTCAGTGTCGGAGATGATATCGTCGGAATTTGGGATCGACTAACGCAGCTCCGCAATACCCTGGCGCATGCCAAGGATGACGCGGGCCCGCAGAGCGTGATCGCGCGTGTGCAGGCACTGGCCAAGAAGGTGCGGGCGCTGCCGTTGCCGGAGCGCGGGGCGGGAGCGGCCGAGTAGCATGATCGTCCTGAACTTCGCGCACCCGCTCGCGCCCGCGCAACTCGACCAGCTCGCCCGCCAGCTCGGCGAGCCCGTCGAGCGGGTGATCGACATCCCCTGCCAGGTGGACGTGCAGGCTCCGCTCGGCCCACAGGTGGTGGCGCTCGCCGACCGCTGCGGCCTCTCGGCAGCCGAGTGGCAATCGCTGCCGCTGCTGATCAACCCGCCGTCGCTCAACTTCGTGGCGGTCGCCTTGCTCGCCGAGCTGCACGGCCGCTGCGGGTATTTTCCCGCCCACTTGCGCCTGCGCCCCGTGGATGGGGCGGTGCCGCGCCGCTACGAGATCGCCGAGGTGCTCGACTTGCAGGGCCTGCGCGACGCGGCGCGCGCCCGGCGGGGCTAGCGCGGGGGCGGGCGGTGCGCTGCCTGGTGATCTATGACATCAGCGAGAACCGCGCGCGGTTGCGAGTCGCCGAGATCTGCCTCGACTACGGGTTGTTGCGCGTGCAGTACTCGGCATTCCTGGGCCACCTCACGCGCGCCCAGCAGGTGGAGCTAATGCGCCGGGTGCGGCGCGAGCTGGGCAA
>JADGGD010000082.1 GCA_019690095.1 Chloroflexota bacterium
CAACCGAACGATTCTTCCTCCCCTCCTCGCCGAGCTTGGCCACGTGCCCGACTCCCGGATCACGCTCCTGAACGGTGTCGGCCTGCACCGTCCCAACACCCCCGATGAGCTGGCGTGGATGCTCGGCCCAGAGATCGTTCGCCGGTACCGTGTGGTCAACCACGATGCGCGTGATCCGAATGGCCTCGTCTATCTCGGAACGAGCCGCTTTGGCGGTGAGATCTGGCTTAATCGGCTGTACGTCGAGGCGGATGTCCGAATCGTCACCGGATTCATCGAGCCGCACTTCTTCGCCGGATTCAGCGGCGGCCCCAAAGGGGTGCTTCCGGGCGTCGCGGGCGAGCGAACGATCATGCACAACCACAGCGCGACGATGATCGGCCATCCGCGCGCCCGCTGGGGAGAAACGCTGGGGAATCCAATCCACGAGGAGCAGCGCGATGGGGCGGCACTCGCGCCACCCCACTTCCTGCTGAACGTGACAACCAACCGTGATCGACAGATCACTGGCGTTTTCGCAGGCGACTATCTCGCCGCCCACGAGGCCGGCTGTGCCTTCGTCCGCGCGGTCGCGATGCAGCCGGTCAGCCGCCGCTTCCCGATCGTGATTACCACCAATAGCGGGTTTCCACTCGACTTGAACCTTTACCAGGCCGTGAAGGGGATGGCCGCTGCCGAGGAGATCGTCGAGCCCGGCGGGGCGATCATCATGGCCGCGGAGTGCCGTGAGGGCGTGGGGCACGGCGATTTCGCACGCCTCCTGACGCTCCGCGATGACCCTCGCGAGCTTCTAGAGCTGATCAACCAGCCTGACTTCCATGTCCACGACCAGTGGCAGGTTCAGATCCTGGCACGCATCCTGGTGAAGAGCCGAATTTACCTCTACTCTGACCGCCTGGCCCCCAGTGAACTCCGTCGCGCCCACCTTCAGCCAGTCGAGAGCATCGAGAGCACCGTTTGCCAACTGCGCGCGGAGTACGGGGCGGATGCCCCGATCTGCGTCCTCCCCGAGGGGCCCATGACGATCCCCTACCTCGCGCCGGTCAGCGCGGGGCGCTAGCGGCGTCCACCTTCCAGCGCGGGTACGCCAGTATCAGCCGCGTGCCTCTGCAGCGCCGCCTCGATAACCGCGAAGTCGGCTGCATCGAGAACGTGGACATTCCCCTGAAAGGCAAGATGCCAGTGCTCGGCCGGCCACTTTCTGACGAACGCAAGGTCCGCCAGGAGGCTCTCGGCCGGTACAAACTGGCCCGGCGGCAGAACAACGTCCGGCCGAACCGCGAAGCGGTAGGGATAGTCCTCGCCCGTCTTCTTCGACTCGAATAGCGGCTCATGGGACTCGAAGAAGGGAGACGTTACAGTGAATGTTCCGGCGAATGCCTTCTGACCAACCGCGTAGTAGACGACCCGATCGCCCGGACGGACCCGTTCGGCCTTGCGGCGGTGCCGCCCCTTCATCGCGAGGATGGAGAAGCCCATAGCCCGCGCCCGCTCGAAGTTCTCCGGCGAGCTGACAAGCATCCAGCAGGTCCCGGCCATTCGCGATCGTCCTCCAGGCCGCACCACTGCGGCAAGATGCCCCGTTCAGGGAGAGAAGAGCGTAGGAAACAATAAAGGAGCCTGAGAACCGATGACTCACTACGGCACCGGGGAAAGGGCGGAGAGGGTGGGATTCGAACCCACGAGGCTCATCACCTGCCGCTTTTCGAGAGCGGTGCCATCAACCACTCGGCCACCTCTCCGCGGCATCAGATCAGTCAGGATTATAGCACGGTTCAGTCGCCACGAGCAACAGCCCACGAGTCGCTCGATCCAGCCGTTTGACTCCCGGGCCGGGCCCTCCTACCATAGGCGCGGCCGGACGCACCGTCCGCTTAGATCCATCCGTGGAGTAACGAAATACTATGGCATCATCCTCGACCGTTCGTCTTGCCATCATCGGAACCGGGGGCATGGGCGCCGCGCATCTCCGGGCGTACCAGGCCTCCGAAAAAGCCCGGGTCATCGCCGCCTGCGATGTGGACCCGGAGAGCCTTGCCCGGGTCGCCGAGCAATTCAATATCCCAGCGACGTATCGCGACTATCGCGAACTCCTCGAGCGTGAGGACCTCGACGCTGTCGACATCGTTACACCGAATAACAGCCATGCCGAGGTAAGCCTTGCGGCCATTCGCCGCGGCCTCCACGTCCTCTGTGAAAAGCCTCTGGCCATGAACCGTCACGAGGCGCGGGAGATGGTTTCCGCCGCGCGGCGGGCCGGCGTGATCGCCGCAGTCAACTTCACTTACCGTAATGTCCCAGCCGCCCGGTACATCCGGGAGATCATCCAATCCGGCGAGATCGGCGAGCCGCTCCATCTAATCATTACCTACTCCCAGGGATGGCTGGTCGATCCGGCCAGTCCCCGTGTCTGGCGCCTGACGAAAGAGATGAGCGGCACCGGCGTGCTCGGCGACCTGGGCTCTCACCTGATCGACCTGGCCCGCTGGTGGATCGGTGATATCAGCGCCGTCCTCGGGCATCTGAAGACCTTCGTGACCGAGCGCCCGCTTCCCGGAACTGGACGCCTTGCGCCGGTCGATGTTGATGACGCTGCGTCCTTCCTAGCCGAGTTCACAAACGGTGCCACCGGCGTGTTCTTCTGCACCCGCTACGCGTTCGCCCGGGCGAACACCCAGCGGGCCGAGATCTACGGAACCCGCGGCGGATTGGTCTATGATAACGAACGGCCCAATGAGATCCAGTTCGCCATCGGGTCATTCATGGCTTCCGCTCGCCAGTACTGCACCCTGCCAGTCCCGGCCTCGATCCAGGCCAGTAAGACGACGACCATGCAGCAGTTCGTGGATGATATCGTCCGCGGTACCTGTACTACGGCAACGTTCGAGGATGGTCTCGCCAGCCAGGAGGTAATCGACGCGGTCGTCGAGTCTGCTCAAACCGGCGGCTGGGTGAGACTACCCCTCGCATAAGGAAGCGCCAGACCACGGATGCGATGAATGGCAAGGTCTCGATCCGTCGGCCTCCCGGTGGCGAGGCGCACCAGGAGGCGGATGGCCGGATGATCCGGCCATTCGACCCGCCGCCCGCTCTTATGCTGTCGCACGCGGTCCTGGATGCGCTCATGCCCCGGTGCGACCCCTACGAGTGGAAGATCATCTGTGCCGTGCTCCGGCACCAGGGTGAACCGCGGATGAGCGTGGGCAAGTTCATGCAGTGGACCGGCCTGCAGCACCGCAAGACCTGCTTCGATACGCTCACCCGGTGCCTGCGAAAAGGCTACCTTGTTCGGGAGCCCGTCGGGAACTCGTTCACCTACCGTCCCAACCCGGAGCTTGCCTTCCCCGGCGGCGCCGCTCAGTGAGTACGGGGGAAGGCCATAGATGATGGCCTTCCCCCGCTCTCGCGGCAACGAATCACATCGGTTCTAGCCAGCGCTGGCCCGCATGCGGGCGCCGCCTGCCGCACGTGTGGACTGAGGATGTTCCTCCGGCGCCTCTGCCGCGGCGGCCGGGCGCCGGCGGCCGACGACTTGGATCTCATTGCGCACGTCATCAACCCCGGGAATCCACCAGGCATCGTCGCCGATGGCGTGCTTGATCTCCTTTGTCGGGACCGTGCCGGTCAGGGTCACCGTTCCCGCATCGCTCTCAACGTTCACGTCAACATCAAAGGGCACAAGCGGGTCGGCATCGATGGCATCGTACACCATCTCCTCGATCTCCTCATCGGTGGGCAGTCCGCTCACGAGAAACTGCGGTGAGTACGTCCCGCCCCAGCGGCGCCCACCACCGAGGCCCCAGCCAAGCCCAACCGGGCTGAGCCAGGGCCAGCCGAGCGCATAGCCATACGCCGGCGGCCACGCTCCCCAGCCAGGCCCCATCATCGGGCCGTAGCCGCGCATTCCCCAGGTGCCCGCGCCGGTCGGCCCCATCATCTGAGCAGGCGCAGGCAGACCTCCCGCGAAGCCCTGCTGCGGGCCCATGTATGCGCCGCACTGCGGGCAGCAGCCGCCCATCGCCACGTTACCATACGGCGTCACTTGCGTGCTCCTCCAACCTGCCATTTACCGAACCGCGGCCTCGCCGCGGCGCCCGGCGGTCATGGTTCTTTCGCCAGCACCGGCTGCGCGCTCTCGCCGCGGTACGACCTCAATCTCGTTGTGCACATCGACAACCCACGGGATATACCATGCGTCATCGCCCGCGGCGTGCTTGATGCGCTTGTTCGGAACGGTGCCCGTCAGCGTCACCACCGCGTTGGACACATCCACGCCGATGTTCGCGTGCGGAGGAATCTCCGGATCGTTGCTCAGCGCGGTCTCGACGTAGTACTTGATCTCAGCGTCATTTGGCCGGGTCCAGGCATAAGTGATCGAGGGGAAGACCATCGGCGGCGCATAAGGGGGTGCTCCGTACCAGGCAAATGGAATACTGGCCCCGCCGTACCAGCCTGGAAGCCAGTACGGACTGAAGGACGGGCCAGCGAATGCCGGGCCGTAGCCGTAGTTCATCACGATCTCTTCCTCCAACCGGGCATCCCTGCCGCGCGGTAGCGGCCAGGCTCCTTCCCCGGCCGCACCACGCTCCGGAGCGCTTCCCGGGCAGCGGGGCCAGAGCGGGGGACGAGAGCGACAGGGTAGCGTGATCATCCCTGCCGACCGGGTGGCAAGAACGGGGCCATCCTGGCGCCTGAGCGCGCCCGCAGACCAGCGGATCAGCCCGGGCCGCGTCTCCAGACCAGCGCGAATTCAGGAGATATCCTGATCCCTCGTGAGACTATCTGCCTGATGCGCGATCGACCTGGCGCCAGGCCCCCACGGCAGCATCGCCTTGACCGAGCTGTACGGCGATAGTACATTTGCCGCGGTCAGCCGCCTGTATCGCGAGGTGAGTGGTGTCGCCTGCTTCCATCGGACCGGACCCCACGTCGGGCAGCGTCAGTCCTTCCATTACGACCCCGCGCGTGCTTGTGGCCGGGACGACCAGCGGCGTTGGGAAAACGACCTTCACCGCAGGGCTCCTCGCGGCTCTGCGCAGACGCGGCCTGCGGGTCCAGCCGTTTAAAGTCGGCCCCGATTACATCGATCCCGGCTATCTCTCTGCGGCGGCGGGAAGGCCTTGCCGCAATCTGGACGAGTGGATCCTTCCACCCTCGGCGGTGCTGGAGCTGTTCGCTCACGCCAGCCGTGAGGCGGATCTGGCAGTAATCGAGGGGATGATGGGCCTCTTTGACGGTCGTGACGATCGTGACGAAGGGTCGACCGCAAGCGTTGCCCGGCGCCTGGCGGCGCCGATTCTTCTCCTGATCGATGTGGGCAAGACCTCCCGGAGCGCGGCGGCGATCGCGCTGGGGTACCGTCAGCTTGATCAGCGGATCCAGGTCGTCGGGGTCATCCTCAATAACGTGGCCGGGCCCCGCCACTATCGCTGGACGGCCAGTGCGATTCAATCGCTAGCCGGCCTGCCGGTCCTCGGCTACCTGCCAGCCCGGCCGGACCTCGCTGTTCCCGAGCGCCACCTCGGCCTGATCCCGGCTGGCGAGCAGGCCGCGGCCGACGAGTACCTCGCGCGCCTGGCAACCCAGGTCGAAGAGACGGTGGACGTGTCGGCGGTTGTCGCGATCGCCCGGCAGGCCGCACCGCTCCGGGCCCCGAAGCCGGTCCTCTTTCCCGGCCGACCGGTGCCGGCCGTGGTTCGGCTCGGCATCGCTTGCGATGCGGCCTTCGGTTTCTACTATCAGGATTCGCTCGATCTGCTGGAAGCCTGGGGGGCACGCCTGATCCCCTTCAGTCCGCTCCGCGATGCTGATCTCCCAGCCGTCGAAGGGCTGTACCTTGGCGGCGGATTCCCGGAGGTTTTCGCCGAGCGCCTTGCGGCGAACCATGCCCTGCACGCAGCGATTCGGCACGCAGCTGCCCGCGGCCTACCTATCTATGCCGAGTGCGGCGGCCTGATGTATCTCTCAGAGGGGATCACGGATCCGGCGGGGCGCCGCTGGCCCATGGTCGGGCTCGTTCCAGCCTGGTCAGTTATGGGAGACCGCCCGATCATCGGGTATCGCGACCTTATGGCACTTCACTCGGGCCCCTTCTTCGACCAGGGAGACCTCCTCCACGGCCACGAGTTCCATCATTCATCCCTGGATCGTCCCCTTCCTCCTGCGTGCGCCCTGTATCGCCTCGTCGGGACCGGGCGCTTCGAGGGCTATACCCGCGGCTCCCTCTTCGCTTCGTATGTCCACCTGCATCTGGGCACAGGGCCCGACCTCGCACGACGGCTCGTCGACTTTCTCCGCCGCGCGCATCTTTGACAGGCCGGCGCGACGCCGCATATCATGATCGTGTCGGTATCGAGGCAAAAGCGATTGGCACTACCAGCACACGTCACCGCGGCACCCGCGGCCGCTCCGGCGATTTCCGTCTCCCATCTGACCAAGTGCTACTCCGGCCGGCCCGTGGTGCACGATCTCTGCTTCGAGGTCCGGACCGGAGAGGTCTTTGCGCTACTGGGACCGAATGGCGCGGGTAAGACAACAACGATAGAAATTCTCGAGGGCTACCGGGTCCCGGATGGCGGCACCGCACGGGTCCTCGGGATCGAGCCCTGGCGCCAGCCAACGGAACTCCACCGCCGCATCGGTCTCATGCTCCAGCAGGGCGGCTTTTATCCAACGATCACCCCCCGCGAAGCACTTCACCTCTTCGCCAGTTTCTACGAAAAACCCGCTGATCCAGACGCCCTGCTCCGCCTTGTCGGCCTGGAGGACGCGGCCCGGACCCGCTACCGCCGTCTGTCCGGCGGCCAGCGACAGCGCCTCTCGCTGGCCGTGGCACTGGTCGGACAGCCGGAGCTCGTCTTCCTCGATGAGCCGACTGCGGGCATGGACCCCCAGGCGCGCCACCTGACCTGGGGAATCATCCGCGATCTCAAGGCGCGCGGCCTGACCGTGATCCTCACAACCCACTTTATCGAGGAGGCAGAACGCCTCGCGGATCGCGTCGCGATCATCGACGGCGGACGGCTCATCGCCCTCGGCACCCCAGGCGAGCTTACCAGCGGTGCGGGGAGCGATCTCTGGCTGGCAGTAGACCAGCCGATTGATATCGCCGAGCTGACCGCTCTGCCTGCAGCGCGCGGTGCCCGGGAACAGCGCCCGGGCGAGTACCTGATCGAATCGACCGCCCCTTTGGATACCCTGGTCGGCCTGGCTCACTGGTTGCGCGATCACAATCGGGCGCCGAGGGCCTTGCGCGTCGGACGTCGATCGCTCGAGGATGTCTTTCTGCACCTGACTGGCAAGGAGTTGCGAGAATGAGTGCAGTCCCCGGGCGAGCTGTCCTCACCCAGACACGTATGGAACTGATCCTGACGTTCCGGCGCGGGGAGAATGTCCTCATCACGATCGTCGTTCCAATCGTCTTGCTGGTCTTCTTCGCATCGCTGGGGCTCATTCCGGCGTCCCGGTTCGGCCCACTGGATTATCTGGTGCCCGGAATCCTGGCCCTTGCCATCGTCTCGACCGGGATGGTCAACCTCGGCATCGCCACCGCCTACGAGCGCTATTACGGTGTGCTCAAACGGCTGGGCGGCTCGCCGCTCCCGCGCTGGGGGCTTCTGATCGCCAAGGCACTGTCAGTCCTGGTCCTGGAGCTGATCCAGCTGGTACTTTTGCTGGCAGTCGCCGCGCTTGGCTATGGCTGGAGACCGCACGACGGCCAGCCGGCGCTCGCGCTCCTCGCACTTGTGCTAGGGACAATAGCCTTTAGCGCTATCGGCCTGGCTATGGCCGGCACGCTCCGCGCCGAGGCAACCCTGGCCATCGCAAATGGCCTGTACCTCCTCTTCCTGCTCCTGGGAGATGTCCTCCTCCCGACAGACCACCTGCCGGTGCTCCTGCGGCCATTGAGCCAGCTCCTGCCTGCCACGGCGCTCAGCGATCTCCTGCGCTTTGCTTTCACCGGTGGGGGCCCGTTCCCTGTCGGGGCCTTGATCGTACTCGCCGTCTGGACTGTTGCCGCGCTCGCCTTCACCGCCCGGACATTCCGCTGGGAATAGCCTACAGCGCCCCGGCAGGCCCCTTGCTCCGGCCGTGGCCCG
The DNA here is from genome assembly GCA_019690095.1 of Chloroflexota bacterium. Taxonomy (GTDB): domain Bacteria; phylum Chloroflexota; class UBA6077; order FW602-bin22; family CADDYW01; genus JADGGD01. The sequence continues at coordinate 8,100 of JADGGD010000082.1, forward strand.
GAATATGCGCCTTGTCTCGCCCTCGCGCAGTTTGCGCGGGAGGGAGAACGGCGCCTTCAGGACCGAGGACCACGGAGGGCAGGATGACACCCGAACACCAGGCCGACCCGGTGCTCACTGGCGAGCAGCGCGCCGCCGAGGCCAGGCGTCTGCGTGATCGCTTCACCTGGTTGAATCAGTTCACCGATCAGGAGCTACAGGAGATCTGCTTCTGCGCTACCGGAGCCGAGATGCGGGCGGGCGAGACCTACTTCGATATCTCGCATCCGGAGCTCGGACCGTTCGAAGCCGAGCCAGGCCAGATCGTCCCCGAGGGGGCGTGCCTTGTTCAGAAAGGCACAGTCCCGGAGAGGCTCTGGACAAAGCTGATCTCCTACCCGTCCCGTCGCTGAAATACGATCCCTAACAGAGCCAGCACCAGCCCCAGACCCACCAGTCCGACCCCACCTGCGACAGCTCCCCGGACCATCCGGAACGGCTCTGCCGCGCCCGGCGTGCTTGCCAGAACAAGCGCAGTCGGGCTACCCACAGCCGGAGTGGGCAGGGCATAGGCGGCTGACGGCGTGACCGGGGGAACCGTCCGCGGGGTTCGCCCCGCGGCAGGAGCGACGGCGGAAGGAGCCTGCACCTCTGCAGCTGGCCCACCGGGCGTCGGGGACAGTGTCCCCGACGGGGCCGGCGGTGGCATGACCGTCGTTATCGGCGGCGTCTCCGGGTCGGCCAGGGGGGGGGGCCCGGGGCGCGGGGCGGGGGCCCGCCGGGGGGCGGGGCCGGGGGCCCCCGCCGGGGCCGGCGGAGGAATGACCGTCGTAATCGCCGGATTCTCCTGGTTGGCCGGGGCGGACGGCCGCGATGGGATGGGGAGAACCGTGGGACCTGGAGGCGTTACAGCGGGCACAAGCGGCGTGGCGAGGGGGATCTCGGTCTGCCGGGCCAATGGCGTTACCGTCGGGCCGGGTGCCACAGCAGTCGGAGTGGACGTTGGGGTGGACACCGTAGTCAGCGTAGGGGTCGCAGTTGCCGTGACGGTTGGGATCGGAGTAGCGGTGAAGGTCGCGGTGGCGATGACAGGGGTATCAGTCGGGATCGTCGTCGCGGCAAGGGTCAGCGTGGGCACGGCGACCTTGCCGGTGCTATCAGCCGACAGCGGAAAGCTCTGGGCTGGATAGATCGCCCCCAGTCCTCCGCCCTCGACCGTCACCAGCACGAAATCTGGCCCATTCACCGCATAGTTGAAGAGGTTCCGATTGTCAGTGGTACGCGGATTCAGGGGAATCCGCCAGGTACCCTGGGCATCAGTCAGCGCTGACAGCGGCGCCGATGTCGTCGGTCCGCTGGTCCCGTTCAAGCCCGCATTATCAAGGACAGTGAGCGTCACCAGTACCCCGGCCGCTGGCGTCCGCCCATCGGCCTGGAGAACCTGGCCAGTGGCGTATCGGTTGAGAACGGGATTGGTCAGCGATGGCCCTGTCGTCACCTGATAGTACTGGCCGCCGTTGTTCTCGGTCACCCCCGCATCTACGACTGCGACGTAGTACGTCGTCGAGGGGCTCAGATCACGAATAGTCACGCTGTGGACATCCCCACGCGCCCCAGACACCATTCCCTGTTCGACGATTCCTACGGTCACACTCGCCGTGCTCGTTCCGAAAACGACCGAACCACGGCCAGCCAGAGGCACATCCGTTGTCCAGTTCACGGTGAAGCTGGTGTCGCTGACGTTGGTCACCGTGACACGTCGGATAACCAGTAAAGCAGGCATGGCCCCGGCGGGCTGGTGCTGGAGGAGAGCCGTGAGAAAGAGGCCGAGCAGCAGCGCCACGGCCATCCTCCGGCGCGATGGGAGAACGCCCTGCCAGCCGCCGAGCCACTTCAGCCTGGACCGGCCAGCCGCTCCTGTCTCGCCTGCCGGAATCGCGTGCACCGGCTCCTCCTCGCCAGGCTCCGGAGCCTCTCGGCCGCCCCCGATCGGCCCAGTCGGGCCACTGACAACCGGGGCGGCCAGAGCCATCCGGCGTTCCCGCCGGCCAGGACACCAGGGCTTCAACGCGCCCTGGCAAAGGACCACGATCCTCTCGCAGCCCCCGAGTATAGCCGCGCGGCGCCAGCGGCGTCAACGCGGTCGGATTGCCAGCAGACCCACTGTCCCAATACAGCCAATCACACCGAGCAGCAGCCCGATCCGCCAGCTGTCCGGCTGATAGCGAAACACCACACGGTGACTGCCCGGCTCCAGGACGACCCCCCGGAACAGGACATCCACCGGCAGAATCGGAGCCTCAGTCCCGTCCACGAATGCACGCCAGCCCGGATAGTATGAGTCGGTCAGAACCAGCACCTGTCGCGCGGGAACGGATGCCTCGACCTCGACCTGCTCTGGCTCGTCAACGGTGATGCGCGCCGTCCCCGGTGTGCCGCCGCTCTGAAATGCCAGGGAGGGGGCGACCTCCTGCGCTGACGCGACAGCGGACCGCTCTGCCTGCCACGAGGGGGAACGCAGGCGCGCGATAGCCTGCTCAGCATCAGGAGCGACCTCCAGGCCGGTTGCCAGAAAGGCACGCGGTAGGACGTCGCGGTCCTCATAGATCTTTACATCCCCCAGATAATCGAGACGATAGTCCGGCGACACAACGACCGGCTGGCTCTGCCCGGACTCCCGGTCGATCAGGCTGAGCGACCGCAGGACAACGATACCGCTACCGTGCCAGTGCACCGATACTCCGTGGACGTGAACGGGCTGCGGCAGATCCAGCCCCCAGAGCCAGAGGCCGCCGGCATCCAGGTCCGAGGACATTCGGCGCCCAGGTGGTCCACCTGGACCAAGCACAAGGGAGACCTCCTCGTCACCAAGCGCGAGCGTAAGGGCTCCCGGCGGCGGTGGGCCAGCCAGGCCACGGAGGACTATCCCAACCCTCGATACCGGAAAGGATGGATCGGCAGCAAGGTCAATGGCCTGGTCCGAGGAGAGCTCCTGGGTGACCCCGAGATCGTAGTAAACGCCGTCAATCCACTGATCACGCAGCCGATCCATCAGGAGGTACCGCACATTGAGCCAACCGAGCAGACGCGGATCCGGGGCCGACCGAAGTTGCAGGAGCAAACGACCATCGGCGACTGTGGGTCCCTGGACCGGGAAAAGCTTCTTCAGCTCGTCGAAGCGCAGGAGCGGAAGAACCCCACCATCGTAACCGTCGATCGTCCGCAGGCCGAACCGGAGCGCCATGTTTGGGGTGAGGCTCTCGATGTGCTTGACCGCCGTCACATACTCCGCAATAGCCGCGGGCGAGAGGCTACCCGCCAGCCGCTGTCGGAGCTGGGCAAGATCGCCAGGATCAAATGAGTTATCCGCCATGGCAAAGACGCGGTCCGGGCTCGCACGGGCCAGGAGATGGTCGACCGGCGCGCGGTGGGTCTCCACGCCGTCTATCCAGATGGCCATCTGGTAGGGCAGGCTAAGCGACGCGATTCCCAGCTCCAACCCCAGAACCAGCAGCAAGAGCAGGCGGGCCCATTGACGGCCACGGCGGTCGAGAACCAGGACAGCGATGGTCACCACCAGCGTCGCGGCCCACAGCAGGTACGAAGGACGGCCCGGTCGGGCAATGAGGTGACGATAACGGTAGGCAGTCCCGAAGAGCAGTAGAAGCAGGAGCCCGCCAGCTGCAGCAATGGCCAGTCGCCCTCGATGCGGGATGGCGCTCCATCGACGGCCCAGGCCTCCCCCCGGGTCCGGAACGCGCTCCAGGGACTGCCACCCCCAGCCGGCCAGGAGCCCCATGCCAAGCGTCCACAGGGTAAGCCAGCGAGCAGGCACTCGGAAGAGCCGAACGCCCGGTACGAGGTCAAAGGCGAGTCCATAGACCGGCGTGTATCGCCCGAGGGCAAATAACAGGCCGATGAGTGCCAGGCCGGCGAGCCACCACGCCTCGGCTGCCGGACGCCGCCACAGACCGATTGCCGTAAGCACCATCGCTGTGATGCCGACATAGCCGAGCCATTCCGTGGACGGTACCGACAGACCGATCGTCGGCAAGAGGCCGGTCAGCACCATGGTCGGGGGAAACGAGAAGGAAGAGGCAGTTGCGAAGTCGAGGCCGGTTGAACGGATCGAGACCCGCGTCAGCTCGATGGTCGGAAGGACCTGGGCGCCTGCGATGAGCACCGCAAGCACCGGCCCGATCACCAGAGAGGAGACATCCCGGAGCAGAGCGGTCAGGAGGCGGCGGAGAGATAAGCGGCACCAGCCTGCCGCTGCGCCATTCAGCCGACGCTGGACAGCCCGGGAGAAGCCCGCCAGCGCCGCGACCACGCCGGTCATATACAGCTCCTGACTGTGACCCGCCAGGACCGCCATGGCGAACGGGATCGCCGCGGCAACCTGAAGCCGCCAGGCCCCACGGGCCGCCCCGCGCTCAACGCACAGGATTGCCAGCGGCGCCCAGGCAAGGGCCTCGAGCTGGTTCAGATGGCCGGCCATCCCCCCGACGAACCCTCCAAAGGCAACGGTCATGCCTGCAGTCAGGGCAGCAGGCCGCGCCAGCGACAGGCTGAACCGCCCGAGCAGGTAGACCCCGATCGCAAGCCACCAGACGTGGAATACGAGCAGGACTGCATAGATCCGGCTGACCGGCCCCAGCAGATACAGCAGGTTCAGAGGATAGAGAACACCCGCCTGGCTATTCGCCAGGAATGGGACACCGGCGAATAAGTATGGATCCCACAGAGGCACCTTCCCCTGCCGGACGCGCTCGGCATAGTACACCGCGTTCGGATAGAAGTAGACAAGGGAATCGAAGCTGGAGAGAACCTTGCCCTGGACCGTAAGGGGAAAATAGAAGAGGAAGGTCAGTATCGCGAGGACGCCGGCCGCGATTACATCTCGACGGCCCCTACTGCCGCTCAATCAGCCCTCGAGAATAACCGTGCCGCTCTTGCCGCCGCTCTTGCGCGCGAGGCGGATATCGGTAATCCGCATGGCTGGATCCAGGGCCTTGCACATATCATAGATGGTGAGTGCCGCCGCGCTCACCGCACTCAAGGCCTCCATCTCCACGCCGGTCTTGCCCGTCGTCCGCACCGTCGCCGCGATCTCCACCGCGCTCTGCTCGCGGTCAAGCTCAAACGACACGTCAACCCCAGTCAGGAGAAGGGGATGGCACAGCGGAATGATCTCCCAGGTCCGCTTCGCTGCCATCACCGCCGCCACCTGAGCAGTAGCCAGAACGTCGCCCTTGGCGATCTGTCCGTTCGCGATCGCAGCGAGGGTCGCGGGGTGCATAACCACCCGTCCCCGCGCTGTCGCCTCGCGAAACGTCTCCGGCTTCTCCGAGATATCCACCATGCGAGGCCGGCCGCCCAGTTCACGATCAGCACGGTGACTCACCGCTCCGGCCTCCTGCTCATCCCCGGTCGCCCAGCACCTCTGCGATCAGCCCGCTCAGCACCCATCGGCCCGAGCCAACAGACTGATCGCGCTTGTCCCACGGGCAGGTCACTAAAGACAGCTTCCGCGATGATAACACGCCTCCCGGGTGTACACCCGGTCCCGCTCGGTCCCGGCGGCCGACAGGCGCTGGTAGATCGCAATGACCTGGTCCGCGACCCGTTCCCAACTGAAACCTGCCACCGACGCGCGGGCCCGGGCGGCCATGGCTACCCGGAGCTCGTGCTCATCGAGGAGACGTGCGATTCGCTCGGCGAACGCCGCCGGATGACGCCACGGCACCAGCAGACCGTTCTCCCCGTCGCGGATGATAGTCGGGAGTCCACCCACCCGGGCGGCGATGACTGGCGTCCCGCAGGCAAGCGCCTCGACTGCCACGAGCCCGAAGCTCTCATAGTAGGATGGCACGACCAGCACATCAGCCGCGCTGTAGTAGAGGGGCAGGTCCTCCTGGCGTACTGCAGGGACAAAGCGTGCCGCGATCCCCAGAGAAGCCGCCAGGCTCTCTGCACGGCGCCGCTCCTCCTCCTGCCCATCACCACCGACGATCATCAACCGCAGATCGCGGCGGTCGGCCAGGAGCCCCACTGCGCGGAGAAGAATATCTAGCCCCTTGACCGGATCCATTCGGCCGACAAAGAGCACCACCTCGCCGTCGATCCCGAGGACTGCCCGCGACGCATGCCGGTCACGCGGTTGGAAAAGGCGGAGGTCCACTCCCCCGGGGACCACCGCAATCCGCTCCCGCGGTGCGCGGTAGAGCTCGACCAGTGCCGTCCGCTCATGCTCACTCGACGCGACGATGATATCCGCCGCTCCGGCGATCCGCTCCTCGACCTCGATCCTGGTCGCGCTCTCTGTGCGCTCACCCAGTGCGCGATTCTTCAGTTGACCGAGCGTGTGGAACATCGTCACGTGCGGCACCCCCCACCGCCGCGCCAGCAGATGGCCAACCCATCCGCTCAGCCAGTAGTGGCTGTGGACGATCTGATAGTCCACCCCTTCAGCGCGGCGAAAGCGCTGGAGGTTGCAGACGAACTCGGGGAGAAGATCGAAGACCTCGTCCTTCGGCACCGGCGCCGGCTCGCCCGCGCT
>JADGGD010000367.1 GCA_019690095.1 Chloroflexota bacterium
CGGTCGTGCTCGTCGTCTCGCCGCCCGTGGTGCGGGCATCCCTCACCACATACGGGCCGGCGGAAACCAGGATGATTGCCGGCGAGTTTCAGGCCGCCGCCAGTTTCCACAGCCGCAACGTCTTTCTGTTCGACCTGTACCAGCAGATGGCCAACTACCTGCAGAAGCATCACCAATCCATCGACGTGTATGCCGGGGACAACTGGCATCCCAACAGCACCGGCCACGCCCTGGCGGGAAACCTGTTGTTCAACGACTTGGTGCAGGCGTTCGGCACCTCCCCCATCACCTTTCAGGCCGCGCCGGCAGGGGGCCGCACCGCTGCGGCCGTCCCGGCATCGATCCGCAGCGCGCCCAATCAAGGCAAAACCGGCGGGCGGTGAGCGCCCGGCGGTGCACGGCGGGGAGCCGGGACGGCATGGACCCGCTCACAGCCCGAGCATGAACTGGATGATCTTGTCGTGCAAGCCGGGCAGGTTCTCGTGCGCGAAGTCCGGGAACACCTCGAGGCGTTTCGGCGCTTGAATCTTGTTGAACGCCGCGAACTGGGTCGAAGGCGGGCAGACCTCGTCCATGAGCCCCACGCCCATCATCACCTCCGCCTGGATGCGCGGGGCGAGGTGTTGCACATCGATGTAACCGAGGCGGTAGAACACCTCTTCCTCCCGCTCGTGCTGCGGATCGTGGTGACGAAAGTACTGGCGCAGCTCCTCGTAGGCGTTGCGCGCCAAGTCCATCTCCCAGACACGGCGATAGTCGCAGAGGAACGGGTAGACCGGGGCCGCCCGCCGGATGCGCGGCTCCAGCGCCGCGCAGGCGAGGGTCAAACCGCCGCCCTGCGACCAACCGGTGACGCCGACGCGGTCCGGATCGACCTCGGGCAGATGCATCACGATGCCGGCGAGCTGTGCCGCATCGAGGAAAATGTGGCGGAACAACAGGTTGTCCGGGTGGTCGTCGAGGCCGCGGATGATGTGGCCGTGCAGGGTGTTGCCCTTGACACCGCCTTTGTCTTCCGACAGGCCGCCCTGGCCGCGGCAGTCCATGGCGACGACGGAGAAGCCGAGGGCGGCGTACGCCAGCTTGTCGAGCCAGTCGCCGGCGTCCATCGAGTAGCCGTGGAACATGATGACCGCCGGATGCGGCGTTTGCGCGCGTTCCGGACGCACGTATTTGGCGTGGATGCGCGCGCCGCGCACGCCGGTGAAGTACATGTCGAAGCATTGAAAACCCGGAACCTGAAACGAGCTGGGGACGAGTTCAAGCTGCGGGTCGACCGCGCGCATCTCCGCCAGGGCGCGGTCCCAGTACGCGTCAAAGTCGGCCGGCCGCGGGTTGCGCCCGGTGTAGGTCAGGAGTTGTTCGTACGGGAGATCGATGAGCGGCACACGGTTCACTCCTTGCCTGGGCATCGAAGCCGGGGATGAAAAGCCGGAAACTTCGCCCCTATTATACCGAACACCGCCTTTCCCTGGGAGAAACGATCACGTTTTCTGCTATGATGAAAAGGATGGATACGATGGCGACGATGGAACAGATCACCGTACTTGTGGTGGACGATTCTGCGTTCATGCGGCGGGCGGTCACGGACGTGATTGAGCGCGATCCCCGGTTCAAGGTGGTGGGGACCGCGCGCAACGGCGAAGACGCCTTGGCGAAAATCCCGCGGCTTCGCCCACAACTCATCACGATGGACCTGGAGATGCCCGGCATGGGCGGCGTGGCCGCCATCCGCGAGATCATCCGGCAGTGGCGGCTGCCGGTGGTCGTCTTGAGCGCCCTGACCCAGGAAGGGGCGACCGCGACGCTGGACGCCTTGAGCGCCGGCGCGGTGGACGTATTCCTCAAGCAGGAGGTGCTCGCGCAGGTGAGCGTCCGCCGCGCCGGACACGCGGCGGACGGCCAAGGTGCGGGCGATCCCGCCGTGCTCGCCGACTTCCACCGCCGGCTGTGGATGGCGGCGCGGGCCAACGTCCAAGGCGCAGGCACCGCGGCCGCAGCGCACGGGCCGGCCCCGGAGCGGCCCGCTTGGGGGGTCAGCGCGCCGGCGGACACCGCGATCGCGCCGACGGACACCGCGGCCGCACCCGCCGGCGGACCCGCCGGTGCCGGGCCCGCGGACGCCCCGTCCGCGGCCGCCCACACGCACTCCGCGCCGGCCAAGGCTCCGGCCGGACG
>JADGGD010000368.1 GCA_019690095.1 Chloroflexota bacterium
GGCCGCTGTGTGACCGGCATCCTGCGCCCCAATCAGCGGATCGTTGTGATCACGACCCGTGGGGCGATCGAGGCGCGCTATCTGATCAGCTGTGCCGGCCTCTACGCCGACCGGATTGCTGCTATGACCGGGGCCCCGGCGGACCCGCGTATCGTGCCGTTCCGGGGCGACTACTATATCCTGCGGCCGGAGCGTGCCTATCTGGTGCGCTCGCTCATCTACCCGGTCCCCGATCCATCCTTCCCGTTCCTGGGGGTCCACTTCACCCGCCGGATCGAGGGCGAGGTATGGCTGGGGCCCAACGCCGTCCTCGCTTTCGCCCGTGAGGGCTACACGCGGGCGACGATCAATCCGCGCGATCTGCTTGATGCGTTGAGCTACCGCGGCTTCCGGGCGCTTGCGGCAGCCTACTGGCGAACTGGCCTGGCCGAGATGTACCGCGATTTCAGCAAATCTGCTTTCCTGGCGGCGCTCCAGCGCTATCTGCCTGAGCTGACCGGCGCGGATCTCCTGCCGGGGCCGGCGGGCGTGCGGGCACAGGCACTCTCGCCGGATGGGAAGCTGGTGGACGACTTCGTGATCCACGGCGAGGGGAATGTCCTGCACGTCCGCAACGCGCCCTCGCCTGCTGCGACCTCGTCGCTCGCGATCGCCGCGGTGATCGCCGACCGGGCGGCCGAGCAGTTCCAGTTCGACGCACTTCGTCCGCGGGTCTATCCAGCCGGCCCCGGTACTGCCAGCGCCGGGGAGCGCGGTATGGCGGGCTGATTCCGGTTCTCCTGGCACGCCCGGTGCATCGGGGGCTCTTTCACACGATGCACACACGATGCTCCGAGCGGGCCGGAAGCCGTGACTGACCCTGTCGCCGATACGATCCGACGCATTGTCGTCCTGCGGGCGAATGGTCTGGGGGATTTCCTGTTTGCCACGCCCGCCCTCCGGGCGCTGGCCCGGTATTTCTCGTCGGCCGAGATTACCTACCTCTGTCTTCCCTGGCTGCGGCCGTTCATTGCGGGGCGCTATCCCTATCTCCACCGTGTGCTGACCGTCCCACCCTATCCGGGTATTCGGCAGGTCGAGGGCGACCCGGCCGTCGCTGCGCGCGAGCGGGAGGAGTTCTTTGCGGCAAGCCAGGCGTACGGCTACGACCTGGCGATCCAGATGCACGGCGGCGGCGTCGAGTCGAATCCGTTCGTCCGTCGTCTGGGTGCGCGCCACACCCTGGGGCTGGCGGGGCGAGGTGTTGCCCCGCTCGAGCATCATCTGCGCTACGAGTTCTATCAGAGCGAGGTGATGCGCTATCTGGAGCTGGTGGCCCGGATCGGTGTGCCCCCTGCGGGGGTGGAGATGGATGCGCCGGAGCTTCCTGACGATGAGGTGCGCCTGCGTACGGCCTGGGCCGATGCTGGCCGCGGTCCCTACGCGGTCATCCATCCGGGGGCATCCGACCCGCGGCGGCGGTGGCCGATCGAGCGATTCGCCGCTGTCGCCGACCATCTCTGGCGCTTCCACGGTCTTCCTGGCGTGGTGACCGGATCGCTTGCTGAGCGCCCGATGGCCAGTCAGCTTCAGCGGCTTGCGGCGGCGCCTCTCCACAATCTGAGCGGCTGGCTTGACCTGGGGGCTGTACTCGCGCTTGTGCGGCGAGCACGGCTGGTGGTCAGCAATGATACCGGTGTGGCTCACCTGGCCCATGCGGCTGGCGTGCCGAGTGTGGTGATCTACTGGTGCGGCAACCTCATCACCGCCGCACCCTTCACGCGGGCACGGTATCGGCCGGTGCTCTCCTGGACGGTCGACTGTCCCCGCTGCGGCGCTCGGCGCTGTCGGTGTCCGGTATCGTTTGTGGCCGAGGCGCCGCTCCGCGAAGTGCTGGACCAGATAGATGATCTGCTGTCCGCCGCGCCCGACCGGGCCTGGTAGAATAGCGACGAGACAATCCGGGAATCTACCCTGGGGACGACGATAACGGAGAGCTCAAGGAGAGTACGCCATCAATGAGCCGAGCCAGTGAGAAGACCCGAAAGATTCGGCGGAAGCACCGGAAGCGGCGGCAGAAGCTGGAGCTGAAGCGGAAGCTGATGCGGCAGGCAGCCGCGGGCGTGGCTCCAGGAGCGCGTGCCGCGGCCCCGGCCGCCCCGACCGCCCCGGCGGCGCGCCCACGCCC
>JADGGD010000369.1 GCA_019690095.1 Chloroflexota bacterium
CTCACGTTCCCCGTCCGAAGGTCGCCCACCCACATCACGGTCTTCGTCCGGAGCGCCACCACCCCGTCCAACGGCGGCTCCAGATCCCGCACCACCTCCGCCTGCGGGCGGATCGCGCGGAAGGCTCTCACAAGGTCAGCCTCCGTGCCCTTGTACAGCGACAGGCCCGCCTCCCCAGCCTCGTCGGCCAGTACGGCGTGGAGGCGGGTCGAGGGCGGGCCCGAGCGCATCGCCTCCCGCGCCACCGCGGACAGCGCCCTCCGGTCGGGCAGCAGCACCAGGTGCGCCCACAGCCGGTCGGCGGGCATCGACCCCACGATCTTCAGCGCCCGCGTCACCTGGGCGCCGGTCTCCGGCGTGTAGACCCACACCCGCCGCCCGTCTTCCCGCGTCACGAGCCAGGCCAGCGGGTAGGGGTTCGAGAACGTCCCGCTGCTCGGCAGCGAGACCCGCCGGTCCCCTTGGCGCACCGGTTCGATCGTCTGCCGCGGTATCCCCGCGCGGATGAGCGCGAAGGCCACGGCGTTGCGGTGGAGGTACTGGGGCGCGCGGGAGGGGAAGACCTCGCGGAAGGGAAGCCCCGCCGCCTCCGCCCCCGGGCGAGTCAATACGAAGAGCGGCTTGCGGCGGTCGGACCGGTTCGAGAGCCGCTTCACCCAGCCCGCGCTCTCCAGCTTGGAGACGAGTTCGCTCGCCCGCCGGGGCTCCAACCCCCACAGCAGCGCTATCTCCCCTAGCGTCAGCACACGGAACGCCTCCAGGTCCCGCGCCCATCGCTGCCACGATTCCGCTTCCTTGGAGGCCACCACGAGCCGCTCGGCCACCGACACGCTTCGCTCACCCCTCTCCGCTGTTCTCGCGCCCCGGACTCCACCCGGGCTCCGCGTCTCCGTCGCCCCCGCAGCCATGCATGGCACCCAGCCTCTCGGCTTCGTACCACCGCTTTTTCATTCCGTGCTACACCACCGACTCGCCTCGGGTTTCCCAACGAGAGCTCCTCGCCACCATCTCGAAAGCCTGCACGGCCCGGCTTCGTACCGCCGCCGCAACGCAGCACCAGCAGCGCTTCGCCTCAGGCCTTTTCGGTAGCCATCAAACCGTGTGGCAGAAAGGTTAGGGGCAGGGAGGAGTTTCCGAGCGGAACTAGGACAAGGTGCTCGAATAGGAACGGTTTCAGGCGCAAGGCGTCTGGGCGTTTCTTCCAGTCATAGTCATCCGACCCTAGAACTGGCGATCGTCAGGTTCCCGGGTCCTCCCCGGGGGTCTCCCGGGGGGGTTCTCCCGCATCCACAGAGCCACCTCGGCAGGCCGTCGAATGTTCACTCTGCGCAATTTCGGCCGCTCGTCCGACCAGGCCGGCCAAAGCACCGGCTGCGTCGGCTCGGTTCCTACCAGGAGGATGAGCGTACCGGGCGTGCGCTCCCCAAGTCCCCGCGGCATCCCGGAGATCACGTAGGCCATGTGCTGATCGTCGTCCTCGCCCAGGAGCCCCGAGTAGCGCAGGGCGTCGACCACCGCCTTGACCGCGAGGTTGTCCAGGTCGCGAACTCGCATGTCCGGGAACGAAGGGCGGATCCAGACGACCGCCTGCTCCAGAAGGGGAGCGACGTTGGGAAGCAGCCCGTCCATCCTGGCGTTGGCGGCCACCGTCCCGATCACGCTCGCCCAGCGCTCTCGCTCGTCGGCCCAAAACTGGTAGACCAGCTCGGGGTCCAGGATGTCGTGCGGGCGGAAGAAGTTGGGCAGCTCGGGCACCCGGAGCCCGAGCAGCGCCACCCCGTCCTCTGTCTCCCAGCCCGCATAGGCTGGCCCGCCGAGCTCCTTCTCAGACACAGGCCGGGGATACACGTCAGTCTCGCGCAGGCCCGCCATCACCCTGTATGCGGAATACGCCTGCCGGACCATGCTGCGGGTGCTCGCCTGAAGCGCCCCGAGCAGTCGGTCCAGCGTGTAGTCGTTGATCTCCGCCACCTAGCGCACCTCCGCCCTCGTCGGCGAAGCTCCCGCCTCCAGCCGTCTCTGCTCTCCGGCCGGAGTCAGCGCGTAGAGACGCACCGAGCCTCCATACTCCCGGAACTCCACCGCGCAGGCCGCGCAGTACCAGTGGCGCGGCCCGATCTTGCCCACGTCCGCCGTCCGCCCGCAGACCGGGCAGCGTACACCTCG
>JADGGD010000370.1 GCA_019690095.1 Chloroflexota bacterium
GAGGGTTATTTGGTACAGCTTCCGCGCCCCCGGCGGCGCGGGCACCGGAAGCGGCGTGACCCGGGTCACGCCGCCCTCGTACTGCGTCTGCAGGCCGACGATGTCGAGCGCCAGGGCCAGGGCCCAGCGCACATCCTTGTTGTCGTAGGGCGGAGTCGCCTGATTGAAGCCGAAATAGCGGACGTTCAGCTCATTGGGATAGGCCCACGGGAAGCTCTTGTACCAGGAGCGCACCGTCGGGGTGCTGTCCAGCAGGGCCTTGAACGCCTCATAGTTCACGTCCATGAAGCCGTCCTCAAGGCCCCGGGACACCGCGATGACATCCTTGGTATCACTACCCTGGAACGAGGTCATGATGTAGTCCGGGCCGGGCTTCTGGACCAGCATGCCGGGCGTCGTCTTCTGCCAGTCGTCCCGCCGCTTGAACAGTTCCCAGAAGCCGTTCGGATCGGCCTGCTGGAAGACGTAGGCCCCCAGCGAGACCGGCGGGAAGAAGGTGAAGCTCTTGATGTCGGTAACCTTCTCCCAGACGTGCTTGGCCATCATGTAGACGGCGTTATAGTTCGCAGTGAAGTTGTAGTGGTAGCGAGGGTTCGGCTCCTTCAGGGTGAAGACAACCGTGTAAGGATCCTGCTTCTGCACGTCCTTGGTGTACAGGTTCAGCACAGCCGACCAGCTCAGCCCGGCGTTGGCCATGAGCGTCTGGACAGTGAACACCAGGTCATCAGCGGTGAACTCGACCCCATCGCTCCACATCACCCCCGGCCGGAGCTTCACCGTCATCTGGGTGAAGTCCGAGCTGTAGGTGGGCTTATCGATGGCGAGCGAGTTGATCCACTGGCCGGTCTCCTGGTCAATGTACCAGAGGGTATCGAAGATCAGCCCCTGGCGAGTCGGGTTCGGCGGACCGCCCGGGATGAACAGGTTGAAGTTGTTGACGACACTGTAGCGGAAGATCTGGCCCAGGACGAAGACCTTCTCACGCGGGACGTTGACCGGCAGCTGCGCCCCTCCCTGGAGGAGCGAAGGCGCCGCAGCCGGTGCGCTGGCCGGCGTCGCTGTCGGTGCCGGGGCCGGTGTCGGCGTCGGCGCCGCAGGAGCGGTCGTTGCCCGCGGGGCCGACGTCGCCCCGCCAGCCGCGGTGGGCGCGGCCGTCGGCGCCCCACCGCCGCCACCGCAGGCAGCCAGAAGCAGGCCCGCCGTTCCCATCCCGAGCCCTGTCAGGACGCGGCGTCGGGTTATCACGAGACCATTTCGCCAGGACATCTCGCAATCCTCCCTCACGGAGGCCGTGGTTGCCTCCTCGTTTCATCACGCTGACGCCTTTCTTACGATGACGCCCACATGCCCGGCGGCCGCCGCTGAACGCCCGGCCGCGCCCGGGGGCGGCGCGGCACCCGCGCCGCTTACGCCTGCCGCTCCACCTCCTCGCCGTCGTGCTGATCGGCCGCGCCGGAGAGACGGACGATCCGCTCGCAGATCTCCCGGCCTGCCCGCAGGTGCTCGACCATCGCCCGCGCGGCCCCCTCTTCGTCTCCCCGCGCGACGCACTCGTAGATCGCCTGGTGGCCCCGGGTGGTCCGCTCGGCCGTGTCCGGAAACCGCTGGGACAGGACGAAGTACTGCCGCAGCGGTCCCATGATCGCCTCGAGGAGCGGTTGGAAGAGGGGATTGTGGGTCGCCCGGGCCAGAGCACGGTGGAAGCGGCCGTCGCACTCCACCTGGGTCTCCGGCCGCGGATCCTCGCACGCCCGCCGCAGCACCGCCGCCAGCTCGGCCAGGTCGGCCTCGGTCCGCCGCCGCGCGGCCAGGCTCGCCATCCCCACCTCAAAGGTCTGCCGCACCTCGAACAGCGCCGGCAGGGCTTGCTCACTGCCCATCAGGGCGATCAGCTCCGCATCCACCAGCCGCCACTGGCTCCGCGGCGCCACGAAACAGCCCCGCCCATGGGCAACCTGCACCAGCCCCCGCGCCGCCAGGCCAGCGATCGCCTCCCGGGCGATGTGGGTGCTGACCCCGAAGCGCTTCGCCAGCGCGGCCACCGCGGGGAGGGCCGCCCCTGGCTCCAGCTCGCCGCTGGCGATCATGCCGGTCAGACGGTCGAGAACCTGGTCTGAGAGGCGCTGGCGGACCAGACGGTCAGCCCCACCCTCCCCCTCACGCG
>JADGGD010000371.1 GCA_019690095.1 Chloroflexota bacterium
GAAGATCCAGGCCGTCGAGCGCGAGAGCCTGCGCGCCGCGGGTGCCGTGATCGACGCCGGGAGCAGCTGCTGACCGCAGGGCGGGAGGTGAGCTTCGTGGCCGGACAGCCACCTGCGCATGCACACGCCGGGCAGCCGCCCGTGCGTGCGGATGGACCCGTCACCCCCGAGGAGGTGCGGCGGCAGACCGCGGAGTGCCTCGCCGATCTGCAGGCGGCCGCCGGACTCGGGCCGGGGAAGGTGCTGGTCGTCGGCGCGTCGACGAGCGAGATTGCCGGCGAGCGCATCGGCACGGCGACCTCGGCGGTGCTCGGACAAGCTGTCGTCGACGCGGTGCTGGCGTTTGCGGAGGAGACAGGGTGCGACGTGGTGTTCCAGTGCTGCGAGCACCTCAACCGCGCGCTGGTGGCGCGGGCGGATGCGGTCGAGCGTCACGGATGGCGCGAGGTGACGGCCGTCCCCGTCCCCGGCGCGGGCGGAGCGGTGGCGGCGGCGGCGTATTTCACGTGGCCGGACGCGCGCTTGGTCGAGGCGGTGGCGGCGGACGCCGGCATCGACATCGGCGACACGCTCATCGGCATGCACCTGCGCCGGGTGGCGGTGCCGGTGCGCGGGCGGCGGCGGGAGATTGGCCGCGCGCACGTGACCATGGCGCGCACGCGGCCCCCGCTCGTCGGCGGTGCCCGTGCCGTGTACGATCGCGCCGCCGCCGCGGCCCGCTGGGCGGCCGCGCTGGCTTTGGAGGACGCGCGGCCGGACGGTGCGGCGGAAGAAGCCGGCGCGGCGGGTGCGCGGACGGCTGGCGAACGCGCGGGCGAACAGCCGGGAGGCGCGGCCCGCGCAGTTGGACCCAACGAAGGAGGATGCCCGTGACACGGTTGTTCGAATGGGATGCGGACGTCGCGCGCGCCATGGAGCAGGAGCTCTCGCGCCAGCGCGCCAAGATTGAACTCATCGCGTCGGAGAACTTCGTCAGCGAAGCCGTGATGGCCGCGATGGGCAGCGTCTTGACCAACAAGTATGCGGAAGGGTACCCGGGCCGGCGCTATTACGGCGGCTGCGAGTACGTGGACGTCGTGGAGGAGCTCGCCCGCGAGCGCGTCAAGCGGCTGTTCGGCGCCGAACACGCCAACGTGCAGCCTCACTCGGGCGCGCAGGCGAACATGGCCGTGTACTTCGCGGTGCTGCAGCCGGGCGACACGGTGCTCGGCATGAACCTGGCGCACGGCGGCCACCTGACGCACGGCAGCCCGGTCAACTTCTCCGGGCAGTTGTACAAGTTCGCCGCCTACGGCGTCGACCCACAGACGCACCGGATCGATTACGACGAGGTGCTGCGGATTGCGAAAGAGACGCGGCCGCGCCTCATCGTGGCGGGGGCGAGCGCGTATCCGCGCGTCATCGACTTCGCGCGCATGCGGGCGATTGCGGACGAGGTCGGGGCGCTCCTGATGGTCGACATGGCGCACATCGCCGGCCTGGTGGCGACAGGGCTGCACCCGTCGCCGGTGCCGCACGCCCAGTTCGTCACGTCGACGACCCACAAGACCCTGCGCGGGCCGCGCGGCGGGCTCATCCTCACCACGGCGGAGTACGCGAAGGCCATCGACAAGTCGGTCTTCCCCGGCGTGCAGGGCGGGCCGCTGATGCACGTCATCGCGGCGAAGGCGGTGGCGTTCGGCGAGGCGCTTTTGCCTTCGTTCCGCGCTTACTGCGAGCAGATCGTCAAGAACGCGCAAGCGCTGGCCCGGGCGCTCAGCGAACGCGGTTTTTCGCTCGTGTCGGGCGGCACCGACAACCACCTCATCCTCATCGACGTCCGCAACCGGGGTCTGACCGGCAAGGAGGCGGAGCGGCGGCTCGACGAGGTCGGCATCACCGTGAACAAAAACGCCATCCCGTTCGATCCGGCCAGCCCCATGGTCACGAGCGGCATCCGCGTCGGCACCCCGGCGGTCACCTCGCGCGGGATGGACGAGGCGGCGATGGCCGAGATTGCCGAGGTGTTCGACCTGGTGCTGCGCGCGTCGTTCACCGAGGCCGACGCGGCCGAAGCCCGGCGGCGCGTGCAGGCGCTGACGGATCGCTTCCCGCTGTATCCGGGCCTGCGCTACGCGCCGTAAGGTACACGTGGCCGGCTTGTACCAGTCACTTATACAAA
>JADGGD010000372.1 GCA_019690095.1 Chloroflexota bacterium
CTCCCCCGCCTCCCCGCGAACAGACAGTAATCACCGATCACACCGAGGCAATGGCGCTGCCCTCATCAGGGGAGTCCACAGTGGTAAGCGCGGGCGCGACTATCGCCGCCGGCGCCACGGTCGTCCCGTCCCTGCCGCGCGCACGGCTGATCATCCTCCAGAACGGCGTGCAGAGCGAGGTGGTAATCCAAGAGGCCGAAACGATGATTGGCCGCGAGGCATCCAACGCAGTGGTCATTCGCGATCCCATGGCCTCCCGGCGGCATGCGAAGATCATCGTTGAGAATGGGGAGTTCTGGATCGAGGATCTGAAGAGCCTGAACGGCACGCGCGTGAACGGCGAGACGATTAGCCGGCGGAAGCTGGCTGCGAACGATCAGATCAAGATTGGCGAGGTTGTCCTGACCTTCAAGCCGGAGTAGCCCATGGTTGATGAAGCGGCACCGGCGGATGTCCGCCGTGCGCAGACAGAACGCCCGCCGTACAGAGGGATAGAGAAGCCCACAGCGTGCCATCCCGGCACCGGAGGCACGCCTGGAGAGCACGCCATGGGACAGTACCAGACCTTCATCATTCGCATCTGGACGGATGGAAGCCCCGGCTCGGGCCGCGGGCACATCCAGCACATCGCGAGCCGACGGGGAAAGTACTTCCGCGATCTCGAGCGCATGGTGCGGTTCATCCAGGACTTTCTCGGGCCAGATGCCCTGCCGACCCGCGTCGACGACGGAGACCCGCCGGCCGGGCCGGGCCCCACGGATACGGCAGAGCCCACACCGCCAACCGGCTGAATTCGGCTACCGCGGTCCGGATGGAAGAGCGCCCGACCGCAGGTGATCGCGAACGACGTGCACGAGGGAGACAGGTCGAGAGGGCCGCGATCAGCAGGATGACGAGCAATGGCTGACCCCGGGGCCAGCTCAGCCCACCAAACACCGGCTGGAGTACGAATGGCGATGCTCACGGCACGCGCAACGGACAAATCGACGGCGAGGCCGCGGCGGGATCGACTGCCTGCCGCGGGGAATGACACGGTCAGCCTGGCCGCGGCCATCCGCGACCTGGGAGTAACCCTCACGACCCATCTGACTCGACTCGACGATCAGATCACGAGCGTGCTCGGACTGCTGAGCTCCCCCCGACCGGGGACCGCCCCCCTGGCAGTCGGTCAGGCGCCGCCGTCAATCGCCGTCCGGTGCTTGGGAGCATTCATGGTCAATGCCGCCGGAACGCGGATCGAGGAATGGCGGTCGAGCCGGGCCCGGGCCCTCTTCCAGTATCTCGTCACCCACCGGGGGCATCCGATCCCGCGCGAGACGCTGATCCAGGCGCTCTGGCCCGATCCCGATGCCGCCGCGGCCGGAACGTCGCTCAAGGTTGCTGTTCACGTGCTCCGGCGGGTGCTCGGCGAGCACGGGATTGCCAGGGGACAGCTCGACATCCAGGCTCACGAGTCCGGCTACCAGCTCGTTGCCCCGGAACTCTGGATCGATGTCGAGGAGTTCGAGCACTGTTATACGGTCGGACGCGCCCGCGAGGCCCGGGGCCAGCACGATCAGGCACTGGCCCTCTTCACACGGGCAGCCGAGCTCTACCAGGGGGATTTCCTTGAGGAGTCGCTCGATGACTGGCCCATGTTCCGTCGTGAGGCCCTGAAGGACCAGTATCTCTTCGTCGTCAGCCGCCTGGCCCAACAGGCCGAGGCACGGGGTGACTACCAGGAGGCGATCACCCGCTGCCAGCAGATCCTGGCTAAGGACTGCTGCCGCGAGGACGCCTATCGCCTCCTTATGCTCTGTCACGCCCGGCTCGGTCAGCGCGGTCGGGTGCGCCGCTGGTACGAGCTCTGCATCCATACGCTTCAGACCGAGCTCGACTGCGGGCCAGAACCAGAGACCGAGAACGTTTATCGGCTGGCCTTGAGCGGCAAGGTCTGAGTCGGAAAACCCTCCCCCCTGCTTGCACTCCTCTGCCGCCTGCCGCGGGAAGGCGAGCTAGCGATTCAGACGCGGATTGCTGATCTCGTCGAGCCCCAGATGAATGAGGTAGAGGGCGAAGAACAGCGCGACCAGGATGATCACCGGTGGCGCCCACCACCACCAGAGGTTCTGCAGGATCGCACCGTAGCTCAGCGCCCAGTAGATCATCATGCCGAGGGT
>JADGGD010000373.1 GCA_019690095.1 Chloroflexota bacterium
GCCCCGTGCACCCCCGTACAGGCTGCCTCGCCGCAGGCCAGGAGCCCCGGCAGGTTCGTGCGGCCGTCCAGGTCGGTCAAGACACCGCCCATGGTGAAATGGGCGGCAGGGAGGATGGGCAGCGGATCGCGGGCGAGGTCCAGGCCCGCTTCCGCCAGGGCGGCGGCCAGGGCGCCGAAACGGCGCCGAACCGCCTCGGCTTCCAGGTGCCGGAGGCTGAGGTAAGCGCAGGGTTCGCCGCGGCGGTCGACCTCCTCCAGGATGGCGCGCGCCAGAACGTCGCGGGGAGCGAGCTCGCCGCGAGAGTCGTAGTCGAACAGGAAACGCCGCCCCGAGGCGTCCACCACGTGGGCGCCCTCGCCGCGGAGCGCCTCGCTGAGCAGGAGCGCGGGCGCCCCGCGCAGGGCCAGCACGGTGGGGTGGAACTGCACGAACTCCAGGTCGGCCACGGCGGCGCCGGCCCGATAAGCGGCCACGGTGCCGGAGCCGACGGTCTCCGGCGCGTTGGAGCTGCGGGGGAACAGTGCGGCAAAGCCGCCTGTTGCCAGCACGACCGCGTCGGCATCCCATCGGACGCGGCGGGGGCCGCATCGGGCCACAGCTCCCCGGCAGCGCCCTCCTCGCACCACCAGCTCTTCCACCTCCCAGCCGTGGTGGCTGTCGACTCTCTCGTGACGGTCGGCGGCCGCCGCCATCACGGCCATCACGGAGCGGCCCGTCAGCCCTCCCTCAGTGTGGACGATGCGGCGCCGGCTGTGACCGGCCTCCAGGCCGAGGCGAAAAGTTCCGTTCCGGCGGGCGAAGGGCACGCCCAGGTCTGCGAGCGCCCGGACGACAGCCGGCGCCTCCCGGGTGAGCACCGCCACGGCCTCGACCCGGCTCAGGCCGGCGCCCACGTGCAGCGTGTCGGACGCATGCAGGTCGGCGTCGTCGTCCTCTCCCAGGGCAGCGGCGATGCCCCCCTGCGCCCGGGCCGAGTTGCTACCCTCCGGCGGGGTTCGTGACAGGACGGTGACGCGGAGGCCGGCGGCCGCCGCGGCCAGGGCTGCCGCCAGACCGGCCAGCCCGGCGCCGATGACGAGGACGTCGGTGCGGCGCCGCGCCGGCTCCAGGGGCCGGCCCTTCTCCGCCTCGACGGCTGCTTCCTCGGCTGTTCCCATGGCGCCTCGCCTCCCTTGGGGTGTCTCCGGCGTCAGGAGGTGGCCCGCGCGACCGGGCTGCTGGCCGCACCGGCTTTGTCGGCACCCTGTCCCGGTTCATCGCCGTCCAGCAGGAAACCCCTAGCCGCCAGGAGCTGCCGGACCCTGGCGAGTCGCCACGGGTCGTCGGCCTCGAGCGTGTGCAGGTGAACGCCGTCGGTGAGTTCGGAAAGGAGATGGGCGCGACGACTGCGAACGAGGTCCAGGAAGGCGCGGACGTCCTCCCGCGAAGCGTGCATCAGGAGTCCCCGCAGCTCGCCGTAGATGGGGTGCTCGACGATGACGTCGACGACGCGCACGCCCTGGTCGACGATCAGGAACAGCTCCTCGGCCGTCTGCTCCGGCCGATGGCGCACGGCGACCACGGACCGGTGCAGCCCAGGCACCGGAGGGGTGGTGTAACCGCGGCTGGTCGCGACGATGGGCACCCCCGCGGCGCGCAAAACAGCGATATCCTGGACGACCACCTGACGGCTCACGTCGAAAATCCGGGCCAGGTCGCGACCTGGTACCGGTCGGCGAGCCGTCGCGAGCAGCTCCTTGATCGCCTGTCGGCGTTCCTCGGTCGTCATCGGCTCGGTACGACACCCTTCGAGATGGACTTGCTGCCATTATGGGTTTCAGAGAGCTGTCAAGTCAAGTGACATGACAATCGAGGCAACACCTGGGGTGTCACCGAGAAGCCGCGAGGGGATGGGGCGTTTATCCAGAACGGGTGATGGAAAGCGGCTGTGGCCATCCTCTATAATGAAAGCCGGTGCCCGAAGAAGTCCGGCCGTGGTCATCCCGGGACAGGGGGAGGATGCGGTTGGAGGCCGCCGTCCCGTGCTGGTTGGCCGGGTCGACTCGGCATAGGGAGGCCGCTGCAGATGTCGGAGGATGTCGGCGTGCTCGCCAGGCCGGCCGCTGGACGGACGGCCGCGGTCGGGGCCGTTATAC
>JADGGD010000374.1 GCA_019690095.1 Chloroflexota bacterium
GTGCTGGGGAATCGGGGTCGTATTGACCAGGAGATCGAACTCGGCGCGCTCGAGCAGTGCCGTGACCGAGGTGAAGCCGGTCGGGATCTCAAACATCTGACGGACCGTCTCCAGCGCCTCCCCAGACGAGTCGCAGACCGCCACGACCTCCACCGCGCCCTGTGCCTCCATCGCCTTCAGCCCGGGCAGGTGCATGACCCGAGCGATCGTGCCGCATCCGACCAGCGCCGCCCTGATCTTTCGCATGGTCCTCGGCTATTCCTCCTTTGCTGGTGTCACCTTTACTGGCATCGCCGGATCTACCGGTGTCACCGTCATGCCGTGCACGCCGGCCTCAGGGGATGACCAGCACCTTGATCGCCGCCGATGACCGCTTGTCGTTCGCCCAGGCGAATCCCTCGGCGATCTGGTCCAGCGGCACCCGGTGAGTGATGAGCGGCGCGGCACGGACCCGGCCGGCGGCGAGCAGATCGAGGGCGATCTGGAACTCGCGCACCCCCTCCCAGGTCGAGTAGCTGTTGACCCAGCGGATCTCGAGCTCCTTGCGCATAGCCACGCTGGTGTCGATAGCCGCCGGCTCGACAAACAGGCCGACAACACCTACCGTTCCCCCGTATGCGGCCATCGCACAGGCTTGCTGGATCGTGGGCGCGCGGCCGCCCACCGTCTCGAAGACGACGTCCGCACCCGCGCCGCCGGTCAGATCCAGCACCGCCTGGACCGGGTCTACCGCGCCCGCGTTGACCACCGCATCGGCCGCGCCGCACGCTCGGGCGACCTCGAGCGGCGCCGCACGCGTGCCGATGACGATCACCTGCTTCGCGCCCAGCGCCCGGGCGACCTGCCCCTGGGTCAGCCCAACAGCTCCGGTGCCGATGATGGCGACGTGGTGCCAGGGCTGGACCGGCAGGCGATGAACCCCGTGGACCGCCACGCCGTAGACATCCAGGATCGCCGCCTCTTCCAGCGAGACGTGGTCGGGGAGGGGAAAAACATTGCGGGCCGCGACGATATCGTATTCCGAGAAGCCCGCGCTGTGCAGGCGCCGCCCATTGCGCTGGCCCCGGGTGGGGCAGATGTGATAGTCGCCGCGCTGGCACTGCCGGCAGGTGCCGCAGCCCAGCAGGTGCATCGGCTCGATTCCGACCCGCTGGCCGACCCGCAGGCCGGTCACCCCGGGGCCGAGGGCCGCGATCTCGCCACTCAGCTCGTGCCCGGCCCGGGTGGGGTAGCTCGCGCCGGGCCGCGGCGCGCGGTAGCCGTGGAGGTCGGAGCCGCAGATGCCAGCCGCGCGCACCCGAACGAGCACTTCGTCCGGTCCGGGCTCCGGCATCGGGACCTCCTCGACGCGCACGTCCGGTCCACCGTAGAACATCGCCGTCTTCATGCCGATCCTCCCCCGCGGGGAGGGCCCGGCCGGGCCCGTACGGCTGTCCCACCCCGCGTTCGCGCACGGGTGGTAAGGAGCGCTAGGGGGCCGCGTCCGGGCGTCCCCCGGCGTTCTGTTTTAGAAAGTCGAGACGATCTCCTGGGTCTGACCGGTCCGGGCCGCCTGGTATCCCTTCTCGATCACCTCGACCACGTGGCGCGCGTGCTCGCCGGTGACCAGGGGCTCCCGGTCCTCCCGGAGGCAGTCCACCAGGTGCAGGATATCAGCGTACACGTGCGCCTCGGGAATGCTCAGGTGCGGTCCCACGACCCCCGGCAGGCCCGCCTGGCCGGTCACCGGCACCGTTGCCTGCACGGTCGGGAAGCCGAGCGTTCCGTTGAGCGCGGTGCGGCTGGTGATCTCCAGTCCCCGCCCGCTGATCAGGTCGAGCGAACCATCGCTCCCGAAGAAGGTCAGGCGGCCCCAGCCGAGGCTTGGGCTGGTCACCGCGTTCTGGCCGCTCGCCAGCGCAAAGACTGAGTCGCCGAAGTCGAGCAGGAGGAGGGTGTTGTCGTCCATCTCGACATCGATGATTGTGTCGCGCCAGCGCCGCTGGGGCAGGCCGATACCCGACATCGCGCTGACCCGGCGGACCGGACCGAGGATGCCGGTGAGGGTATGGAGCGAGTAAACGGTCATGTCGTAGACCGGTCCGCCGCCTTTCTTGTAATACCAGCTTGGATCGATCGCCTCGCGCACGCCC
>JADGGD010000083.1 GCA_019690095.1 Chloroflexota bacterium
GCGCTTCGCGCCGGAGCTGATCGAGCAGCCGGTGCCGCCGGACGACCTGGACGGCCTGGCACGGGTTCGCCGTGCCGCAGGCGTGCCCGTTGCCGCCGATGAGGCCGTGACCGACCCTGTGCGGACCCAGGCGATCCTGGAGCGCGAGGCGGCCGATGCGCTGGTGATCAAGCCGATGGTCGTGGGCGGCGCCCGGCCAGGCCGGGCGATCATCGCGCGTGCCCTGGACGCCGGCCTCCGGGTGATCGTCACGACGACGGTGGACGCCGGCGTGGGCACCGCCGCGGCCCTGCACCTGGCGGCGGTCCTGCCCCCGACCGCCCCCGCCTGCGGCCTGGCGACCCTCCCGCTCCTGGCGGCTGACCTGATTCGCGAGCCGCTGATGCCGCGCGGCGGCGTCATGGACCTGCCGCCTGGGCCCGGCCTGGGCGTCACAGTGGACGAGCCGGAGCTGGAGCGCTTCGCCGACTGAGCCGCGCTGCCCCGGCGGGTACAGGTCGCCTTGGCCCGGGCGGTCTCCGCGATTCGTGCGAGAGGGAGGACTACAGCGATATGGACGCGCACAGTGGACGATTCCTGCCGGAGTGGCTGGCACAGCGGGCATACCTCTCGCCTGATCAGCCGGCCCTGTGGGTTGGCGAGCGGCGCTGGACCTACGCTGAGCTCGATCGGGCCGTCCGACGGGTAGCGGCCCTGCTGGCAGAGGCGGGCGTGGAGCCCGGGGAGCGGGTGGCCCTGCTCCTCCGGAACGGCGCGGGTTTCGCCCTCCTGGTCCACGCCCTGATCCGTCGGCGGGCGGTGCTGGTGCCGCTGAACACGCGCCTCGCCCCGGCCGAGATCGCCTTCCAGCTCGCCGACGCGGAGGCACGGCTCCTGGTGTGCGACGAGCATACCGCTGATGCGGCTGCGGCGGCGGCCCGGCCGGGCCTGCGCTGTCTGGCGGAAAGGGAGGTGCTGGCCGTCCTCGACCGGCCCCACGCCCCGGAGGCGGCCGATCCGCCGGGCCGCCTCGACCTGGAAGCGGTCCAGAGCATCATCTACACCTCGGGGACAACCGGCCGTCCCAAGGGCGCGCGGATCACCTACGGCAACCTCTGGTGGAGCGCGATCGGATCGGTCCTGAACCTGGGCCTGCACCCCGATGATCGCTGGCTCGCCTGCCTTCCCCTGTTCCACATCGGCGGCCTCTCGATCCTCATCCGCGCCGTCATCTACGGCATCACCGCCATCGTCCACCCCCGCTTCGACCCGGCCGCGGTCAACCGGGCGATCGACACAGAGGGAGTGACGATCATCTCGGTCGTCAGCACCATGCTCCAGCGCATGCTGGAGGACCGCGGTGGGCGACCCTACCCGCCGAGCCTCCGCTGTGTCCTGCTGGGCGGCGGGCCGGCGCCGCGCCCCCTGCTCGAGGCGTGCGCGCGGCAGGGCGTGCCGGTCGTCCAGACCTACGGCCTCACCGAGACGGCCTCCCAGGCGGCGACCCTCTCCCCGGCCGACGCCCTGCGCAAGCTTGGCTCGGCCGGCAAGCCGCTCCTGCCGCTGGAGCTGCGGGTCGAGCGTGATGGGCGGCCGGCCGCGCCGGGCGAGATCGGCGAGATCGTCGTCCGCGGCCCGACCGTCTCTCCAGGTTATGTCAACTTTTCCGATGCGGCGACAGACCGGCAGGACGGCTGGCTGCGGACGGGCGACCTGGGCTACCTCGACGCCGAGGGGTTTCTCTACGTCGTCGATCGGCGCGACGACCTGATCGTCTCCGGCGGAGAGAACATCTACCCCGCCGAGGTCGAGGCTGTCCTGCAGGCCCACCCGGCGGTGGCCGAGGCGGGGGTCGTCGGCCTGCCGGACCCGCAGTGGGGGCAGGTGCCGGCCGCGGCGGTGCGCCTGCGGCCGGGCGCCGCGGTGACGGCTGAGGAGCTCCGGGCCTTCTGTCGGGAGCGGCTGGCGCACTACAAGGCGCCGGTGGCGGTGCGGATCGTGGATGCGCTCCCGCGCAATGCCGCGGGGAAGCTCCTTCGCCGCGCCCTCCGCGCGCACTGGCCGGACCGGCCCGCATCCCCTGACGCCCCGGCGGAGGCGGATGAGACCGGGCGTCCCGCGCCCTCACAGCATCCGCAGCCCCGTTGCCAGGAGGACAACCGCCAGGGTGGGGCGGAGAGCCCGCTCCGGCATCCGGCTGCTGAGCCGGCTCCCGATGAGAACACCGGGCACTGCGCCGGTCAGGAGGTTTGCTGAGAGGGCAAAATCAATGGTCCCCACCTGCCAGTGACCGAGCGCCGCTACCAGCACCAGCACGAATCCGTGCACCAGATCGGTCCCGACGATGGCCCGTGCGGAAAGAGAAGTGGTCATCGCGAGGACCGCGGCGACCAGGCTCCCGCTCCCGACCGAGGTGAGCGAGACCAGGACCCCGATGCCGGTGCCCAGCGCCGATAATCCCCACGGGCCCACCCGCGCTGTGCGCGCAGATGGGAAAGCGGCGCGGAAGAGCATGCTGAGCCCAACCAGGACCAGGGCCGCGCCGAGCGCGCGGCTCACCAGCGCATCAACACGGCCCGGGCCGATCAGTTTCAGGATGACGATCCCGCCGAGAGCACCGGGCACACTCCCACGCGCCAGCGCAATGACCGTCGGACCGTCCACCTGGCCGTGGCGGAGATGGTAGGCCGAGCCGACCAGCTTGGTGATCACCGAATAGGCGAGATCGGTTCCCACCACGGTGATGGGACGGAAGCCGAGCAGGATCAGCAGGGGGGCCATCAGCGCCGCTCCACCCATGCCGCTCATACCGACCAGCGTCCCAACCGCCAGACCGACAACCGTCACCACCGGATCCACCGCCGTGCGCTCCTTCCCCATCCCAAATACATGATGAAGTCAATCATCTTTATCATGATTTGACTGTCCCATCCTACCTGCGCCGGCGTCCTCTGTCAACGGCTATAGGGCAATTCCCCGCGCTCGGGGAGATCAGCGGCCGGCCGGGGCCAGATGGCCGATCTGCACGTGGTCAGTCGCCCTATCCCCGACCCGTGGCGTATAATCCAGCACGGAAGAAGGTCGCGCGGGTCAGCGTCCGCTCCGCCCCGGAGGACAGGCTGACCGGCGGAGCGACGGAGGGAATCGGACGATGCCGCGGCGGTGGAAGGCAAGCTCGCCGGGCCGTGCGGCCCCGGCGGTGTGGGCGGATGAGCAGGCCGTGCTGGCGGAGATCGTCCGCCGCCTGGTTGCGGAGATCCAGCCGGAGCGGATCTACCTCTTCGGCTCGCGGGCCCGGGGAGAAGCCGGTCCGGAGAGCGATTACGACCTGCTGGTGGTCGTCCGCGAACGCGTCGGACCGGGGCGGGAGATGGAGCGGCGCGCCAACGCCGCCCTGGCCGGGCTCGATGTCCCGATCGACGTGGTCATCCTGACCAGCGCCGACTTCGCCTGGATGCTCGGAGCAGCGGCGTCCCTGCCTGCCGCGGTCGAGCGCGAGGGACAGCTCGTGTATGCCGCCTAGAGACCCGCGCGCCCGGCTTGCCCGCGACTGGCTCGCCCGGGCCGAGCGCGACCTACGCCTTGCCCGCCTGGCGATCAGCGATCCCGCACTCGCGGGTCTGACCGCGTTTCACTGTCAGCAGGCTGCCGAGAAGGCGTTGAAGGCTTTCCTCACCTAGCGCGATCAGCCCCTGCCGAGGACCCACGATCTGCCGGCCCTGCTTGCCCGGTGCCGCGCGCACGACCCGGCGTTTGCCGTGCTCCAGGCCGCCGTGCGCACTCTCGATGTCTACCTGACTGCCGGACGGTACCCGGACGCCGGCCCGGAGCCGTCGACGGCCGAAGCGGAGCAGGCACTCCAGCTCGCCGCGCAGACGATCGCCTTTGTCGCAGAGCACCTTCCGCCCGAGCCCCCGTGACGGATAGGAGTGCCTTTCCCCGACCGGTGATCACGCGTCAGGGGACCCAGCCGGCGGCTGACCGGCCGGGTCCGGGGCCAGATGGTCGATCTGCACGTGGTCAGTCACCGCATCCCCGACCCGTGCCCGCAGGCGGCGGCCGGTCGCCGGATCGTACAGCCCGACCTCCAGCCGCGCCCCCGCCAGGTCCAGCCCCGGCGGCAGGGCGATGGCATGGCGGTCGGAGATCTCCTCGCCCGCCAGCCAGGCGGTCGTCGCCTTCAGGCCCCCATCCGGCGGCGAGTCGTGCTGGGCGATGATGCGTCCTTCCCGATCGAGAAGGTGGACGAAGACGGTGTAGGGGATTGGCGTTGCGCCGCTCGCCCGCCAGACCAGGTCGAGGTTCAGAACGCCCGGCGCCGTCGTCAGGGTATATCCCTCCAGGGTGATGCCCGCATCGAACTGCGCCGCCAGCCGATGTGCTGGCGGCGCAGTATGCCGTGGCGCGACCTCCGGAGTGAGCAGATCGTGATCATTGTGGAAGGTGATCACCTCCAGCAGTGTCCCCTGGCCCGGCGTGCGGAGCGGCGCCGGCGCGCTTCGCACGACCGGCCGCAGGCGTGTTACCGTATCCCAGGGGTCCGGGGCGAGCTGGGCGCCGAGCGCGATCCCGAAATCCTGACCCCGCCGCCCGATCGGCAGGTTGTAGGTCGTGACCTGCACAATCTCGCCCGGCCGCCACAGCGGTGTCCGATACCACTCGTTCGCCGGCTCCCGGTGGAGCGCGGCCCCGCGCTCGTGGCCGCGCCCGTCGGTGATGTAAAACGTCAGGAAATAGTCCTGCGGGATCTTTGCGCGGGCCCGCCAGTACACGCGCAGGTTCACCGTGCCGTCCCGGCCGGGGAGAACGTCGAAGCCGAGCAGTTCCAGACGGTCACCGAACAGCACATCCAGCGGGTGGGTGATCCGGGGCGATCCGGCCCGGGCGAAGGAGTAGAAGGCATCGGGCAGTGGGCGCACCGGTGCGCCGCGCATAAGGATGAGGTAGCCGTCCTCCGCCGCCACAACCCCAAACTGGCCTGAATCGAGCAGTCGCCGCACGGCGTCGTGGATTCCCTCATTAATGCCGGTCGTGTTCGGCAGGGTCGCGACATCCAGGAACACGAGCCGCGCGTTGCCAACGCCGGGGAACATCGTGATGTCCGGACGGTGATCCACGTGGGGGTAGAGGTTCGACTGGGCCGAGATCGGCGCCTCCAGCGGCACCAGCCGCCCGACCTCGGCAGCCAGGCGGTCGCCCAGCCGATCGTGCGCGGTGACCTCGTAGCCGACAAACTCCCCGGAGAGGGGCGTATAGCCCCGATAGTGGTGGTAGACCAGCGTGGCCGCGAGGACCGCCGCGCAGGGGATGCCCACGCCCACTGCACGCGGCAGCCGGAGCCGCCCGGCCAGCGCGGCCAGCGTGCCGATCGCATTGACGGCACCCAGCACGACGTAGGGAACGAGGTGGGCGCTGTAGTGGTAGGTCTCGATCAGATGCATCGGCTCGTAGGTGGTCAGAACATTCACCGCCAGGGCCGGCAGCATCAGGAACAGGGCCGTCGGGCTGAGCAGGGGGAGCCAGGCCACCGGTGCCAGGAGAAGAAAGAGATAGTGCCAGTTCGGGTCATCCGGCACCGGGGCCACCAGCATGCGGGGGTTGGCCAGCAGGTAGCGCACGGCCCCGAGCGGCGATCCCCCCATGCCGCCGTAGCGCGTCCACAGCCACGCCTGTCCCTCGGCGTTGAAGTGCGGCACGATCACATAGGACGCCACAGCGAACCAGGCGAGCCCGCCCACCGCCAGTCCGGCGCCGAGGAGGATCCGCCGCCGCGCCGCGATCAGGTACAGACCGAGCGGCACGGCATCCAGGGGGGCGTTTTCCTTCGTCGCCGCCGCCAGGACGAGACACGCGCCCAGCCAGCCGTACCGCCGCGCCTCCAGACAGCAGAACGCGGCCAGCAAAAGCGGCGCAGTCAGGGTGTAGGCGTGGAAGTCATACAGCTGGGCGGCCTCCAGCCCCGGAAAGAGCAGGTAGACCAGTGCAAAGACGAGCCCGGCCCACGGACTTGCCAGCCGCCGCCGGGCCAGCCAGAAGGCGGGGAGCGCGCCCAGCGCGATGACAACGTTCTTGAAGACGATCAGGCTGATCGGGCTCGGATACACCAGATAGAGCAGCGGCCCGATCAGCGAGATCGGCTCAACGTGGTAGCCGAGATAGGTTGTCGTCAGCCGCCGCTCCAGGGTCACGCCGAAGAATCGCCCGTGCAGGGTGGACCACATCATCTGGTCCTCGATCCCCATGTCGAACGCCTCGGCATGGTGGCTCAGGTAGCGCAGGACCGCCAGGCTGCCGATGATAGTGCCGATAACGGCCACTGCCAGGAGCGTCAGTACGCCGGCGAGGTGATCACCCGGCCGCTCGGCGCCGACGAGCACCACCCAGGCCCGCCGTGCCCGCTCGACCGCCGCCTTTCCCAGCCGCCTGACTGCCGCGTTCCACCTAGCCCACATCGAGCAGCACCGTATCACCCCGCGGCCGACCGTCCGGCCCCAGGAGGGGCACCCGCCGCCCGCTCGCCGGCTGGTACAGCCCCACCGCGATCCGGGGGAGATCCGCCGGCGCATCGGCGGGGATGGCGATCGCGTGGTCGTCGTAGACCACCTGGCCGGGCCG
Organism: Chloroflexota bacterium; assembly: GCA_019690095.1. Taxonomy (GTDB): domain Bacteria; phylum Chloroflexota; class UBA6077; order FW602-bin22; family CADDYW01; genus JADGGD01. Next base: position 6,595 of record JADGGD010000083.1, read on the forward strand.
CCAGCCGCTCGTCGGGGCGTAGCCGCTCGCGGGCGGATCATCGTGCTGGGCCACCAGGCGGCCGCGAGCGTCGAGCAGATGAACGAACACCGTATAGTCCGGACGCGACAGCACCGTCGGGTCGGCCCGCCAGGCGAGGGTCAGATCGAAGCGGCGCCCCGGAGCAATCGGCCCGCCGGTCACCCGGAACCCGGTCAGGGTGATGCCGTCGGCAAAGCGCTGCTCCACCGGCCGCCAGTCCACCCGGGCCGGATTGGTCAGATAGCGCAGCAGGCGGAAGCGGCCCACCGGCTCATCACCGACCTGGACCAGCGTCCGATCGAGCATGGCCTCGATGCCGTTGCTCGGCGCCTTCGGCGGCGCCTCGGTCAGCACCCACAGCTCTGGGGAGCGGGCGACCACCGCGTTCAGGCGCTCCTGGATGATCGGGCTCGGCCGCGGCTCCTCGATCCAGCCCAGCTCCGGCAGGGCCCGCTTCTGCCAGTTGGCATAGGGGATCACCGCACTCGGGATCATCTGGAGGACCGCGGCGTTCGGCGGCGCCGCGGCGAGCGCCCGGACAATCGCCGCCGTTGTCGGATCGATCGTCTCCGCGGCGAGACGGAGGTCCTGGTAGATCGTTCCGGCGAGGATCACCGCCGCGGCGGCGAGCGCCGGCAGGCGCACCCGCCAGCACCGCCCGTACCAGACGACCAGGAAGCCCAGGATCCCCGCGCCGGCGCCCGCGAGCGTGCTTGCCAGCATCGGCCCGTTCACCGCGCTCGGGCCGGTCCGCACAATCCAGGCGAAGTCAAGCCACTGGCGGGTGAGCAGGGGAATCTGGTGGAGGATCGGCTGATACCGGAGGTCATAGAGGGTCAGCGTATCCGGCTTGGGATTCAACGGCAGGAGCTGGACCAGGTACACCGTATGGTCCACCGCGATCCCCAGGAGCTGGATGCCCGCGCTGGCCAGGCCGAGCAGGACTGCGGCGCCTGCCAGAAGCCCCCGGAGGGGCATGCGCCCATCCAGCAGGCGATCGAACCCCTCCGCCAGGAAGAGCGCCGCGAGCGGCAGGATGGGCACGATAAAGCGCGGCCCCCAGGCCCAGGCCCCCCACCAGACCCACCAGCTCCCGTACAGCAGGAGGTGGAGTGCGATGATCGCGCCCAGAAGCCCGCTGAACGCCGGGAAGCGGCGGATGAAGGAAGGCGCCAGGAGGGGGAGCAGGAGGAACAGCGGCGTATAGACGAAGATGCTCTTGCCGGGCGAGAAGAGGAAGCCGGCCAGGCCCACCCAGACCGGCGTCGAGAAGCCCTCCCAGTGGGCGTAGCCGGTGGCGAGCGGGTTTCCGAAGCGCGCGAGGTCGTAGAGGGCCAGCAGAGCCCCGAGCGGCACCGCGCCTGCGGCAAACCAGGCCAGGCGACCGAGCGCGCGCACAGCCCCAGCCGCCGCACCGCCGGCCCCGCACAGCGCCGTCCCGGCGAGGTAGAGCGGCACCGGCAGCAGGAGGACCACATTCACGTACTTTGCCGCCGCCGCCAGGCCGAACGCCAGGCCGGCGGCCGTCAGCCAGGATCGGCGACCCGTCGCCGCGGCGGCGAACGCGGCGCCCACCGCCGCCACCACAGTGAGGGTGATCGTCGGCTCGCTGAAGAAGCGCTTCGAGTGTACCCAGAGCGGCGTGCCGAAGGCCGTCAGTCCGACGATCGCCAGGGCCACGCCGGGTCGGTAGCCGAGGCGGCGGACCAGGAGAAAGAGCAGGGCCGCGGTCAGCGCCGTGACCAGGTGATTGAGCAGGAGCACCGTATCGACCGCGCCGATCGGGAGCCGCTGGGCCAGCCAGAACAGGGGCACTGCCAGGACGGCCTGGAGGGGCCCGTACTTCGAGTAGCGGTGGCCGCCCGTTCCGAACTCCTCCGGGTTCGGGCCCACCGTCGAGACCTGATCGATAGCGAACGTCTGCCACTTGGCCAGGCTCTGAGCCAGGCTGAAGTCGATCATCTCGTCGGCGGTGGGCGGCAGGGTACGGCTGTAGCCGACGAGGTACACACCGAGGACAAGCAGGAAGATTGCGGCGGCGCGAGCGAGATCCACACCGCCACAGCCGTCAGAGCGGCAGGTCGTCGGGTTCAATGCTCAGACTGCATCCTCGCGCGGAGCATCGCGGGCCAGTGGTCCATTCTACACGATTCCCACCCCCTGATCCTCCACCGCGGCCGCACGAGGACCCGTCTTTGACGGCGGAGCCGATGGCCCCTGGGGACACGCTTGAAGAGCGCTTCGCCAGCCTGGAGGCCGACAGCAACCGGTATCAGCCGGGGGCTGGCCACCTGGACTTCCGCCCGGGCTTTGCCGCCCTGAAGCGGATTGGCTACGGCGGCTGGCTGACCCTGGAGTGCCGCCTCCGCGGTCCGGACAAGGGGCGCGCCCTCATCGAGACCGCCCGCCTCATCCGACAGCTCTGGGAGGAGGCCTGAAAGCGCAACCAACGCCCCAGCCCGTGTACGTCCCTCCGTGCCGCGGGCCTTGTTCGCAGTCGCGTCCCGGCTGGCCCTTGCCACGGGCGGCCGAACCTGCTATACCCACCCCGCAAGGAGGTTTTGCGCCATGCACGGAATCTCGGTTGCCTGCGGGCAGATCACCTGGGGGCGGGACTACCCGCGCGAGCAGGTCCTGGCCGAGATCGCCCAGGCCGGCTACGACGGCGCCCCGGCCGGGCGAATCGGCGATGCTACCCCCGCCGAGGTGCTCGCCCTCTACGCCCGCTACGGCCTCCGCCCCGCCCCCGGCTACCTCGGCCTCGACTGGTGGAACCCGGATCTGCGCTCCCACCAGCTCGCTCAGGCCGCCCGCCAGGCCGCCTTCTCCCGCGAACTCGGCCTGACGGAGCTCTACGTCGCCTCGAATCTGACCCCCGAGCGCCGCGCGATCGCCGGTCAGGTCACCCCCGCTACGGCAACCCCCACCGAGGACCTCAAGCGCCTCGCCGATCTGCTGAACGCCATCGGGACGATCACCCTCCAGGACGGCGTGCGCGCCTGCTTCCACAACCATGTCGGCTCGCCGGTGGAAACGCGCGATGAGATCGACCGCCTCTTCGCCCTCGTTGATCGAACCGTGGTCTTCCAGGGCCCTGACCTCGGCCACCTGGCCTGGGCCGGCGATGACCCGGTCCAGCTCATCCGCGACTACGGCCCCGCCGTGAAAACCCTCCACCTCAAGGACATCTCGCCAACCGTCCGGGCCGAGGGAATCGCCCGCCGCTGGGATTACCGCGCCTTCGCCGAGCACGGCATCTTCGTCGAGCTCGGTGAAGGAATGATCGATTTCCCAGCCGTCGTCGCCGCCCTGCGCACGATCGGCTTCCAGGGATGGATCATCGTCGAGACCGATGTCACCCGTAAGCCGAGCGCCCTGGAGAGTGCGATAATCAGCCGGCGCTACCTCGCCAGCCTCGGCCTCTGACCGGTCCCGGATATGCGCGCCCACAGTGCCCGCACACAGCGGCTGACCAGCACGGAGGAGCACCTATGGACGAGCCCACTCGCATCGGCGTGATCGGCTGCGGCCAGATCAGCGGCATCTACTTCGAAACGGCCCGCCGCATGCGCAATATCGAGATCATCGCCTGCGCCGATATCGTGCCTGAGGCGGTGACCTTCCGCGCCGAGATGTACGGCATCCCCCGCCGCTACACCCCGGAGCAGCTCCTCGCCGATCCCGATATCGAGATCGTTCTGAATCTGACCAACCCCCAGGCCCACGCACCCGTCTCGCTTCAGATCCTCGAGAGCGGCAAGTCGGTCTACAGCGAGAAGCCCCTCGCCACAACCTGCGCCGACGGACGCCGCATCCTCGACCTCGCGGCGCGCATGGGCCTCCGGGTCGGCTGCGCGCCGGATACCTTCCTCGGCGGCGGCATCCAGACCTGTAAGAAGCTGATCGAGGAGGGCGCGATCGGCACCCCCGTCGCCGCCGTGGCCTACTTCATGAGCCACGGGCCAGAGGCCTGGGCGTTCCGCGAGCCCCGGCCGGAGAGCCCGACCCGCCAGAGCGTGACCCGCAAGCCCCCCGGCTACTACTTCCAGCCCGGCGTCGGCCCGATGTTCGATATGGGACCATACTACCTGACCGCCCTGGCCGTCCTCATCGGCCCCTTCCAGCGCGTGACCGGCTCGGCCCGGATCACCTGGCCGGAGCGCCCGCTCGGCAACCCCCAGTTCCGCGTGGAGACGCCCAGCCACGTCGTCGGCGTGATGGATCACGTGAACGGCGCGGTGAGCACGATCATCACCACCACGGATGTCTGGCCCACCGATCTCCCGCGCATCGAGATCTACGGCGAGACCGGCTCCCTGAGCGTGCCCGATCCGAATACCTTCGGCGGACCGGTCCGCCTGCGCCGCGCCGGCGAGAGCGGCTGGACCGAGATCCCGCTGACCCACGGCTATACGACGAACAGCCGCGGCCTGGGCGTGGCCGACCTGGCCCGAGCACTACGCACCGGCCGCCCCCACCGCGCGAGCGGCGAGCTCGCCTATCACATCCTCGAGGTGATGGAGGGCATCCACGTCGCCTCCCGCGAGAATCGCCACGTCGAGATCACCAGCCGCTTCCCCATGCCCGCGCCGCTCCCGACCGGCCTGGCCGACGGCGAAATCGACTGAGTGCGCCAGGGGCATCCTCCCCACCGCGACACGGTCCACGCGTCCAGACCGCGCCGGATCCCGCCGACCGCGGTGGTCGGCCGCCCCGGCACGCCGCACCGCGGCAGACGCGGCCGATCAGGCCAGGCCCGCCCGGCCGCACCGGGGTGCCGGCCAGACGCGCGCGCTTACCGGCAGGCAGGGTCCGCCGCGATGAATGCGCACGGCAGATGGCGGCGCGGACAGTCAGGTTAGATCTCCACCTGAACAGTCGTGCCAGTACGGGCTGATTCCATCGCAGCATCATAGACCGCCATCGCCCGCCGCACCTCTTCCGGGCGCACCAGCAGGGCGGCCCGCCCCAGCAGGGCATCGGCGATGTTCCGATAGTAGTCGGTCCAGTCGCCCCGCACGCTCTCGATGACCAGTTCGGCCGTCAGCCCGCCGACCTCGGTGCTGACCCGCGCCCGATCGGACGGGTCCTCCGCCGCCGTCTCCAGACTGCCCCGCTGGAGCGCCGCCTCCTGGGGATCGATGCCGGTCTTGACAAGCGCCCCCCGATCGCCCAGGATCAGCCAGCGCGGCTTGGCGTGGCGGGAGAGATTGCCGATCTCGATGTCGTACAGCACGCCCCCGGCGAAGCGGAGGAGCAGGCGCGCGTAGCTCCCGACCTCCCGCCCCCAGCCCTGGTACAGGAGATCGCACGTCACCGCCTGCACCGGTCCCGGCACGAGCTGGAGCGCCTGGTCAATCAGGTGTGCGCCCCAGTCGAACAGGATGCCCCCGCTCGCCGCGGCATCGCCCCGCCAGCCGCGCGGCGCCCGGTACCGGAGCACCGCCGCCTCGAACAGGTAGGGCGTGCCGATCAGCCCATCCTCCAGCACCTTCCGAACGGTCAGGTAGTCCCAGTCCCACCGGCGGTTCTGGAAGACGCTCAGGAGAACACCATTCTTCTGGCTCGCCGCGATCATCACGTCGGCTTCCTGGCCGTTCAGGCACATAACCTTATCCACGACGACGTGCCGCCCCGCTTCCATGGCCTGGCAGGCGAGGGCAGCGTGCGTGTCGTGCGGCGTCGCGATGACCACCAGGTCCACCTGCCCTTTCTCCAGCAGGTCCGCCAGCGTCGAAAAGGTCGCCACGCCAAGCTCCCGCGCCGCACGCTCCCGACGCTCGGCTGATCGGCTGACCACCGCCGTCAGCGCAAGATCGGGCACGCGGCGGATCAGGGGCGCGTGCATCGTGCGCCCGGCGTAGCCGTATCCCACAAGGCCAACGCGAATCATTCCCTCTCTCCGGCCGGACATCCCGCGCGGGCCCCCACCGGATGTCCGGAGCACGGCATCCAGGTCGGCCATCCCCGGTGCCCCCGAATGCCTGCGGCCCGCACGAGCAGATCGAGCCGATTGTACACGCCCCGGCCCCGCGGCGCATCACCAATCGCGGGAGCAGTATTCCGCCCGGCCGCGTGCCGCCGGCTGTCCGCAGCCAGCGCGGGGACGGCTTGATCCCCTCGACCGCACCTGCTACACTGTGCCCGCCCGGGCGGCCCACAGCTCGCCCGGAGGCGAGGGCCCCGGTGGAACGGCGACCGCTCACCCTCACTGACCTTACATCCCTGCGCACCGTCTCGGATCCGCGCATCTCCCCCGACGGGCGGCGCGTCGCCTTCGTGGTCGAGACAATCGATCCGGCGGCAAATGCCGTGCGCTCAGCGATCTGGCTGGTCGAGGCCGACGCCAGCGCGCCGCCCCGCCCGCTGACGAGCGACACCTTCCTGGACAGCCAGCCGCGCTGGTCGCCGGATGGGCGGGTTATCGCCTTCGTCTCGAACCGGAGCGGGACGCGCCAGGTCTGGCTCCTGCCCATGGAGGGCGGCGAGCCGCGCCGCCTGACCGATCACCCCCTCGGGGCGGGTGAGCCCTGCTGGTCGCCAACGGGCGATCGGATCGCCTTTCTCGCCGCCGGCCCGGATCGGCGGGGTGATCCGGTCGCTATCGAGGAGACCGATGACCGCCGGCGGGTCCTCCGCATCCGCACGCACCGCCACAAGCTCGACGGCCAGGGCTTCTTCGGCGCCCAGCGCACGCACCTCTGGCTCATCTCCCTGGACGGCGGGCCGGCGGTTCAGCTGACCGACGGCCCGTTCGACGACGCGATGCCGGCCTGGTCGCCCGACGGCACCCGGATCGCCTTCATTTCGGACCGCTCGGCCGACCGCGATACCCACTACGGCGGTGGGGCGGTCCACCTGGTAGACGTCGCGACCGGCACGGTGCGCCAGCTGACGAGCGAGCGGCACCGGGCGGCCAGCCCGGCCTGGTCGCCCGACGGCCGCCAGATCGCCTACGTGAGCGCCGACGCGCCCGACGATGCCTCTGCCGCCACGGCGCGCCTCTGGGTGCTCCCTGCCGACGGTGGAGAGCCGCGCTGTCTCACCGCTGACCTCGATCGGAGCGTCGGGCACCGACCGGGCGGCTACCTCACCCCTTCCCCACCGGTCTGGCAGCCCGACGGCACGGCCCTGCTCTACCTCCTCGGCGATGGGCCGTCAACCCACCTCGTCCTCTTCGGCCCCGATGGGCGCCGCGCCCTGACCGACGGGCGGCGGGTTGTCCTCAGCTTCTCGGTCGATCGGAGCGGTCGGCGGGCCGCCCTCCTGGTGACCGACCCGGTCACGCCGCCGGAGGTCTGGCTCTGGACCGCCGAAGCGGAGGCGATTCGCCCGCTGACCACCCTGAACGCGGCCTGGCTCGCGCGGGTCGTGCTTGCCCAGCCGGAGGATCTGCGCCTGCGGCGGCCGGACGGCATGGTCATCGAGGGCTGGCTCCTCCGCCCACCGGTCCCGTCCGCGGGCCAGCTCCCCCTCATCCTGACCGTGCACGGCGGGCCGCACAACTACTTCGGCGATACCTTCTCCTTCGACCACCAGCTCCTTGCCGCGCACGGCTACGCCGTCCTCCTCGTCAACCCACGCGGGAGCGGCGGCTACGGCGAGGCATTCGCTCGGGCGGTCCTCGGCGACTGGGGAGGGGAAGATCTTGCCGACCTGCTGGCCGTACTCGATCACGTCGTCGCACGCGGCGACCCGCCGATCGATCCGGCCCGGCTCGGCATCACCGGCCTCAGCTACGGCGGCTACATGACCTGCTGGGCGATCAGCCAGACCGACCGCTTCGCCGCCGCCGTCGCCGGCGCCTGCATCGCGAACCTG
>JADGGD010000375.1 GCA_019690095.1 Chloroflexota bacterium
CCTGGGCGGGCTTGGGGCGCCGCGCGCGCGGGGGCCGGGCAACCCGCCCGAGAGACCTGGTGGAGACGGGGGGAATGGATGAGGCACGGTGATGGCTGGAGGGGGAACTGACGCCAGATGCTGCAACCGATCGCAGGAAGCAGCCATCTTGAGGACTTGCGGCGCACGCGTCTGGTACAGCGTCAGGCAATGACCGATGAGCAGTTCGCTGCCGAGGTGAGGTGGACACTGCCACACCCCTGCTGGTCAGCTGACCCCTGGCCTTGACACGCGGCTAGCCGCGCGCAACAAGACACGCACGGCTGTTCTGCCGCCGATCCTGGATGGTCTGTCCAGGGTTGGCGGTCTTTTGTTTGTCTGGCGCGGATCGATTGGTCTGATCCGGAAGGCCAGGCGGTGGGGATGGAGGCACCCCCTTCAGGAGAGCATACACGTGGGAGGACGGTAGGCCGCTTGTGGGCGAGAGGATGCCAAGCTCGCGGGGATCAAGCATCAGGCATCTCCGTAGGGATAATCCGGGAAAGGCAAGACGAGCGGGCGGGGCGGACATCCGCCCCGCTCCGATCACTGGTCCTGTGGGCGGGCGCGCGGTGCGCCCCGGACCTTCCGGGTCAGGCGCGGGGTGTCTGGTGCGGCGGGGGTCTTTGGGGTTACCCAGACCGTGCTGGTCAGGATGATCGAGTGGGGCCCATCGGACGCGGCCGAGGATTCAATCGGGTACTTCTTGAGGTTCTCCCGCGCCTCAGCAACCTCTTCTGGGGTCGGACCCTCGGTCAGGATGCGGCGGATGTCTCGCTTCAGGGCTTCCCAGTCCACTCGATTAAGGTCCGGTGCGGTGCCAGCCGGCTGGCCCTCCTCGGATGATGCGGTCATAATCCTCCTCCCCGATGAACTTGATCTCGGATCGATCCAGGCGCGAGGTACCGACCTGGTAGCCATCCCCTTCGAGCGCCCGGATAAGCTTGGATCGGATGTTCCGAGCATAAGCCTCATCGGCATTCGGCAGGGCGATGTTGAGGGAGCCCCCATTCTTGTCGAAGCCGATGTGCCAGCCGTGTGGCAGGATGTCCTTGATCCGATCCGCCACCTGCTCCCCCTGCTGGGGGGACAGGCCGGGGACCTCGACCCGCAAGAGGTAGCCGTTCCCGCCGCGCGGGTCGTTCAGGTGGGCCACCAGCACCGAGCGCTGGTTCCAGAGCCGCCCCAGCGCGGCGGCGAACCACTCGACCCCGGAGCGGGGTCCGTGCACGGCCAGATCCAGGCCCTTTCACTATAGGCCTGACCGCGTTCCTGGTCAATCCAGCCGCCGCGCCCAACCGAGGCACCCCGCTTGACCTGGTCGCTCGGCTCGCGGGCGATGCGGGCCGCCAGGACGGAGATGCCCGTCTGGCGGGCCAGCGAGGCGATCTCCGTCATTCGCTGGTGGAGGATATCGCCCGGAGCTTCGGGCTGGAGGGCCTGGATATCCAGGCCGTTCACGTCTAGCCGCGCGGCGGTCTCCAGCCGGTCGCCAGCCCGAACCTTCTTATTAGTATCCCTCCCCGGATCGATTGGTCTGATTCTGCGCTCCTTTAGATCATAGGACCGCCGGAGAATGTCCAACCTTCTCAGTATCCTCACTCGGATCGATTGGTCTGATTCGGGGAATCCACCGCAGGGGACGCAGTTGCCATCGCCACTTTCAGTATCCTCACTCGGATCGATTGGTCTGATTCGAGGAGCTGGAACGCCGCGCGGCGGAGACGCCGCAGTCTTTCAGTATCCTCACTCGGATCGATTGGTCTGATTCTTTGAACGGACGAACGGACGGTATGGCACACGAATCTTTCAGTATCCTCACTCGGATCGATTGGTCTGATTCCGGGCGTGGGGCCATGCGCCGTGTGCCAAGCTCCACATACTTTCAGTATCCTCACTCGGATCGATTGGTCTGATTCGCCGGCTATGCTTGGTTCCCGGCCTGGCGGAATCACTTTCAGTATCCTCACTCGGATCGATTGGTCTGATTCGCCTGCCCCGTCTCCCAGCCCGCCGCCTAGCAGGTGACTTTCAGTATCCTCACTCGGATCGATTGGTCTGATTCCCCCGAGCACATCGACAACCCGACAGGTGCACCCCCTGCTTTCAGT
>JADGGD010000376.1 GCA_019690095.1 Chloroflexota bacterium
ACCGCCGGGAGCGACGGTGTCCGCGGTTACGCCCGACATGAGGGCCATTTTTCAAGCGTATATGTCGGGGGAATTGAGCAATGAAGAACTCAATATGTCGTACGTCTACTCCTACGTGCAGCCATCCCACCATGTGTGGTGTTACGACCAGGAGTCGTTGCTCGATCTGTTTCGGCGTGCCGGCTTCGAAGATGTGCAACCGATCACGGACGTCTCCCGTCATCCCCCGGTCTTCCACAAGGAGGGTCCCGACGCGCGTTGGCAGTGTGGTGTGCGCGCCACCGCGACGGGACGCCCGGTCTCACCGGTGGAATCCGAGGTGGAGCGGCTCGTCGTGACCGAGCGTGCCACCGATTCACCACCTCGGCTTGCGCCGGACACCCTCACCGACGACCACCTTCTCGTTCATCGCGTGCAAGAACTCCGGCGTGCGCTCATCCGCGAATACGAGCGTCGGCGTATGGTCGAACGCCACCTCGAAGACCTCACCGCCAAGCGCCAACCCGACGAAGGCCACGGGCAAAACAACGGACCAGTGGCGGTGCCGGAGGTAGGAGGGCGCCATCCTCTCGGTGAACGACCGCAAGAGGTGAGTGAGGGGAGTAGTTGGCGCGAGAAGCTCAAAACGCAGGCAAAAGCTGCGCTCCCTCCAGGATCACCTGGTCGCATCGCCGCTCTCGGTGCTCTGCATCTGTATCGCGAAGGAAAGCGAACCCTGCGCGACCTGAAACGGATCGCGGCGGAAGCTGGTCTCGCCGGCGGCTCGCTCGCTTACCAGAAGTGGTGCGCTCTCCACGGACCTGATCGGGATCACTTGCGGGCTCAGCGGATCGCATCGCGCGATGCAGCGCAGCCGCCTACCTTCCTGGTGTGCGTGCTGGCAGAGCGAGCAGGCGGCGAGCTGATCGAGGCAACGCTCAGGAGCATTCGTGAACAGTCCTGGGAGCACTGGGCTGTGGCGCTGTGCGTCCCCGAATCCGAGGCGGCGCAAGCGGATCGTGCGACGACACCGAATGCCGCGATGGGATCGCGCGTTGCCGTGGTTGCGGGTGCGGATCAGTTCCTCGCTTTGCGCAAAGCCGTGGAAGACCACGACCGCGATTTCGTGATCATTGTGGAGGCAGGGGACCTGCTGGCCCCCGATTGCTTGTTCGAGGTGGCACGTGCCGCTTGGCAAGACCCGCTGCTCGACCTCGTCTATTGGGACGACGACGTGATCGATGCGCGGGGTCGTCGTCATGACCCGCTCTTCAAGCCCTCGTGGTCGCCGGAGATGCTCGTCGGCATCAACTATCTGGCCCAATCATTCGCGATTCGCCGCGCCCGAATGCTGGTTCGCGGCAGCGTGCGTGACGGCTTCGGCGAGGCCACGCTGTGGGATTTGCTGCTCCGCTCGGATCTGCGACCCGATCGGGTGGCCCGCGTGCCTCGCGTGCTCACCCACCTGCGCCGCAGGCTGTACGGCCTGGGCGAACCCGGATGTCGCGCCGTCCAAGAAGAGCTTCGTGCTCGCGGGTTGGCCGCGAAAGCAGAACTCACGGAGTCGGTGGTGCGGATTCGTTGGGAACATCCGACGTGGCCGCTGGTTTCCGTGGTGATCCCGACACGACACAACCGACCACTGCTCCAGCGGGTGCTCGCCGGACTTCGTGCGACCGACTATCCGGCCTTCGAAATCCGTATCGTCGACAACGGTGGGCGTTCGCAGGAAAACGAAGAGTGGTATCGCGACCAGCTAGCCGGGTTGGACGCCGAGGTTCTGTGGTGGGAGGAAACCCCGTTCAACTACTCGCGGGTCAACAATGCGGCTGCCGCGCGAACCCGAGGCGAGGTCTTGGTCTTCCTCAACGACGACATCGAACTCACCGATCCCAGCTGGCTGCGGGAATTGGTGGGCTGGGCCACCGTCCCTGATATCGGTCTTGCCGGCATGCAGCTCACTGGTCCGGACGGCAAGATTCAACACGGTGGGGTCATCCTCGGCCTCGGTGGATTCGCCGACCATCTTTTCCAAGGCATGGCTCCCGACTCGTGGTCCCTGCTCGGACACACCGGCTGGTACCGCAACGTCCTCTCCGTCACGGGAGCCTGCGTCGCCGTTCGCCGCGAGGTCTTCGAGAAAGTGGG
>JADGGD010000377.1 GCA_019690095.1 Chloroflexota bacterium
CTAGGGGCGATCCGGTGTCCAATTCTGCATCACGACGCGCATTCCTGGCGTGCCGGGGAGCGGCGTCTCCCGAATGGCGTCGATGCCGCCATCGTCGAAAAACGCGCCGTGCGACTTCTTCTTTTTCGGCTTGCCGTTCGGCTTCACGTCGGTCGTGTCGAGATCGTACGTCCAAAGGCCTGCAGCAAACGTGGAGCCGTCGCCCATGTGCGTGGTGCCCGTGACCATGACGGGAACGTCCACCGCGACGTTCTTGGCGGTGAAGAGATCGCCGAGCACGAGGAGAAAGGCTTGGCCCCCCGGCTCCAGGACGAGGTCGTCGACAATGTTCACGTTGCCCCGAACGGCGACGAACCCGCGTCCGGCGATCGTCCCCGCGACCGAATCCAAGTCCTGGGGGCATGCGATCAAGGCGTCTGCGTACGTGACCGTCCCGTTCTTCTTATCTTTATCGCTTGGCAGCGCGCACGGCGCCGTCGCGTGCGCGGCGTACCAGTTCCACGTGCCCACCCGGTCACGCATCGCGGCCGGCAGCGGCAACGGCGGGACCGTCGTACACGGCGGCGCCGTCGCGTTGCCGTTCTTGCTGACCGGCCCGACGCAAAAAAACGACCCGCTCACCGTGACATCGACCTTGTCTTCCAACGTCACCGGCCCGTTCACCCAGAAGTCGCCTGTGACGTCGATGTCGCCCTCCACGTCCAGTTGCGACGTTTTCAGCACCACGAGGCCCGGGTCGCGCGGCGTCTCCAGCACGGGGTCGAAGCGGAAGGCGAAATCCGCGTCGACGCGGCGCGCGATGTCGCCCGCGCGGCCCGTGGCCCGCGCGTGCACGCCCTGCACCGCGTCGGTGAGGACGACGTCGTATGTGCCCGTCGGCGCCGCCTGGTTGCGCAGGGTGCCGGCCGGGTCGAGCCAGTAGCCGCGCGCGACGAGCTCCGCCGCCGCGCGGTCCAGACCGGCTTCCGCGAGGTCGAGCGCCTGCGCGCGGGCCCGCGCGTGGCCGGCGTCGTACACCTGTTGCGAGACGGCGATCAGCGACGCCGTGCCCAGCACACCGACCACGGCCACGGCGACGAGCACCCACAGCATCACCTGGCCCGCTTCGCGCACCCTCACGAAGGTCATCGCCCGTCCCGCGGAGCCGCCTGCTCCGCGAAGACCAGGTCCGGCTGGCGCTCCGTGTGCGCGTGCAGCGTAATCGCCACGAGCGACGCGTCGCCGTTCGGAAAGGTGAAGGCGACGGAATCGACACCGCGCGCAAGATCCACCGTGCCGCCGGGGAAGACGGCTTGGAACACGCCGTTCTGCACGCGCAGCGTCACGTCGCCCCCGGGGTCGACCCCGCGCAGGACGAGGGTGGAGCCGCCGGCCGGATTGAAGTTCACGATGCTGTCCGCCTGGCGCACGAGGCTCGCTGCCTGCTGCAGCCCCAGAACGGCGGCGGCGCGGGTGCGAGTGACGTCTGTCAGCACGTTGAATGTGCGCCAGCTGGTGAGTTCCCACGAGACGGCGCTGACGGCGATGAGCGCGAACAGGGAGGCCGCGAGCAGCGTCTCCAACATCGACAGCCCGGCCGTGCCCGACAGATGCCGCCATGCCTTCCGGATCATGGCGGACCCCCTCCGTCGTCGCCGATGATCGTGTATAGCACTGTATCCGGGCCGGGCTCCGCGGCGTCGTGAACGGTGACGGTGACTTCGGCGCAGTTGCCCCTTACCTGGACGACGACGTCCATGGACATGCCCTCGGACCCCGCAACGGGCACGCCCGTCCGCGATTGGCCGGCGAGCGCGGCGAACGGAAGCGCGCGGAGCCGCTCGATCTCGCTCTGCGCCGCGAGGACGGCCGCTTCCCGCCGTCCGCTCAGTTCCGCCTGGCGGCTGGCCGTGACGACGACGCCCGCGTACGGAGCGAAGAGGATTCCCAGAAGGAGCACGCTGACGAGCAGCTCCACATACGTGAAGCCGTCGTCGGCGGTCGCGCGCCGCCAGAGCACGGGCTCAAGACATCCTTCCCAAGGTCGAGTACCACGACAGCAGGCGCGGGCCCCACACGGCGGTGACCCATGCGCCGAACGCCAGGGCCGGGCCGAAGGGGATGTAATCCTTAAGACCCTTTACC
>JADGGD010000084.1 GCA_019690095.1 Chloroflexota bacterium
CTCGCTGATCTGGAGCGGCGATCCCTCCTGGTAGGCCCGGAGAAAGTCGATGATATCCTGCTCGTGAACATCCGCATCGGTGTGAGCGACCAGGCTCTTCGCCAGGTGATAGACACGGGGCTCACCAGTATGACCCTCCGAGGCCAGCACCGGCAGGACGCTGTACAGGTTCTTCGAGAGGTTGCGCCGGACATCGCCCGCGTGCCGACGGATGGCGTAGGCATTATCAAGAAGCCATTCAGCCGCGGCCGAGATGCTCTGATCCATCCGCGCGACCTCGCTCAGGTCTCCGGTCACGCGATCAATCGTGCGCTGAGCCTCGAGAATGCGCCGCTGGAGGGGATAGCCCCGTGGACGCCGCGAGGTAATCTTGTGCCGGGCCGCGAGCTGACGAGCGTGAAGACGGAGGCGCTCACCCGTGAAGCGCTCAAGCATCGCCGCCTCGGTGCCGTCCTTCTCTGCGGGACGACGGTGTCGGATCACGAACGTAGCCGGTTCCGATTCACCAGCCCGCCGCAGGATCTCCACCACCGCCCCAGCCCGATCCAGCGGCGCCCGAACGATAACCATGGTCTCGCCGGGCATAACGTACCGCCGGTAGTCCGCGACGTCTCCGCCCGCAGCCCCAAGATCGAAGTAGGCGGTGATGACCCAGCCGATGCCCGCACCAACAAGGAACAGTATCGCGACCGGCATCCAGAACGGCAGGGCGAGGGAGATCCCACTCACCCCCCGGCCCAGAACGCCGATGACCACGGCGAGCACGGCGAACAGGCCCACGACCGCCCAGCGCCGAGCCCCTATATCCAGGCGCTCAACAATATCCCCTTCAGTCGGGGAACGATGGATGACTGCCGACCGCCAGTAGCCGCTTGCCCGCAAGTGCCAGAGTGCTCGTGACCCGGCTTCGGCGTCGGCGTAGAAGGCCAGTGTGGTTGACGACGTTGTCTTCATGCCGTTGTCCTTCGATGGCGGCAGGCCCGTGCCACAAATCCGCGGCCGACGCCGGCCCCGGATCAACCGGCGGAGGAGCCCGACGTGTGAAGCCGCGTGACAGTGGTATCGCCTCTTGCAGCACTCTAGTATCAGGCTGTCGTTAGATCGGTGTCAGAGAGCCGCAAAAAGGCGGTTAGACTCGCGGCGCGGGCAGGTAGGACCCAATCACGCGAAGCGTGCACCAGGAGTAATGTACCCTCTTGATTCTACCAGACAGGATCGCCCCGGCTCTTGGAGACGCTATTCCCCAACCGCGGCTCCGGCGCTCTGCACAACCGTATCCCCGGGAAGTGCTGCCCCGGAGGTTGACGCCCTCGGGCCTTCCCGCTACCATGCCGCCGCCAGGGGCCCGGTCCTGGGAGCCTGTTGCTTCCCCGGTCGAGGATAGGCGTGCAGCTAGCCGGTCGCCATACTAACCAGGCATCACTTCCCCAGCTGACATTTCCGCTGGTCTTCCTGTCGCTGCTTCTGATCGCTGGTTTGCTTCGGTTTCTCTGGCTGGATCGCTATCCCCCTGGCTGGCATCACGATGAGGCACTGATGGGAGTGATGGCCGGGGAGGTCTATCGGGGCGAAGAGCGCCCGATCTTCTTTCGCCAATACCTCGGTCAGGAACCCCTTTACATCTATCTCAGCGCCGGTATGATGGCGCTCCTCGGAGGGAATCAGGATATCCTGCCCCTACGGCTTACCTCAGCCGTGACCGGTCTGTTGACCGTTCTTCTCACCTACCTTCTCGGAGCTCGGCTCTTCGATCGTCGAACCGGCCTGATCGCCATGGCCCTGATCGGCACATCCTTCTGGCAGGTCATGTCAAGCCGCAACGGCTACCGATCGATCACCCAGCCGCTTCTTGAGGCGATTGCCGTCTACCTCTTCTGGTGTGCCCGGAAGCGGGGCGGCCTCGGCTGGTATGCCGCAAGTGGTGCTGCGCTCGGGGGAAGCTGGTATACCTACCTGGGCGCGCGTGCCTTCCCGGCCGTATTCATTGCCTTTGGCCTCTGGCTTCTCCTTCGCGGCGCCCGTCCAGCGTACCGGGATATGGTGCGCGTGTCCATCCTCGCCCTGGCCGGTGCACTGGTCGTGGCCCCGCTGGCGATCTTCTTTTTTCAGAACCCGGGCACCTTCTCCGCCCGCATGGAACAGGTCTTCATCTTCCGGCCGGAGGTCAGTGGCGGGCATCCATGGGCGATGCTGGCGGATAACACGCTCAAGATGCTCCGCAGTTTCACCATTTCTGGCGAGCCGATGTGGCGATACAACATCCCGGGGCGACCGATGTTCGTCGGCGGCGCGGCCATCGCCTTCTATATCGGCGTGCTTGTTCTCCTGCGGCGGCTCAGGCGGCGTGATGATGCCGCGGCGATGGTCATAATCTGGCTGGCAGTAATGTTCTTCCCGGGCCTTCTCTCCTGGGATGTGGGTGCCTACACCCTGCGGGCCATGGGGCTGGTACCGGCCCTCTATCTCGTGCCAGCGGTCGGCATCAACTGGGCATGGGAACAGATCTCCGCACGGTGGGCATGGGGACAGGTCGCTGCGACCGCCGTCACGGCCGCCCTGATCCTGATCGATGCGGGCTGGACCGCGCGTGATTACTTCATCGTCTGGTCGTCCAGCTTCGGCGCCTGGTGGGAGGACCACGCTGACAGTGTCGCTCAGGCCCGCTTCCTGGTCCAGGCCGCGCATCCGGCGACCGAGGATATCTTCGTTGGCAATGAGTACTACCATCATCCAACGCTGGCCCAGCTCGCGCGTCCGGTCTATCCAGCCCTGCGGTGGTTCGACGGGCGGCAGAGCGTCGTCTTCTCACCAGATGAGAACCGACCGGCGCTCTACGTTCTGGCATTCAGCGGCTTGCCCGCGGAGGTCGACCGTCTTTTCCCGCGCACCGCCTTGATCGGCGAGAAGGATTTCCCGGTGGGCATCGATGGAGGCCGCCCACCGCCGCTCTTCCTTGCCTACCGTCTGACCCCTGGAGAGGTCCGCGCCCAGGTCGAGCGCCTGAAAGATGACCCACGCCTGCATCGGGTGGATGGTGAGATCGCATCGTACGTCCAGCCGCTCGGGGCGGAGATCGACGGCCCGGTCCAGGCGGGCAACGATCTCACCGCCGATCTGCTCTGGCGAGTCAACCGCCCGCTCCCGCCGGGCGAGTACCAGATGTTTGCCCAGCTGGTCGATCAGCAGTGGCACGAGATCACCGATGTCGAAGGGCTAGGCTACCCGCCTCCAGAGTGGCGGGCCGGGGATGTCGTCTGGAGCCACTTCGTCCTTCCCGTCCCCGCGGGAACGGCACCGGGCCTCTACCGGGTGCAGGTCGCCCTCTATGATCGAAAGACCGGCGCGCGGATTGCGGTTCGCGGGGGCCAGCCGGGCATCAACGCCCTGATTCTTGGCAGTGTGCGCGTGACCTCGCCGCGGCCGCCGCCTCCGCCGGCAAGGGCTCTCAGCGCGCGGCTCGGCACGGATATCCGACTGATCGGGATGGATCCGCCGGTGGTCTCCTCCACGGGCGAACTGACAGTCACCCTCCACTGGACTGCCGACCGTCCCGTAGACCGTGACTTCACCGTCTTTGTCCAGCTCCTGGGGCCCGATGGACGGCTGGTCGCGCAGTCAGATAGCTGGCCAGCGAATGGCGCCCTTCCGACATCATCCTGGCTGCCAGGGGAGGTCGTCCTGGATCAACACCACCTTCGACCGCCGCCGATGCTGCCGGCCGGCTCCTACGATCTCATCGCGGGCATGTATCTCCTGGCCACCGGTCAGCGCCTTCCGGTCTCGACTGGCGGCGACTTTGTCCGCTTGGGATCGGTCGTCCTGCCCGCTTCGCCGAACAGCGCCGCGGTGGAGCGCTAGGTCTGACCAAGCGCCGCCCCCCGGTGCGCCCGTCGGTGCCGGACCAGCCAGTCATAGACGCCCGCAGTGGCCAGGCCGTAGACACTGTGGGCGATGAGCATGGTCACGAGCCGTCCCGGCCGATCCTCGCGCGGCCACGGATAGAGGCCCAGGGCGGGCATGATCCCCAGATAACTGAATGCCCAGACCAGAGCGCCGTCAAGCAGGCCGGCCAGGGGAACCGGCAGTGCCAGACCCAGCCCCCGACGGCCCAGGGCATAGACCGCCCCCGCTACGGTGCCATAGCCGAGGTGGGCCAGGAGCCAGGTCACTGAAAAAGAAGGGCCGGGCACCAAGCCGGTCTGCTCCTCAGCACGAGCAGTGATCTCGGCCGGCGGCACGCCCCGGAACAGGCGCCCCGCACGCCCGGCCAGGATCACGCCCGTCATGAGGAGCGTACCGACAAGGCCTGCCAGGCCGCCGTGTGCCAGATCGACGATCCTTCCCATTTCTCTCCCTCTTGTAGATGAGCCCTGTTCGGGCGTTCCGGGCAATTCAAGCACCACCATTCAAGCATCGCCATGCTCTCCCGAGGTCATTCCTCACGCTTCTCGGCAACGACGCCATCGGATAGCATAAGAGGCGCGCTATCCAGCCAGCGCCGGATGTGATTCCGAAGTCATTCGATTCGAGAGGAGGAAGCGTGTCCGGGAACGTCATGCGCGTGGCCCTCGGCCAGTTCAACCAGCCTACCGATGAACGACTGCGCTTCGCCAAGCAGTTAGGTGTCGAAGGAGTTCTCCTCAACACCCCCCTCCTGCCTGGCGAGAAGCGGTGGGAGTTTATGGATCTCATCCGGCTCCGCACGACGATCGAAGCCTATGGGCTTCGCCTCGAGGCGATCGAGAATGTCCCGATCCGGTTCTACGATAAGGCCATGCTCGGCCTCGATGGACGAGACGAGCAGATCGAAAACTACCAGGAGACGATCCGCAACCTCGGACGAGCCGGCATTCCGATCCTCGGCTACCACTGGATGCCCAATGGGGTCTGGCGGACCTCCGTCGCCGCCCCGACGCGTGGGGGTGCCCTGACCACCGCATTCGACCTTGATCTGGCTCGGCACGCCCCCCTCAGCCACGGGCGCGTCGTGACCGAGGAGGAGATGTGGAAGAACTATGAGTACTTCATGAAGGCAGTGCTCCCGGTGGCCGAGGAGGCTGGCGTGAAGCTCGCCCTCCACCCGGATGATCCCCCGGTCGAGTCGCTCGGCGGTATCGCCCGGCTCTTCCGCAATTTCGAGAACTTCCGACGGGCGATCGAAGAGGTCGCGCCAAGCCCGAACCACGGATTGGACTTCTGTATGGGGTGCTGGTCGGAAATGGGCAGCGGGGTCATCCAACCGATGGAGTACTTTGGGTCACGCGGCAAGATCTTTTATGTCCATTTCCGGGATGTTCAGGGGTGCGTGCCCCGCTTCCAGGAGTGCTTCATCGGGGATGGGAATGTCGACGTTGTCGAGGCGATGCTGACACTCAAGCGGGTAGGCTTCACGGGATTCATCATTGATGATCACGTCCCGCGTATGGTCGATGATACCGAGTGGGGACATCGGGGACGAGCGTACGCGACAGGGTTTATCACCGGCCTGCTTCGGGCGGTCGAGCGGCTCGGCTGAGCCGGGCCGCCCCAGCCCCGGAGCGCGGACCGCTCAACCGGTGCGTGCCGTATAGCAGTTGAGAACCCCACATCCTCCTCGCCGGTATGGCCCATAACAGCTAGCCGGTCTGCTTGATCGACATTCCAGGATGTGTCATACTTTCCTGAAGGTATGACTATCGGAGTTACATCAGTGCGCAAGGAACGCCACGCGGAGCCACGGTTCGTTCGCGTTCAAGAGAAAGGGCAGGTGACCCTACCAGCCGAGGTGCGGCGGAGGCTGGGCCTAAAGAAAGGTGATGTGGTAGCGATTACCGAGACCGAGGAAGGGGTTCTTATCACCCCATCAGCGGTGATCGCGATCAAGGCCCTCGACCGGATCGGCGAGATCCTTCGCGAGCAGGGGGCGTCAATCGAGGAGCTTATCGAATCAGGCCGCGAGATTCGCGGCAAGCTCCTCCAGGAAAAGTATGGCATCGCCCCCGATTGAGCCCGCGAGCAAGCTGTTCATTGACAGTAGTGTCCTGATTGCGGCGGCGATCTCGCCTCGAGGCTCTGCCCGCGACCTCATCATCGCTGGACTATCTGGTGGGCTTACTCTTGTTCTCTCTGCCCTCATCTTCGAGGAGACCGAACGTAATCTGGCAAAGAAGTATCCACGTGCCTTACCGATGCTTGAGATCTTGAGAACGGCATGGGAAGGGACGCTTGTGGAGCCTGATCCGGCGCTCATCCGTCGGGTGGGCAAGGTCGTCGCCCTCAAAGATGCACCGATCGTTGCCGGGGCCCTCACAGCACAAGCGACATGGCTCGTCACGTACGACCGCAGGCACCTGTTACGACAGAAAGACCCTATCCGTACCATGTTTGGCATTACCGTCGCCACACCTGACGAGGTGCTTGCGGCGAGCCGCTGATTTCGAATGGATCCACTTCTGTCTACGAGAACGTTGGAGCCGGAGCGCGGACCGCTCAACCGGGTGCGTACAGGTAGTAGCGGTTGAGAACTTCGAAGATGTACGTCTGGGTCTCCAGGTACGGCGGAATCCCCCCGAAGCGATCGACGGCAGTAACCCCGGCGTTGTACGCTGCGAGGGCGAGCACGAGATCGCCATGGTAGTGCGCCAGATCCCTCGCCAGGATGCTCGCCCCCTGGCTAATGTTGATCGCAGGATCATAGGAGCCGCCGACGACTTGCATCAGTCCCACGGCACCCCGTGCACTCGTCGCGTTCGGATCGCCACCGCTCTCGGTCATCATCACTGCGGCCAGCAGGTTCGGGTCCAGGGCGTAGGCTCGGGCAGCATCCTCGATCAGATTCCCCCAGCGCCGAATCCGAGCCGGCACCAGTGCGCCCAGACCGCCCGACCCGCGGACCGGCATCGGTCCCGCACCAGCGGAGCCAGCCAGACTACCTGGCGATGCCGTGGGAGAGACAGGGAGAGGCACGGACGCCCCAGGCAGGTCGGAGCGCTCTGATCCATCCGCCCGGAGGCCTGCAAGGAGGACGGCCATCATCCCGTGCTCCCAGCGGCCGGGACCAGACGGCCCGACGATCTGTGCAG
The DNA here is from genome assembly GCA_019690095.1 of Chloroflexota bacterium. Lineage (GTDB taxonomy): Bacteria > Chloroflexota > UBA6077 > FW602-bin22 > CADDYW01 > JADGGD01. The sequence goes on from JADGGD010000084.1 coordinate 7,062, forward strand.
GCCGTGAAACGGAAGGGGAAGACTCGGGGGAACTCACCGTGGATTCAGCCGCCCGGGCCGGAGCTACTCCGTGGGGTGTCGCGAAAGCGGCCCCCAGGAGACTTCCCAGAATGACCAGGGCACCAGCGGATATTCGAAGCACTCCCCCTGTGCTCACGCCAGGTCATCTCCCCTCGCCACGATCGGCCTTCACCCGGCGGTCCCGGATGGCCCGCCGGAGTAGGCGGATTATAGAAGGAGGAGAGATACCCCGTCAATGGAGGCTGGCGTCCTGGTAGCCACGTGCCAGGCCATCAAAGGCGAAAGAGGCGCTGTCCAGGAGTGGCCCGCGGCAGATGCGGGGACCGACGGATGGGCGCGGCACGGCGGTCATGCTGTGAAGCGCTTCCCAGAGCCAGGATGGAATGCGATCGCGGTCTCCGGGATAGCAGAAGTCGAAGAGGTGAAGATAAGCAAGGAGAAGCTCCGGATATGGGCGGAGACGCTCCAGGAGGTCGTGCCAGTCGATAAGCTGGCGATCTGCGTGAATCAGGTGGAGGATATCGGCCCCGTCGAAGCGGTGGCGCGCGGCGATGAAGAGCTTGGACCAGATCAGAAGCCCCGGCGGTGCCACACTGGTCGGGGTACCGAAGAGGGAGGCCGGGAGGGCCTTTGTGCGCCAGCTCGCGTCGACCGCATACTCACCGTGCGCGATATGGTGCACGAGATCGATCTCCATACCACGAAAACCAAGCCGCACCTCGATCCGATCGTGCCCCAGGAGGCACCCGCCGGCGTCGGTGAGCGTCTGAAGGGCCCGCTCCAAAACAGGCGGCTCGACCATAAGATCGAGATCGAGCGTCATCCGCCCCGGAGGAGCAAACTGTCGGACTGCCCAGGCCCCGCCCACGACGAACGGAATCCGGTCCGCTTCCAGGAGGCGCATCGCCAGGGCATAGGCCGGAAAGGCTGTCTCATCGCTCGGCACCGCCATCGCCCCTGACCTCCCCGGTACGAGCCCCCGGCCTGGCCGTGTGCGCACACAGCCAGGCCCGATGTCAGCCACGGGCAGATGGTGTACCAGGGAGATCACCCCGCCGATCTCCAGCTGGATCAGTCACCCCTTCAGTCAGCGACAAGCTGGAGCGAGCGACTCTCGATCACCCGGCACGCCATGGCGATAAAGCGATCGAGCGGCTGCTGTCCCAGGTTCTCACCCGTGCGCAGGCGGACCGAGACCGCCGCATTCTCGACCTCCTTGTCTCCGACGACCAGCATATACGGGATCTTCTGAAGCTGGGCATCTCGGATCTTGTAGTTGACCCGCTCCGACCGGGCATCCACCTCGGCACGGATCCCGGCGTCGCGCAGGCGCTGACGCACCTCCTCGCCGTAGGGGAGATGCCGATCGGCGATTGGCAGAACCCGCGCCTGGATTGGCGCGATCCAGACGGGGAAGGCGCCCGCAAAATGCTCGATGAGCACACCGACGAACCGTTCCACGGAGCCGAAGATCGCCCGATGGATCATGTACGGACGGTGCTGCCGCCCGTCCTCGCCAACGTAGGAAAGATCGAAACGTTCGGGCATATTCCAGTCGAACTGGATCGTCGTGCACTGCCAGGAGCGGCCAAGAGCATCGCGGATCTTCAAGTCGATCTTCGGTCCGTAGAAGGCGCCGCCGCCCGCATCAATCTCGAAAGGCAGGTGGCGCTCCTCCAGGGCCCGGCGCAGGGCGCCCTCCGCGAAGTCCCACTGCTCGGTCGGCCCCATCGCCTTCTCCGGACGCGTCGAGAGATAGATCTGGTAATCGGAGAAGCCGAACGTGCCCAGGATCTCCAGGGATAGATCGATAACCTTGAGGATCTCCTCGAACACCTGCTCCGGCCGACAGAAGATATGGGCATCATCCTGGGCAATTCCGCGGACCCGCATCAGCCCATGGAGGACGCCCGCGCGCTCATACCGGTAGACATTGGCGATCTCACTGAGGCGGATCGGCAAGTCTCGGTAGCTGCGCACCTGCGACTTGTAGATCTCGATGTGAAACGGACAGCTCATCGGCTTCACGTAGTAAATCTGCCCGTCAACATCCATGGCCGGAAACATGCTGTCCTTGAAGAAGGAGAGGTGACCGCTGATCTCCCAGAGACGGCCACGGCCGATGTTCGGGGTGAACACCATCTCGTACCCCGCCCGATCGTGCAGCCTTCGCCAGTACTCCTCGATCACCGTGCGCAGCCGTGCCCCCTTTGGATGCCAGAGCGCCAGGCCGGGACCAACATTCTCGGAAAAGCTGAAGAGATCGAGCTCACGTCCCAGGCGACGGTGGTCGCGGCGGGCCGCCTCCTCGAGCCGAGCCAGATAGGCATCTAGCTCGGCCTGGGTGGGGAACGCCGTTCCATAGATGCGCTGGAGCATCGGGCGGTGTTCGTCGCCGCGCCAGTACGCCCCGGCCACGCTCAGGAGCTTGAAGGGACCGATCTGACCGGTGGAGGCGACGTGCGGACCGCGGCAGAGGTCGATGAAGTTATTCTGCTGGTAGATTCCGACCCGCTCCTCGGGGATGCTGTCGATCAACTCGACCTTATAGGGCTGGCCGCGTTCGGCGAAGAAGCGCCGGGCCTCATCACGCGGCATCGACGACTGGATGAAGGGGGCATCCTTCTGGATGATCTCCTTCATCCGACGCTCGATCTCGGCCAGATCGTCCGGGGTCAGCGGCCGGGGCAGGTCGAAATCGTAGTAGAAGCCGTCCTCGATTGGCGGTCCGATCCCCAGCTTCGCCTCCGGAAAGATCGAGAGCACAGCCTCGGCCATGACGTGGGCACAGGAATGCCGCATCCGCTCGAGATCGTTCATCGGTCCACCTCCAGTCTAGTGCTCGTTTGGCCGCTCATCCTCTCCTCCCACGAAGAAAGCCCACCCCGTGTCCGGGGCGGGCTTTCTTCCCGCGGTTCCACCCGATTTCGCGAGACCAGGACAGTCCCGCGCACTCGCGATCCGCAGTAACGGGCGGATCCCGGAGCCGGCTAGACGCTCGCGCGACTTCACCGGTCGGCTCCCAGGTGGTTTTCCCCACTGTCGGAGGCGGCACGGGCTTTCAGCCAGGGCCCGCGCTCTCTGGCGCACGTCAGTGGGTACTCGTCCTGATCAACGCCATTGAACTCGTGGCTTTCATGGTACACCATCACCGGACAGTCTGCAACCGGTGTGGCACTGGCATGCCTAAAATCAATACGCTATACTCAATATACTGACAGGGGAATTGCGGCGTCGGACGGAATCAGACATGCATCTAATGTCGCTCATGCACGGCTCTAATATCCTGATTGTATCGTCACAGGTGAAGGCGTCGATCTTCGGCGGTGTGGTTGTGTCGATGGTCAAGGAGAGGTAGCGGTGGCCGAGCAGCGACGGGTGCTCGTTGTCGACGACGAGCCGGATCTCCTGTACGCGATTAAGCTCTACCTCGAAGACGAGGGCTTCATCGTCTTCACCGCCCTGAACGGGTACGAGGCGCTGGAGCTGCTTAAGGATCGGCTCCCCGATGTTGTTGTCCTCGACGTGATGATGCCGGAGATGGACGGCTTCGAGGTCCTGAAGCAGATCCGGCAGGTCTCGACGGTCCCAGTCATTATGCTGACCGCCAAGGGCGAGGAGGCGGACAAGGTACGGGGTCTTGGCCTGGGGGCAGATGACTACGTGACGAAGCCCTTCAGCCAGCGGGAGCTGCTCAGCCGGATTCAGGCGGTCATCCGGCGGGCGGAGATGCCGCGCTCTCTTCCCAAGACCCAGATCCAGATCGACGAGCATCTGACAGTCGACTTTGCTCGCGGAGAGGTTTACCGCGACGGGACCAAGGTTTCCCTGACCCCCACCGAGTATCGGCTCCTCTACCATCTGGTATCGAACCCCGGACGGGTCCTGACGAATGAGGCCCTGCTGGTGCGTGTCTGGGGACGCGAGTACCGCGAGGAGGATCACTACGTTCGACTCTACATCAGCTACCTCCGCCAGAAGATCGAGCCGGACCCGGCCCATCCGCGCTACATCCAGACCGAGAAGGGGTTGGGCTATCGCTTCATTGACTACCGCCAGACGCCGGTGAGCTCGTGAACCAGGCGGAGGCAGTTCTTCCACGCGTCACTGCCGGCGAGGCACTGGATCGGGTCGTCCGCACCCTGACCGAGCGGCGTCCGATTGACGAGGTTCTCCAGGAGATCCTCGAGCAGAGCCGGGCCATGCTCGACGCGGCCGAGGCGTACGTCCTGCTGAAGGCGGGCGAACGGCTCGTCATCCGTGCTTCGGTCGGCCTGGAGATTGGCGACGGCGGCCAGAATGCCCTTCCTGCTACCGTGGGACTGGAAGGGCTGGCCGCCTCGACCGGTACGGCCGTGACCTCGAGCGACCTCGCGAGCGATCCGCGTCACGTTGATCTGTTCCACCGCCGACGGCCGGTCCGGTCACTCCTGGCCGTTCCTCTCATTCTCCGCGGCGTCCTCCTCGGCGTGCTCGTCTGTACCCGCCTCGCACCGGGCCGCTTTGCCGATGTCGAACGCTGGTGGCTCGAGATCTTCGGCGGCCTCATTGCCAGCGTCATCGCAAGTGATCAGGCATACCGGAATCAGGAGCGACGGGCTCGCCAGGCCGAGACCCTCCTGGCCCTGAGCACCAGCGCTGATGGCGATCCCATCTCGCCCCGGACCGTCGCCGAGGTGGCGCGCGCGTTCGGCCAGAGCGCGTGCGGCATCCTGATGGCCGACGCATCCCAGTCCACCTACCGGCTGCTCTTCCGCCCTGCCGATCCCGCGCGAGAGGTCGTGCAGGCGACCCTGTCGGCTGCGGAGTGCGGAGCACTGCACGAGGTCGTGCGGACCGGTCAGCCGCTTGTCTCGGCAGACATCCCGGCTACCGCTGGCCTCCGGGACCTCCCCTTCCTGGAGGGTGGGCGGCGGATCCTGGCCAGTCCGATCCAGGTATCCGGACAGAACCGGGGGGTCGTCTTCGTGGTCTCTGATCGGTCCCAATGGCTCGATGGCGATGACTCGGCCTTCCTTGCCCTTCTGGCCACCCGGATCGGTCTCCTGATTGAGCAGGGAGAACTGCGCCAGCGGCAGATCGAGATCGAGCGCCAGCGCGCCCAGACCGAGGCACGCCAGGAGTTCCTGGGGGTTGTCTCGCACGAGCTCAAGACCCCGGTCGCAGTCATGCGGGCCTACACCGAGCTCCTCCTGCGCCGCGCCGAGAAGGCTGGCCGCTCCAGTGAAGTTGATATCCTCCGCCGCATGAGTGATCAGGCTGAGCGCATGCTCGCCATGATCGAGCAGCTCCTCGACTCGCGGCGCCTGGAAGGCGGCCTGCTGACCCTCGAGGTCGGGCACTTCGATCTCTCCGAGCTCATTCGGCGGGTAGTCCACGACGTCGAGGTCGCCTCGCGCTTCCACCAGATCCAGGTTGAGACACCGGGACGGATCACCATCCGGGCCGATCGGCGCCGGATCGAGGAGGTCGTGACGAACCTCCTGGATAATGCGATCAAGTACTCACCGCCAGGGGGGACAGTGCGGATCCGCCTCACCCGCGAGACGGGAGCGGACGGCGAAGAGTACGCACTCCTTGCCGTCAGCGACGATGGCCCCGGCATTCCTGAGCAGGATCGCGAGCGGATCTTCGAGCGCTTCTACCAGGCACCAGCACGTCTCCACCGCGGTCACGCCGGGCTTGGTCTTGGGCTCTACATCAGCCGCGAGCTGGTGCGGCGCCACGGCGGCGACGTCTGGGTCGAATCGCAGGAGGGACAGGGCTCGACCTTTTACGTGCGACTCCCGCTCGCCGGTCCCCAGCCGCTCGACTGACCGCCCGGGCCGACCCGCAGTCCGGTTGGGGGCAACATGCGATGTTTTGACAGATACCGCTCCGGTCAGTATACTGGAAGTGTTGTCGAGTGAACATCCCCGGGGTGGCGCGCATGGTCGGGTTGATACCCCCTGCCTACAACCAGAGCCGCGTCGACTGCCTCCGTGTCTTCCACACGTTTATGCCTCTTACCGGCACCTGCCGCGTTCGATCCAGTGAATGCGGGATCACACCGCCGGTCAAGGACCAGAATCCTTCTATCTCTGGGCCCGGCCAGCCGAAAGCCCTGGCCGCCCTGATCGCCCCGGACACGATGCCGGGGCCGGAGCAGCCGCGCGCGTGGCGGCGCCGCGGCGCTGACCGTGCCGCGCCTTCGTGGTGGTAGGTGCGGCCATTCCCACGGCTCGGCTGGGTTCTCGGGCTGGTTATCCTGGTCGCGACTGCCTGCCGCTCGGGACAGCCGGAGCGTGCGGCAGCAGTTCCGCCGCCAGCGGGCCTGGCCCAAGCAACCCTTTTCGTCGAGCCAGATGATGGAGTTCAGCCAGTCGTGCAGTTTATCGATTCTGCCCAGCAGTCCCTGGACGTGGCCATGTACCTCCTCAGTGACCGCGATATTCTCACGGCACTCGAGCGAGGCCACCAGCGGGGCGTCCGGATTCGGGTGATGCTCGAAGAGCACCCCTATGGAACCGGCCCCGGCAATCACGAGGCTGCGCGCCGCCTGAGTGCAGCCGGCATCGCGACGCGCTGGAGCCCTCCGGCAATCCGGCTGAGCCACGACAAATACGCGATCGCCGATCGGCGTCGGGCACTGGTCGGCACGGCGAACTGGACCTACAGCGCCTTCACCCGGAACCGGGAGTACCTTCTCCTGCTGACCGATCCGGCTGAAGTCGCGGCCCTGGCGGCCCTCTTCGATGCCGATTGGGAGCGACGACCGGCCCAGGTCGCGGATCCGGATCTGGTGATCAGCCCGCTGAACAGTCGGATGGTTCTCCTGGGACTGGTCGCCAGCGCCCGGCAGTCGCTGGAGCTCGAGATGGAGGAGATGGAAGACGCCCAGATCGAACAGGCCTTGCTCAGTGCGGCCCACCGGGGCGTCCGGGTCCGGGTGATTCTCCCCGCCGTCGCGGGGGGAGAGGATCCGAATCGGCCCGGAGAGGAGGTCCTCAGCGCCGGTGGGGTAGAGGTCCGGCGGCTCGGCGCGACCTACGTCCACGCCAAGGATATTGTGGTAGATGACCGTGTGGCGTTCGTGGGGAGCGAGAACATATCGTCTCCCTCGCTTGACACGAACCGGGAGGTGGGAGTCGTCGTCGCCGATCCAGCGGTGGTGCAACGTCTGGAGGATACATTTACTCGCGACTGGCAGGCGAGCCAGCCATAGCCACGACCCAGGAGCATGGTGGGCGTGTTGACAGGCTGTCCTGGGACGTGGTATAGTATTCTGTCCCTTCCTATCTTCCTCTCTTTAAGGAGTGTACACGC
>JADGGD010000378.1 GCA_019690095.1 Chloroflexota bacterium
ACTGGGCGGCGTTGGGGTTGAGGTGTGGAAAGACGTGGTCCTGCTGCCCCCGGACGCCAGTTCGGCTGAAGTGCAGGCGGGGCTGCAGCGGCTGCGCGGAGCAGCTTGGTTACAAGGGACGCGCGGCCGGCCGCCGGTGGACCTGCCGGCTGTGGTACGTGCAGTTCAACAAGTGGGAGCTTGGTTGCTGGCAGAGCCGCGCATCGCGGAAGTGGATGTGAACCCGCTCGTTGCGTATCCAGCCGGGCAAGGGGTGCTGGCGTTGGACGTTCTCATTGTTTTGCAGCCAGAGCACGCCGTTGCGGGGGCATGACAGCAGGACAGACGGCCAGGCGGCACGGCTGCGGAAGCGTGCAGCCCTTGCCAGGAGGAAAGGAGAGAATGCGAGATGGAGCTGGAGCTGAAGCCTGAGGAGCGGTTGATTCGGGACACGGTGCGGCGGTTTGTGGATGAAGAGTTGATTCCGCTCGAGGCGGAGCTGCTGCGCCGTGATCGCGAGGGCAAACCGGGTCTACCCGAGGAGACGCTACGTGCCTTGCAGGAGAAGGCGCGGCGGATGGGCCTGTGGGGGATCACGACGCCTCAAGAATATGGCGGGGCAGAGTTGGGGCTGTTTGCCGCCACCCTCATCCACATGGAGTTGGGCCGCACGGTGGTGCCGTTTGTCTTTGGCGGCGAGGCGGACAACATCCTATTCCACTGCACTGAAGAGCAAAAGCAGCGCTACCTGTTGCCTGTCATCCGGGGCGAGCGCCGCTGTTGTTTCGCGTTGACAGAGCCCGGAGCGGGGTCGGACGCGCGCGCAATCCAGATGAGCGCAGTGAAAGATGGCCGCGAGTGGGTGCTGAACGGCGAGAAAATCTTCATCTCGCGCGGGCTCGTTGCCGACTTTGCCATCGTGTTTGCGGTCACCGACCCCGAAAAGGGCGGACGTGGCGGTGTCACCTGTTTCATTGTCGACCGCGACTGGGGGTGGCGAGCGGAACCAATTCAAACGATGGACGACTGGGCGGTCGCGTCGCTGGTATTTGAGGACGTACGGGTGCCGGAAGAGAACGTGCTCGGGGAAGTCGGCCGGGGGTTTGAGTTGGCGATGGAGTGGATAGTGCCTGGGCGCATCAAAATTGGCGCGTGGGCGGTGGGGGCGGCTGAACGGCTGTTGCAGATGGCACTGGATTACGCACGTCAACGGCGGGCTTTTGGTCATCCAATTGCCGACTACCAGGCCATCCAGTGGATGATAGCCGATTCGGCCGTGGAATTGGAAGCGGCGCGCTGGCTCGTGCTCAACGCCGCTTACCGGGCAGAGCATCGCCAAGACCCTCACCGCCACAGCGCGTCGATGGCGAAACTGTATGCGTCCAACATGATTCAGCGCGTGGTGGACCGCGTTTTGCAAATCCACGGCGGCATGGGGTTGACCAAAGAGCTTCCGATTGAGCGTTGGTATCGGGCAGTACGCAAGTACCGCATTTTTGAGGGGACGGACGAGATTTTGCGGCGGACCCTGGCTCTCAACCTGTTACAGGAGCGCGTGCGGGTGGGCGAAGGGTGACCGCCTGATAAAAAAGCAGGAGCAGAAGAATCTGCTCCTGCTAGCCCTCTCTTAAAGTTACTTGTCCTTCGTGACAACGATACACCTGCCACCAGCATGGCAAGAGGCGAGATTTTCGGTACGAGATGGCAGGATGTGGACTTGGAGTCAGGATAATCTCCGTGCGCAAGCTGCAGTTTAGGAATTCTTCGCGGCTCGTTCATCGCGTGCTTTCTCGTGTTGTTGCGCTTGGCAACATCACTTTGGAGCGCGATCTTACGTCCATGAAGTGACACCGTGTGGTCTCGTGTGTCACTAAGTAGGGTCTGCTGAACGGATCACAGGAGGGCGAATGCGGCAAGGGGGGCTGACCGGAAAAGCCATCCGAAAAATGTGCACAAAAGGATGCGCAGCCGGCGCTCCAGATTCATCACTAACAGCTGTAAGGAGATGACCGTCTCGCTCGTTGATTGCAGGCGTGCCCGAATCAATCCAAGGCCGTACAGACGCTTGCCTTCGCCGAACTTCCCTTCGATCGCGTTACGTTCTGCCGCGTCCTGCCGTTCCATCCGTGCCTGCAC
>JADGGD010000379.1 GCA_019690095.1 Chloroflexota bacterium
GTCCCTGCTCTCCGTGCATGCAGGATAGGCGCCGCACCGCGGCGCGCTTCCTCACGCCCGGCAAAGCCGGGCGGCATGGGCATAAGCAGGCTTTGGACCTGCGGTTCGCCCGTTGGATCGGCGATGACGCCAGCGCACCGCCGCGCCTCGTAGGCCCGGTGGTGTTTGGCTTCCTGCGCGGTTCGCCGCGTGCACCGCTCTAAGGGAGGTGCAGTTGTGGAAGTCCAGCGTGCTCCGCGGTACGCAAACGCCTTGACGATCCGGTTCGACAGTGACACCTACGCTGGCCTGGAAGCCAAGGCCAGGGTCCTCGACACGTCCGCGGCCGACGTGGTCCGGCGGGCCGTGGCCGAGTATCTGGCGAGCGACGCCGCCGAGCGCCTTCAGGCCAAGCTCGGGCCCGTCGTCGACCGGGTCATCGGCCGCCACATCAACCGGCTGGCCGGCCTCATCGCCAAGTCGGTCAAGGCGGCCGCCATGGCCGAGGAAATCGGGGCCCACCTCGTGTACAAGATCGACCCGGCTTCCTCGGAGCAGGTGCTCGACGAGGCGGAGAAGACCGCCATCGCCTACCTTCGGGGGGAGACGGATACGGGGGATTGAAAGTTCACGCCCCGGACTATGATCGCCGCAGGAGATGAGCCCATGGCCGACGAGCCCTTACGAGTGACGGGTTCCCTCCGCGCCGTCTTCCCCGGCGGCCGGCTGACCGAGCGGATGCGGAGGCTCTTCTGGTCGTGGCCCCATCCGCCCTCGCCGGAGGAGCTCGACGATGAGGAGACCGCTCTCGCGGCCATCGCCACCGTCCTCGCGGAAGGCGACGGGAGGGATTGGCGGGAGCTGGACCTCGAACGACTCGGGGCGGTCATCGACCGCGTACCGCTTCTGGGGCCGCTTGGCCACCTCTGGTCGAGCTACGTCGGGGAGGTGAGGCAGACGGAGGAGAACCGCGAACGGGTCCTCGACGACGAACAGCGGAAGATCCTGCGCATCGCCGCGGCTGTCCTTCCCGAGCTCGGCTTCGAGCTCGCCGGTGGGACGGCGCTCGCCGCTGCCTACCTGGGCCACCGGAGGTCCGAGGACATCGACCTCTTCACGCCAAGCCCAGGCATCCAGGCCGGCCTGGAGCGGCTGACCGAGGCCTTGGCTGCCCAGGGACTCCAGGTGCGCGTCGAGCGGCCTCAGGCGACGTTCGCCCAGCTCTTCGTGGGGGAGCGCCCGGTGAAGGTGGAGCTTGCCTCCGACAGCCCTTTCCGGCTGGCCGCATCCAGTCGCTCGGTCGAGGGGATGCCCGTCCGGTCCCTTCCCGACCTGGCGGCCGACAAGACCCTCGCACTCTTCGGCCGTGCCGCGCTCCGGGACTTCGTCGACGTCTACGTGCTTGCGCGAACCCGCTACGACTTCGAGACGCTCATGAACCTTGCCGCCCAGAAGGATCCGGGGTTCGACCGGTCGCTCTTCGCCAAGGCGCTCGCGCAGGTGACGAAGCTCCGCTTCCGGGGGATCGACATGCTCGTGCCGTTCGATTACCAGCGCATGCAGGAGGACCTCGTGGCGGCCGCCCGGAGGATCCTCCACCAGGAGCTCGAACGGGGTGACGAGCTTGAACGGTAACCGCTGGAGCAGAGCACTGGGTGGGCCGGCCAGGTCGCCGGCCCACTTCCTTTTCGGGCAGCCAGGGGGTGATCCGCCATCGTGCGCTCGGTTCCAGCGCATCCCATGCTCCTGAAGCTCTGGGTCCGCGGCACGCGCGACCAGCGGCGACGAAAGGGCGAGCGCTACACCAAGAACACGCCGGGCGCCAACACCCGGCACAGCCTCTACATCGCCGAGAAGGAGTTGGCGGCGGAGATGGTGGACGACTCCCTCCTCCCGGAGCTGGAGGCTGCCGAGGAAGCTGCCCTGGCGGAGAGCGGGACCGCCCCCGACCCCGAGCACGCCAAGTACCTGGCCGAGCGGCCGAGATCGGAGGGGCTCTTCGGTCCGGACCCTCTTCACCCTCCGGCCCTGGCGGACGTGGTGGCCGAGCTTCGCGCCAAGACCGATCAGGACCCCGTCTGGAAGGCTGTCTCTTATACAAAACTCCGATCCCACGAGACCCTAAGACAGCTCGT
>JADGGD010000085.1 GCA_019690095.1 Chloroflexota bacterium
ACCTGGCCCTGGGTGACCTCATACTTGGGATGGCCCATCAGGGTATATGCCAGTGTGCTCTTCCCTGAGCCATTCGGCCCCATAAGGGCGTGGACCTCGCCCGCCGGGACAGTGAGATTCACCCCTTTGAGAATCTCCCGCCCTTCGACATTCACGTGCAGATCCTGGATGACTAGCTCCGCCGCTTCTGCCATTCGCTACTCCCTCCCCAAATCACTGGTTACAGGATACAGGCCGCCGGTTTCATTTGTCAACCTTTTGGTTTCGAAACCGGTTGACGGGCGTCGAACGGCTGGATATAATATCGCTCGAGTAGACAGACGATGGGGGTAGGCGCGCGCGTGGTTGATCCCCGCATGCGGTGACCGTGGAGGAAGACGATGCCCGCGGAGAGATCTTCTGCCCGGATGAGCATTCTGCGCTTTCTCAAACGCACCGGCGGCGCAACGGTCCACGATATCGCTCTCGAGCTGGGCATCAGCACGGTGGCGGTCCGCAAGCACCTGGCGCGTCTCCAACACGAGGGTCTGATTGCGCAGCGCTCGCGCCGGTCATCGCGCGGCCGCCCGGCGGTGGTATACTGCGTCTCCGAGACTGGTGGCGCGCTGTTCCCTCAGGCGTATCATCAGCTCCTCGTCGATCTCCTCCAGGACCTATCGGCCCTTGAAGGGGAGGAGAAGCTTCAGCGGCTCTTTCTCCTGCGGAACGAGCGTCTCGCCCGCACCTACCGCATCCGTCTTGCGGATAAGCCGCTGGGTGAGGCGATCCGCGAGCTCGCCCGAGCCCGCGATGACGACGGCTACATGGCTACGGTTGAGGAGGACGAGCGCGGATTGGTCTTGGCCGAGCATAACTGTCCCATCTACGATGTGGCCCAGCGGTTTCCCCAGGCCTGCCAGTGCGAGCACGAGCTGTTCGAGCGGCTCCTGAATACCCGGGTGCAGCGGGAGGCCACCCTGGTCGACGGGGCTCCTTCCTGTCGCTACCGCATCGAGGCTCGCTGAGGCGGTCGTCTGGCGGTGCTCTCTAATTTCCCGCTTCAAGAGATCGAGGCGTTCCTCGTCGGCATGGTAGTCGGGCTGATCTTTACCCGTCTCCACCTGCCGGTGCCGGCCCCACCAGCCCTGGCGGGGGTGCTGGGGATCGTCGGGATCTACCTTGGCGCGAAGATCGGAACGCTGTTCTGACCACCAGTGCGCACCGATCGGGGGTCAGAACTGCGTTCCACCGGGGCGGGGTGCGTACCCCCGCCGTCGTTCCCCTGTCTCCGCCCCTCTCGATCCTGTCAGGCCGTTGTGGTCTCAGTCGCCGCGCTGGTCTCGGTCGACCCGGTCTCGCCTTCAGCAGTTGCTGGATGTGCCGCAGTCGCGGCCGTGGTCACCGGACTCGGCTCGGCCAGCTCGGCCACACCCTTGAGCCCGAAGACCTCCAGCGCAGTCTGACCGAAAACGTTGTACTGCTGGAATTGGAAGAGGCCGAGCGACCGATACTTAGCCAGTTCGGCCTCCTGGTTCGACGCGAGATCGGACCCGAACATGATCCGGGTCGCGCCGAGCTCGTTGATCAGCCACCGGAGGTCGTCGCTCCGACACCAGGAGGTTTCGAGATAGACGTTGGGGGCCTCCCGGGCGACCACGTAGGCTTCGTGGGTGTAAAGGCCGGCGCCGGCCGAGGCCAGAACGATCTTAACATCGCTGTATTCCCGGGCGCGGGGGAGAACCGCGCTCGGAAGGCCAAACGGAGCGCCCCAGCCCGTCCGGACGACCACCGGAATCCCGAGTTCGCGCGCGGTCTCGAAGACCGTCTTGGCATAGCGGCCGTTCGGATTCACCGAGTGGCCGAAGGTATCGAGGGCAACGCCGACGAAGCCGAGCTGTCGGACGCAGCGCTCGATCTCCTGGTGGTATTTATCGAGGTTGATGTGGGGATTGACGTTCGCCACGCCGTAGATACGGCCGGGGTAGCGGCTGGCGAGATCGGCAATCCGGTCGTGGGTGGCCGCTGGATTTGGAGCGCCGGGGAATGGCTGAAGGATCACTGCATTAACGCGGTTCGCGTCGATGGCCGCAATGATCTCGTATTCCCCGACAGTCGTCTCGAAGATACAGCAGTCCCCGACGTGGCAGAACGCATCGATCGTGATCAAGAATCTGTCTCCTTACTGCCGGACGCTCCGCTCTCCGATGTCTCGGCGGTGGAGTTGGTGCCCCCTTCCGGAGGTGGGCCGGACCCATCGGGCGGGCCGCTCGAGACGACCACCAGCGCCGGACGGATCACCCGCCCGTCAAGCGAGTACCCGGTCCGGTAGACGCGCGAGACAATCCCCGGAGCGTACTCGGTGCTCGGCTCGTGAACGACCGCCTCCTCGGTCCATGGGTCAAAGGGCTTGCCAACCGCCTCGATGCGCTTGACCCCTTCCGCCTCGAGCGCGGTGCGAATCTTCCGCTCGATCAGAACAATCCCCTGCACCCACTCCGAGCCAGCGATCTCCGGGGGAATGGCCTGTACTGCCCGTTCAAGGTCGTCGAGCGCAGGGAGGATCTTTAGGATCGCCTCGGCGCGGGCGCTCCGGATGAAATCATTTCGCTCCTGTTCGATGCGCCGCCGGTAGTTGACGAAGTCTGCCTGGGTCCGCTGGGCCAGATCCAGATAGGTCTGGCACCGGGAGCGAGCCTCTTCGAGTTCCTTACGAAGCTGGGCGATCTCCGACGCCTCCGCAGGTGCGGATGCCTCTGTCGTCCCTTCGGTCGGCGTTCCTTCGGTCGCCGCATCTTCGGGAGGAGTCGGAGCCGTTGACTGGGTCTCTTCGGGCATGATCTCCCTCCTCTGAGTGGCCGGCCAGTGTCCGGCCAGACGGGCCGGCCGACAGAGTCACAAGCGCATCACCACCCGTTCAACTGGCGCCTTCCCCCGTGAAGCGAGATCCTCCTCCCGTCGTGGTGGAAGGCGTGGATCTTGCTCGGTCGCCGCCATGGCCATCTCCCTTCCCACCCAGTTGTCCCAGCACTACTCGGCCAGGTACTGGTCCGGGGCAGGAGTGCCACAATCAGCGGGGGACAGACATACTCTGTGCTCGGAGCAGGACGGATCGCTGAATTCTGGCTGCTCCTGCCCACCCAGGAGGCCTGGGCACCTCTCAACCAGGTGCGACCGACCCGTCCGGTCTTGCTCGACACGCCAGCCCTCGTCCTGCTGGCTTGCGATGATGCGCTCCCGTTCCGTGCGATGAACTGACCGCGCCCATCCCGGGCGCGGTCAGTTCTGGCTTCTTTACATTGCTATCACGACAATAATATTACCTGTCATACGTCGTGTCAAGGTTGGCCGTGTGACCGGACCGGGGCGGAGCGGGCACGCTCGTATAGCTCCGTCCAGTCGGTGCTTCCGTCGTCGGGGATCGTCTCCAGCCAGGTGCCTGGTTCAGCGACCGGCGCGTTTCCCGCCGCGTAATCATCCCAGTACTGCCGCTCGCTGACATAGTACGTCCGATCGCCATTCGGGCGGTGAACTGCATAAATTGCCCGAAGATTCGGATGGTGGGAGGTCGGAACCCGGAATCGCTGGCATGCCTCCTCGTCCAGTTCGATCCCCAATCCTGGCTCCTCCGGCACACGGATGCAGCCTCCCTTGACCTCCAGGGGACGGCGAAGAAGCTGGTGCTGGTAGATGTTCAGGCAGGTAACGGCCGGCCACTGGGCGTGAGTACACACGGCGCCGAGATGGAGCGCAAAGGCGGTTGTCAGGCCGGTCCCGACAAGCTGGAGCCAGAAGGGCATGTTCGCCTCGCGAGCGACCTGAGCCTGGCGAAGCACTGCTGAGGCGCCGCCGCCGATTACAAACCCGTCGCAAACCTGCTCGCGAATCGCTGTCATAATCGGCGGACTACCATAGTGCATGGCGATGGCGCAGCGAGTACTGGCCCGGATGCGGCGATTCCCCTCGACATCTCCCTGGGGGATTGGCGACTCGTAGATTGCCACGTTCGGGCACTCATCCAGCTGCCGAATCACCGGCACCGCATTGGCCGCATTGACGAGGAGGCCATTAAAATCAAGGTCCAGGGAGAAGTAGGGGGGAATAACCTCACGGTCTGCGGCGACCTGGGCAAAGACATCGAACCAGGGGCGGGCTTTCTGCTTCGCCGCGACATAGCCTTCCGCCAGTGCGATCTTCAGCTCGGCCGCGAAATCCGCCGGCGGCATATCGATTGACCACCACGCGATCGGGCACCAGTCACGCACCTTATGCCCGAGCAGACGGTAGCATGGAACACCGGCTGCCTTGCCAGCCACGTCGAATAGAGCCATCTGAAGACCGGCCCCTAGCGAGTCGTCCCACATCACCTCGAAGGGATTGCGCCCGATCACGCGGTCGATCGCCGCTTCGGTCACCACCCCCCAGGTGTAGTTCGGAAGTGTTTCACCGATGCCGGTGAGACCGGCATCGGTCTCGACCCGGCAGATCTCCGAGATGTGCCATCCAGCCAGCGCGCGGGCCATATTCCGCTCTGCGATCTCGCGAAATGGGACATCGACAAAGAAACGCTCGACCCGTGTAACCTTCATCTCTCCTCCTGGGGTCGCCTGCCGTCAGTCGATAAGGCATTATCGCAGTCATTGTGCTGGTATGGAAGAGACCACCCGGGGCGGGCTGGTAAGCAAGTTGCACGGTGACCCCTGACATCCCGCGAGAAGGAGCCGGGTGATGGATGCAAGCCATTTGCGCTTCCGAGGGCTCTATCTGTACACCCAGGAGGGGACGCTCGCCTGTCGCTTCTACGAGGCGCCCGGCGCGACGAGCGGCGTCCTGTTCCTGGGCGGCGTCGCTGGCGGCTTCGACTCCCCGGGGCGGGATCTCTTTGATCGGATCGCTGATGAGCTTGTCGACCGCGGTGCCAGTTCCCTGCGGTTGCGCTATCGATCATCAAGCGACCTGGAGGCATCGGTTGAGGACGCGCTTGCGGGGATCGAGTTTCTCGTCCAGCGGCGGATCGAGCGGATCGTGCTCGTCGGCTTTTCCTTTGGGGGCGCAGTGGCGATCCAGGCCGGCGCGGCATCCCCATCCTGCGTAGGGGTAGCCGTGCTGGCGACCCAGAGTGCTGGCACGAGCGGGGTGAATCGCCTGGCGCCGCGTCCTCTCCTGCTCATTCACGGCGGGAAAGACAACATTATGCCCCCTGAGTGTGCCGAGCTCGTCTTCCAGCGGGCCGGCGAGCCCAGGCGGCTGGTCATTCTGCCGAACGCAGGCCACTGCTTCGATGAGGCGGTAGCCGAGGTCCATGATCTCCTCACGGACTGGATCGCCGGCGTGCTCGTACTCCCGCCTGCATTCTCCCGCGCCAGCATCTGACCGTCAGGCCCAGCTTGCCCTCTTGCTACGCCCGCCGGCGGCGCACCACGTGGATCGGCCGCTGGAGCACGTCCAGGGTCGCTTCCTTGACGCCCTCTGGTAAGGTAGGGTGGGCGTGAATGGTGTGGATCACGTCTTCCACCGTTGCCTCCATCGCAACCGCGAGGGCGGCCTCGGCAATAAGATCGGTGACCTCGGGGCCGATCATCTGGACGCCGAGCACCTGGCCATACTTGGCATCGGCAACAATCTTGATGAATCCACCAGTCTCGCCGAGGATCACTGCCTTTGAGACCGCGGCGAACGGGAATCGCCCGACTTTGACCTCCTGACCGGTGGCGCGAGCCTGCTCCTCGGTGAGGCCCACACTCGCTACCTGGGGCTGGCAGAAGGTGACACCTGGTACAGCCCGATAGTCCATCTGGCTGTCGTGGCCAAGCGCGTTCTCGACAGCCACCTCACCCTGGGCACTGGCAACGTGGGCATAGATACCATTGCACACGTCGCCTACTGCGTAGATCCCTGGGATGTTCGTCTCCATGCGCTGGTTGACCTTGATGTAGCGGCGGTTCATCTCGATGCCGAGGCGCTCAATACCGAGCCCTTCCGTATAAGGAGCGCGGCCAATCGCGACCATGACCCGATCCGCGTGCAGGGTCGTCGCGCCGGAGGGACCGCTCAGCATAACATTCAGGCCGCCGTCATCGGCCTGGGTAATCTGCTCCAGCCGCGTCTCGGTCCGAACCTCGATGCCCCGGCGCTGGAACTGCTGGGCGAGGGCGCGGCCGAGCTCCGGATCCTCGTTGGGCAGGAGCGTTGCGAGCATCTCAACAATAGTCACTTTGCTGCCGAACGCGGAGAACATGGTCGCGAACTCGACCCCTACCGCGCCTCCCCCGATGATGACCAGGTTAGTCGGTACCTCAGTCAGGGTGAAGGCGGCATCGGTGCCGAACACGCCGGGAAGGTCCAGACCGGGGATCGGGGGACGTGCCTCGACCGACCCCGTGGCGATGACGATGCTCCGTGCTGCGACCTCCTCGGTGCGTCCATCGTCCAGGCGAACCTGCAGGCGCCGCGGGTCGATAAAGCTGCCGACGCCGTGCAGGTACGTAATGCCATTCCCTTTGATCAGGGTTTCGACACCTGTCCGGAGCTGCTGGACGATGCGATTCTTCCGCTCCTGGACCCTGGCGAAGTCGAAGCTGATCTCCCGGGCACTCAGGCCGTAATCAGCCGCGTGCCGAAGGGTCTCGTACCGTGATGCCGCATCGAGGAGGGCCTTGCTGGGGATACAGCCGCGGTTGAGGCAGGTGCCACCCAGCAGATCCTTCTCGATCAAGACGACCCGCGCACCAAGCTGGGCGGCGCGGATGGCCCCGACATAGCCCCCGACTCCACCTCCAATGACCGCAATATCACACTCAATTGCCACTGGCAGAACCTCTCACACTCTGAACTCGCACGGTCGCGCTGCGCGTATCGCTTCTCTGCCCCCGGCGATTCTACCGTGGGAAAATGGAAGCTCCCGCGTCCACCTCCCGTACGATGCGGGCGCAACCGGTCGTCTGGACATGATACGACACCTGCCTGCTGTCGGGGTGCCCGAACGGCAGGAGGCCGGCGGCTTCTAGGGCGGCGCCGCACGGAAATCCGCTGGATAGCCGGCCTAGACGAAAAGCAGATACGGGCTCTCGAGAAGCTGCTTGACTCGCTGCAGGAACTGGGCCGCCGGGGCGCCGTCCACGATCCGATGGTCGAAAGTCAGGCTAAGCCACATGGTTGGGCGCACCGCGAGCTGTCCAGAGCGAGCGACTGCTCGCTCTGCGACCTGCCCGACGCCGAGAATGGCGCACTCCGGCCAGTTGATAATCGGCGTGAATGTTTCGACCCCGAACATCCCGAGGTTCGTGATCGTGAAGGTACCACCGGAGAGGTCATCGCGAGATAGCTGCCCGGCACGGGCGCGCTCGGCCAGAGCCCGGACGGTCTGGGCGATCTCGAGCAAAGACTTCTGATCGGCGTGCCGGATGACCGGTACGACCAGGCCGTCCTCGATCGCGACTGCAAGACCGATGTTGATCTCGCCGTGCAGATGAATGCCGTCCTCGGCGAAGCTCGCATTGAGCGTCGGGTGTTCACGCAGTGCACGCGCGGCCGCCCGCACGATCACGTCAGTATATGACACCTTGATGCCGTGGACTTTCTGCCACTCGCTGTTCACCTGCTCGCGCAGCTTCACCACCTCGGTCATCTCCACTTCGGTGGTAAGCGTGACCTCAGCAACGGTCTGCTGGCTGCGCACCATTCGCTCGGCGATCGTGCGCCGCATGGCCGTCAGGGGACGGACCTGTCCTGGCGGCGCGGCGGGCACCGCGAGGGGAGGTGATGGGGCCGCCGCGGCAGTCCGCGCCGCCTCGGCGGCCGCCAGGACGTCGCGTTCGAGGATGCGCCCACCGGGACCGGTTCCGGTGATCCGCTCGAGTGCAATGCCCAGTTCGGTAGCGACCTTGCGGGCCCGGGGAGTCACAAAGATGCGGCCTTCGGATTCGCCGGTCCGGACGCCCGGCTCGCTCGGCGCAGCAGTCGGGCTCGACGTGGTCGTGGTGGCCGCGGCACCGCCGCCGTCCGGTTCCGGAATGACCTCATCGGGTCCGCCGATAATTGCCAGGACCGTTCCAACATCGACCCGCTGGCCTTCCGGTACCTGAATTCGGCGCAGAATGCCGTCGGCCGGAGCCTCGACTTCCGTGGTTACCTTGTCGCTCTCAACCTCGAAGAGGGGCTCTCCTTTCTTTACCGGTTCCCCGACGCTCTTGAGCCAGCGGCTGATCACGCCGTCAGCCATCGATGCCGCGAGCTGCGGGAGCTTCACCTCGACCGCCACGATTGACGCAACCTCCCTGAACCCGACGTCGCCGGCGCGTCCTGACGCGCCGGGCACTGTGCCAGCGTCGGCATGGTAAATCAGGGACTGATTCCTGTCCAGTCACGCTCTTCGGCGGCTCTTTCACCTCTTTGGCACCTCTCTTGCGCGGGCGCGCTTCTACGCCAATCGCGCCGCCTTCCCGTGGGAGAGCGGCGCGGATGGAGGTGATGTCTGTGAAGACTGTCGGCATTCAGGTGCTCGGGCTCATCGCTACGAGCATCATCGCAGTTCTAGCCGGTACCTCGACTGCTCTGGCCGCCGGTTCGTGGCATGGTGTCGTGGGGCCTGGCGGGGCCAATGTCCGCTCGGCACCCACGACGGCTGCGGCCATCGTCAGCTCCCTGGCTCCAGGGCAGCCAGTTACGGTGGTCGGCTGGGTGACAGGCCAGATGGTCGAGGGGGTCAACGAAACCTGGGCCGAGATCGGGCCGGGACAGTATGTATACTCGGCTGGCCTCCGCAAGCCCCTGCCGGCTGCACCCCCACCGCCGCCTCGAACGTTCCCCGGCCGCTGGATTGATGTCAACCTCTCCGAACAGATCATTACTGCCTACAACGGTGCCACTCCGCAGTTCTGGGCGGTCATGTCGTCTGGTGCGCCAGGCTGGGAGACTGAGGTCGGGGTGCACCGCATTCTCCGACGGGTTCCCAACGAAACGATGAGCAGTGCAACCCTCCGCGTGGCTGTAGAGATTCCTTACAACCTCCCCAACGTCCTCTACACCCAGTATTTCACGAGCTACGGCGAAGCAATTCACGATAACTACTGGAAAGGCCCCGACTCACCGTTCGGTATTCCAACCAGCCACGGTTGTGTTGGTCTCCCTGAAGCGGATGCACTCCGTTTCTGGAACTTCGCTTCGGTGGGAACGATCGTCAATATCCACGAGTGAGCACGGGCGCGAACGTCGAGCACCCGCGGCAGGGACTGATCGCCCGGATCCCCCTGCCGCGGGTGTGATCCGGGTGCGGGGCGGTACTCTTCTTGCGAAGTCCACCCTCTCAGTCCAACCGCCCGTGCCGCGCCGGCCACTGGTACCGGCGGCACGGAATACGCGGTCGGCCGGCCCCCGGCGCCGGGCTCCTGAGCCAGGGCCGATCGGGTTCGACGCGAGGATGAACGATGGACGAAAACGGTCGCGGACGCGGCTTTCGGGATATCCTGCTCTGGCTGCTTGTCCTGGTTGTGCCGCTTCTCCTGATGGTTCTGATTCTCCCCTCCTCCCTGACCGGCTCGGACTCCGATCTGCCGATCAGCCAGGTGGCGGCAGCAGTCCAGCGCGGTACGGTGCGCGGCCTCACGGTCCAGGGCGACACGGTCATCGTGCAGTTCACGGACGGAACGGTTGCGCGGTCGCGGAAGGAGAGCGGCGTATCGCTGGTCGATACACTCCGCGCTGAGGGGGTGACCCCTCAACAGCTCGCGGGAGTGACGGTCGCAGTTGCGGCGCCTTCCTTCTGGTCGTCGCTTGGCTCCTTCATCTGGGTCGTGCCGCTGATTATCATCCTCGGCGTGATCCTGCTAATGTCGCGCCAGACTCCGGTCCAATCGGGAGGGGATCAGACACTGGCGTTCCTCAAGAGCCGGGCTCGGAAGATTGTGGCCGATCGTCCGAGGGTCCGCTTCGATGATGCGGCAGGGGTGGACGAGGCCAAGCAAGAGTTGCGGGAGGTCGTGGAGTTCCTCCGCTCGCCGAGTCGCTTCACTGCGGTGGGCGCGCGGATTCCCAAGGGAGTGCTTCTGATCGGTCCACCGGGGACGGGCAAGACCCTGCTGGCGCGGGCTGTGGCGGGCGAGGCCGGGGTGCCGTTCTTCAGCATCTCTGGCTCGGAGTTCGTGGAGCTCTTTGTAGGGGTCGGGGCGAGCAGGGTTCGTGATCTGTTCGATCAGGCCAAGCGCAATGCGCCCTGCATCGTCTTTGTTGACGAGATCGATGCTGTTGGTCGGCAGCGTGGCTTCGGGATCGGTGGTGGGCACGATGAGCGTGAGCAGACATTGAACCAGATCCTGGTCGAGATGGATGGGTTCGATAAGCAGACGAATATTGTGGTGATTGCAGCCACAAATCGGCCAGACGTGCTTGACCCAGCGCTTCTTCGCCCCGGCCGGTTCGATCGACGGGTCGTACTGGATGCACCCGATGTCAACGGGCGGCGTGCGATCATTCGGATCCACACGCGCAATAAACCGCTGGCGCCGGATGTCGATCTGGATCGCCTGGCCCGGGAGACACCAGGGTTCTGTGGGGCGGATCTGGAGAACCTCTTGAACGAAGCGGCAATCCTCGCCGCCCGGGCCGGACGCCAGGTGATCACTGATATGGACCTCGAGGAGGCTATAGACCGTGTTCTCGCCGGACCGGCCCGCCGTAGTCGCCTGATCGGTCCCCGTGAGAAGGAGATCACTGCCTATCACGAGGCCGGCCACGCCCTCGTGGCTCATTCACTCAAGTCGGTTGAGGAGGTACACAAGATCACCGTCGTGCCGCGGGGCATCTCGGGCGGCCACACACGCCTGCTCAACGCGGGTGACCGTCAGCTCTGGACCAGGTCCCAGCTGATGGATCACCTCACCTTCATGCTCGGTGGGATGGCCGCCGAAGACCTGATCCTCGGGGAGACCACGACTGGACCGGGAAGCGATCTCGAACAGGCCACTGATACCGCACGGCGCATGGTCTGCGCGTTTGGCATGAGTGATGTGGTCGGGCCGGTGGTTCTGGGCCGCTTCGAGGGGCTAGGACTGCATCCGCGCGAGGGGGTAGAACGACCGGTAAGCGAGGCCACCGCAGCCCAGGTGGATCGCGAGGTGCGCCGGCTGGTGCACGAGGCCTTTGTTCGAGCACGTCAGCTTCTCGAGGGACAGCGGCCGGTCCTGGATCGGGTGGCCGCCGCGCTCATGCAGCATGAGACCCTGCAAGGGGACGTACTCCGCCGGATGCTCGGCGGTGAGGATGTGAGGACAGAACTGCTGGAGCAGCCGGTTACTCCACCGGATCCCCGATCGAGTTCCTCTTCGACCGGTTGTCAGGAAACAGCATGAGGGGTGCACTGGCCGGTTGTCGAGGTGCCGATGGTCGGGGTATGCTGTGAAGCCGTGAGACGCGTACGACCAGGAGGATCCGGATGAGGCTCGAACCCGTTGATGTCATGATTGAGATCCCACGTGGCAGTCGCAATAAGTACGAGTACGACCAGAAGACAAAGCAGTTTCGCCTGGACCGGGTCCTGTTTGCTTCGGTTCACTACCCGACCGACTACGGCTTCGTCATCGGAACGCTCGCCACGGACGGCGACCCCGTCGATGCGCTTGTCGTCGTCCATGAGCCGACCTTCCCGGGGTGCGTGGTAGCATCGCGTCCAATCGGCGTCCTTGCCATGCGCGATGAAAAGGGGCCGGATGATAAGCTCCTGGCAGTGCCAGAGGGCGATCCCCGTTTCCACGATGTCCTGGACGTGGCCGACCTGCCCCCGGGCTGGCTGGCAGAGATCGAGTACTTCTTCGCGACCTACAAGACCCTGGAGCGAAAGATGACCCAGGTGATTGGATGGCACAACTGGGAAGCGGCGCAGCGGCTTATCCGCGACGGCCGTGCGCGCTTCCTGCAACAGCAACAGGCGCTGTAATGCGCCGTGCGGGCCTATCCTGGGCCAGCTGTCCTGGCGCGAGGAGGGGGCGGCGTGGTTGCCCTGTCGCGCAATCTCCTGGAGCCCCGGTGGGCGGCAGTCATCTTCTGGACGATGCGATCGTCGCATCATCTCTTATCGCCCGCGTGCGCGGTGGACTGTCTTGAGATCGGCGGCCCTGCGGACCTGGTTCTGGCGGTTGCCCGCTCCACCGGGCGAACTGCAACCGAGGTAGAAGAGCGCCTCCTCCGCGGGGCACGGTGCCTGATTGCACGGGTCGGGGATGACATTGCATCGGTCTGCTGGCTGTCCCGGTCGCCCGAGTGGCTCCAGGAGATTAACTGTGTCTTCCATCCACCTGAGGGTGACCTGTATATCTGGGACTGTTTGACCCGCCCTTTATTTCGCGGTCGTCATCTCTATCCTACTCTGCTGGCCGCGGCCGCTGACCGCTGGTGCCGGGACGGGGGCCGCGGCCTTTGGATCGCGACGCGGTGGGACAACTGGCGGTCGGCTCGGGGGATTACCCGTGCCCGATTCCGCCCGGTTGGCATGGTGATTGGAGCGCGCTGGCTCCTCATGCGTCGCTGGTGGATCCTCGGTGCCCCGGGTGCGCCTGCACACCTGGTGCGAACGCTGAAGCAGGCGATCCAGGCCGGGCCGATGCATCTGTCATCCAGCCTGGATCAATGGGGCGGCGGCCCGCGGTCTGCCTGGCGGTAAGGCGATCCTACACTCGCGCGAGGTTGAGGACCGGCAGGGGTTGCCAGCGCGGACGAGCCGGGCCAGGCTCCTCACCGCCGACCACAGTCCCCTGGAGCGACCATGGGCTCGCCCGATCGATCCGCACGACTGCCAGCTTCCCCAGCCAGTTTCGGGGATCGCTGAAGAACACGAGCTTGTTCGTTCGGGTCCGGCCCTTCCACTTCCCGTGCTCCTCGTCCTCGACCAGGATCTCCTGTTCGGTGCCGATTAGCGCCTGGTTGATCTCCAGGCTAATCCTCTCCTGCAGGGCCTCGACCCGGTGGAGCCGTTCCTTTTTGACTGCGCGTGGGACATCATCGGGCATCTGGTCGCCCGCCAGGGTACCCGGCCGCGGTGAGTACATGGCTACATGGACGACATCAAACCGGATCTCCTCGATCAGGTCCAGGGTCCGCTGAAACTGCTCTTCCGTCTCCCCTGGAAAGCCGACGATGATGTCTGTCGCGATACTGCACGATGGAATGCGCTCGCGAATCCGTGCGACGATCCGCCGGTACACGTCAACGGTGTAGCCGCGCCACATCGCCTTGAGGATAGCATCATCGCCTGCCTGCACCGGAATATTGATGTGCTCACACACCTTGGGGAGACGGGCGACGGCATCAAGAATGCGGTCAGTGAAGTCTCGCGGGTGGGAGGTGAGGAAGCGAATACGTACGAGCCCGTCGATCTCGCTGAGCGCCTCGAGGAGATCGGCGAGATCGCGCCGCTCGGGGCGCAGGTCCCGCCCATAGCGATCCACAATCTGGCCAAGCAGCGTCACCTCGCGGGCCCCCTCAGCAACCAGGCGCCGCGCCTCGGCGACCAGCTCCGGAATAGGCCGGCTGACTTCCCGCCCGCGTCGGAACGGTACGATGCAGTACGTACACCGACGGTTGCATCCTGTCATCACCGGCAGCCAGCGCGCAACTGGGAACGGGCGGTGCGGGCTGACGATCGCTCCACTGGCGGCGGTGACTGTCGGGGCCAGGCACCCGTCAGAGGACGGGGTGTCGATCGTTGGGTCTCGCTCCGACATGCGCTGGTCAACCAGGTCCAGGAGCGCCTGGGGCTCTGATGGTGGGAAGAAGACATCCACGTAGGGAAGGCGCCGCCGGAGCATCGGCAGGGTATCCTCGGCGACCATACAGCCGCCGAAGGCGAGGATCAGGTCCGGGCGGGCTAACTTCAGCGGACGGAGCGACCCGACCTTGCCATACGCCTTGTCCTCGGCCGCCTGACGCACACTGCAGGTGTTCAGGACGATGACATCGGCCTGCTCTGCCGACGGGGCTTCGCTCAGGCCGCGATCCTGCAGCGCTCGGCCGATGCGCTCGGAATCTGCCACGTTCATTTGACATCCGACGGTCCAGATGTAGTACCGCATCGGCTCCCTCTGACTGGTCTTCCAACCGGATTATATGTGGTGCCGTCCCCGAGTCGCAATGGCCGCTCGTCACGGCGCGTGACTTGCGGACCGGAGCAGGCGGTGGACGGCCATCGCGGCGGGAGGTGAGACGAGATATGGAGGCGTCTCCGAACGCCGGGCGACCGCGGCGATACCTGACTGATAGCGACTGTACCGCCCTGGCCGCGAGGGTGGCTGCGAAACGACGCCGGCCCATCGCAACCTATCGACTGCAGTTCAGCCCTGCGCTGTCATTCGACAGCGCACGCCCGCGGGTGGAGTATGTACGGGAGCGGGGCCGGTCGCGTATAA
>JADGGD010000380.1 GCA_019690095.1 Chloroflexota bacterium
CCTCCTCGCCTTGGCGCGCCTGACGCGGGGGCTGGCGACCATGTTCCGGAGCGGCTTCCCCATCCTGGAAGCGCTGGAGGCCGCGGGCACGATGGCGGGCAACGCCGTCTTCGAGTCCGCGATGCGCGAGGTTCGCCGCAGCGTGGAGCAGGGCTCGGGCCTCGCCGACGGATTCCGCTTCGCCGGGGCCTTTCCGGCCTTTCTGGTGGAGATGGCGGCGGTGGGCGAGCGGACCGGCGCCCTGGACGAGCTCCTCGATCGCGCCGCGGCCATGTACGAGGAAGAGGCGGAAGAGCGCCTCTCCAGCCTCACCTCGGTCCTGGAGCCGCTGCTGGTCCTGCTCATGGGCGGGGTGATCGGCTTCATCGCGCTCTCGGTCTTCCTGCCCATGTTCTCGCTGATCTCGAACGTCTCGAAGATGCCGGGGTAGCCCTCGCGGCCGGCCGCCCGTACGGCGCGGGGGCGAAGGGTGCGGGCCGCGGAGCCGCCCGGCAGCCCAGGCGGCCTTTGCGCGACGGCGAGGAGGCGCGACAGGGGGTGGTGGACGGTTGGGCTCGCCCCTGGAAGCGATGGAGGCCATTTGGCAATCGCCCAAGGGGGTCATTGAGAATTCCTGCCACTAAGGGTAGAAGGAACCATCACAATGTCGTGGAACGATGGTCTGACGTGCACCGGGCGGTCCCGGCACCCTGGCGGAGAAGGAGAAAAGGAGGTTGACCGGATGGAGCGACCGGTCGAAGGGCGGCGACGCCGCCGGCAAGAAGGCTTCACCCTGATCGAGCTGGGCGTGGTGCTGGCCATCATCGCGATCCTGGTGGCGATCGCGGTGCCGACGTACCTCAACATGACGCAGCGGGCCCGTCAAGCCGAGGCGGCCCAGGCATGGGACATGGTGAAGTCCGAGGTTTGGACGTACTATTTGCAGAACAACGCATTTCCAACTGCATCAAGTGGGACTTGGCCTACGGGCATTGACGACCCCAATCCAACAAGCAAGTACTGGGATTATAGTGTTTCCTCCAGTACCTACGCCTTTACATTCACAGCCTCACCGAAGGCCAATTACAGCGGTAGCAGTCTGCAGTGGACGCTACACAACGACGGTTCTGTAACTCAACCATAAAAATAACACTTGGTTCATGCAACAATCTCGCGTCGATAACTTGGTCGAACAAGGCTGCATCTTCCAGGTGTTACATTGATGTCGCTCACAAGGAACGGCCGGAGAGCCACAGCGCTGCTGCGGGCGAGCAGGGGGCAGGGATTGCTTGAGGTGTTGGTAGCCCTTCTTCTCCTGTCCCTGGTTACCATTGCCTTGTTTCCCTTGATGACTGCTACCAGTGCGGGGCTCTGGGGGAGTCAACGCCGCCAAGCGGCTGTCCGGTGCGCCCAGAGCATCATGGAACAGGTGCGCTCATCAAGTATGGCAGCCCCAAGGGCGGAGGGCTCGTGCAACGACGCCCGCTACCCCCGGATGTCGTGGGCAGCGGCACTCGTCGGGGACCGGCTAAGTGTGGTCATTTACTCCGACACTTCCGGCTCTATGACGCTGTTTTCCGTTGCTAGCGAGCTGTCTCCGGGCGTGGCACAGCCATGAGGTCGGCATCCGTTCCGCGTGCATTCGCTTTGGTAGAGTTAGTAGTTGTTCTGGCGTTACTCGGAATTGTCGCAGGCGCAGTTACCTCACTTGTCGGCTGGGGGTTTCGCCAGCAGGCGGTCGTCGAGCAGCAAGAATCCGAGCAGGAAGCGGTTCACCAGGGGCTCTCCCGCCTCGCCGACCTCATCCGGCGGGCCGGCGCGGCCGGCAGACCTGCGATCCAGGCCGGCGCCCCGGATTCCATCGATCTGCGCGGCTTCACGCGCCCGCCGTCCTGGGCAGGAAGTGCGACCGTCCACGTCTCGCTGGACCCGACGGGCCGCCTGGTCGCCACGGTGCAAGGCGGCAACACGGCTGTGGTCGACTTGGTGCCGGGGGCGCGTTTCCGCGAACTCCGCTTCGGCTACGCCGCAGCCGGAGGGGGCGATCCCGCGACGTCGTGTGGTTCCGGCGGCGACTCCGTGCCCTGCGCCCAGGTCTCCGCAGTCGAAGTGACGCTCGGTGCCGCGGGTTCC
>JADGGD010000381.1 GCA_019690095.1 Chloroflexota bacterium
CGCCAGCTTGGTGTTGTCGTACCAGATGAACCGCGGTACGCCGCCATAGAACTCAAACGCTTCCGCGTGGCCGTCCTGGAAGGCCTCCGTGCGCTGATGCGGATAGGCCTTCACGAATGCGGCACCGCTCTGGCAGGCCGGGGTGGGGGAACGGGGATCGATTAGGAGGCTGCGTGGCGCGGACGGCACAGGTTCAGCAGGAAGTGCACGCCGGATCGTAGGCCTTGGCTAGGGGCAAGGCGAGGGCGCGGAAGCCGACGCAGGCCTGGTCGAACTACGGTCTCATGGCCAGCGCGGGACGGAGCGTGACCGAGGTGCAGGCGTCGGCCCCGCGTGGGGGTGCGGCCATCCACGCAGGCCGGTGCCTCATCGGCAGTCGCCCGCGGCAGCAAGGCGAACAGCCCAGCGAACGTGACGATCGGGGACCGCGACGCCTGCCGGTCGGGGGCACGCCCCGTGGCGCAGCCACCTCCTTGGCGAGCGCTTCGAAGGCCGCCGGACCGGTCCTGCTGCACGTGGCCGCGCTTAGCCCGGCCCCCGGGGTCCTGCCACACCCCGGCGGCGGCCGACGTGGCCCGGGGCTCAACGGTACCCTGTCAAGCCCGCCTGGTCTGTCCGCCGCGGCGCGTCCAGCCCGCGCAGGACCCAGAGCGCGGGGACCAGCCAGAGCAGCAGGCCCACCACGCCCAAGGCTCCGCCGCGCAGCGGATCGGCGTCGGGGAACAGCATCCGCCACACGCCGTAGCCCTGGGCGTTGATCACGCCGTGGGCGAACGAGGCCAGCCACACGCTGTCGTAGCGCAGCCGGAGCCCGCCGATGAAGATGCCCAGCACGGTGCAGAAGAGCGTCATCATGCCGATGCCGGCCACGGGGTGGCCGGGGTAGTTGAAGCCGGCCCAGACCACGGGCGCGTGCCACAGCCCCCAGATGGCGCCGTGCAGGACCAGCGCGGGCAGCGTGCCCAGAGGCAGGAGCTTGGGCAGCAGGAAGCCCCGCCAGCCGAGCTCCTCGCCGAAGGCGAAGAGGGAGTTGACCAGGGGCGCGAAGGTCAGCGAAGAGACGGCCACGACGGCCAGGAGGACGGACGCCGCCGGGGCACGGGCCGCCGACCCCGGGACGAGGCGCTCCACCTGGGCGAGGAACAGGCTGAGGCCCCAGTCCGGCTTCCCCAGCCCCAGCGCCCACGTCAAGCCGTACGCCGCGACGAAGACCGCCGGCACCACCAGGTACGTCGCCGCGTAGGCGCGCCAGGGTCCCAGGCTCCAACCCGCCGCCCGCAGGCCGTCCCGCGTGACGAACCGGCCGACCGCCCATGCGCCGAGGGCCGGCGTGAACATGACGGCGGCCAGCACCCATTGGGCCAGCAGCGGGGGGATGCTGGCGAACGAGACCCCGCGCCCGAGGATCAGGTAGACCTCCACCGCCCAGGCCAGCCCGAAGCTGATAGCCAAATACCAGCCGATAGCGGACCAATGCACGTCGCGCACCCGCGTCATGCCGTCCTCCTCCTCCTCCGGGAGGGACCTGCGCGCCCGGGCTTGCTGCTCGCGCTGTCTCACCGCGCATCCCGCCTTGCCTGCAGCTCGCGCCAGACCCAGCAGGAGTTCGCCGTGCTGCCCACAACCTGCAGGTCGCCCACGGCGTCCCTTCCATCCCGGTCTCGGCGCCAGGTCACGCGCCGGACGCTGCCTGCACCGCCTTGGCGCCATACCACAGCGGGCACCTTTATTTAGATGAGCGTCTAAATATCTAACTCCTGGGCGCGTTCCAGTCAAGCCCTGTCGGAGGAGCACGGTCGCAGCCGCCATCGCGGCAAAGACCTGGCAGGGTTGGAGCCAGTTGGCCCCCGGTGGTTAGGAGAGGGGAGACGGCGTGGGGCGGAGGAGGTGACCCCGGTCGCACGGCCGTTACGCACGGACCACATTTCAAGGGACTGTTGAAAAAGGCATGTTTGAGAAAGGGTGCACAGCAGAAAGTGTCCAAAGGAACGGGTGAGAACGTGAGGGTGTTGGAGTCCAGTAGTGTGGTGTAAATTCGGCGGGATCCGTTGACGGAAACGGCCACCCCGTGGTTCCTACGAGTAGGTACCCCTACCAACTCGAAGG
>JADGGD010000382.1 GCA_019690095.1 Chloroflexota bacterium
CGACGCGCCCGTCGACGAAGCACGGGCTACACCAGAGCCCTGCAGTAATGGCAATAGCGTTCCGCCCGCGTGGGCCGTAGACGATCGGGTCCGATGGGCCGAAGAGCATAACCACGCGCGCCCCGGCCGCCTCGACCAGATGGCTCGGGCCGCTATCATTACCAACATAGACGACCGCGCGGCGGGCAAGAGCGGCAAGCTCGTCGAGATTGAGCGCGCCAACCAGATCGATGACCCCGTCGGCAGTTGTACCGTTGCCAAG
The DNA here is from genome assembly GCA_019690095.1 of Chloroflexota bacterium. Taxonomy (GTDB): domain Bacteria; phylum Chloroflexota; class UBA6077; order FW602-bin22; family CADDYW01; genus JADGGD01. The sequence goes on from JADGGD010000382.1 coordinate 263, forward strand.
AGCGGCGAGATCGGCGCGCACCCGCTCGGCGGTCGGGCGGTCCTCTCGGGCACCGACCAGGACGATCGCCGCGCCGGCCGCAAGGACACGGCTGGCGAGCCTGGCGAAGTTCTCCGCGGGCCAGCGCTTCCGAACGAGCGCCATGCCCGGATTGACGCCGCCCGCGCAGTGCAGGATAACGAACGGTCTCGAGCCGATCTGTTCGTTCACCAGCCGCTCGATCTGCTGGTTGGCGGCGGGCGACGGATGGTACTCCAGGGTGCCGGACTGCGGCCGCCCGCCGAGCACGCGCAGGAGGTCCAGATAGAGCTCGCTCTCAGGCCGGGCCGGACGGGCAGACACCGCGACGGTGAGGCTGAAGCCCCGCCCTCCGCTATCAATGCCAACGCGGATCGGGATGCCCGCGAGCCAGGGGAGCATGATGAGAAGGGCCGAGCGTTCCAGGACGAAGCAGGCATCAAACTGACGCGCCCGCAGGTACCGGGCCAGGGCCAGGAAGGCGCGGGGCCGGAGCCGACCACTCCCGATCGGCCCGGTGTCGATGAGCTCATCGACCGCCGGATGGCCTGCCAGGCCTGGACGCGCGTGCGCACCGACGGCCACGGCGAGATAAGCATCCGGCAGGGACCGCCGGAGCTCGCGCAGGAGCGGCGTCGCGAAGATGATGTCGCCTAGGCAGCAGGGCTTGAGAATCAGGATGCGCGCTGCGGCCAGGTCATCCAGGCGAACGGTGCGACGGAAGCGAGGTGCCAGTACCACGCCCAGCGTCCGGTAGAGGAGGGTCGTCAGGGCGTGACGAAGCTGGCTTCCTGGTGGAAATGGCTGGCGCGTCACCGGCCGTCGAGGCAACATCGTTCCCCCGCGTTCGTCCCTCAGCCCGGTGGAGGCTGGAGCCCTCGCTGGGCTCGGAACCCTGGCCACCCAGGGCAGCCGATGGGCTCCGGAAGGGGAGAGCAGGCCGGCCGTCGATGGGAACTCCTGCGTGCGGGAGACATAAGCGCCTGCGGATGGACCTCTAGGTCAGGGTCTCCGAGGTCGGGACCAGAGCGAAAGTGATCTCTCCCTCGGCAACCAGCTCACCGTCTACTAGGGCGCGGCCGTGGACGCGCCCGATCGGACCGCGCATCTTCAACAGCGTGACCTCGAGCCGGAGGGTATCGCCAGGGACAACCGGCCGGCGGAAGCGAAAGCCGTCAAGGCCGGCCAGCATGGCCAGCTTCCCCTCCCGGGCGGCCGAGCCGAGGAGAGCGGCTCCTCCTGCCTGGGCCAGCGCCTCGACGATCAGGACACCGGGCATGATCGCACGATCCGGAAAATGCCCCTGGAAGAACGGCTCGTTCGCCGTCACGTTCTTGATCGCCACTGCCCGGGTGCCATCCTCGGAGACCTCCAGGACGCGGTCCACGAGCAGGAAAGGATAGCGGTGGGGAAGGACGCGCCGAATCGCGTCGAGAGGAGCGGTGCGCGCGTTCAGATCAGACATGGGTGACTTTCTCTCCTGGATGGTCACTGGCCCGCCCGGGGGCCGGAGAAAGCCCATCGCCCGGCGGGTGGCTGGCCGTATCGAGCATGCGGAGCCGATAGAGTGCCTCCTCGATCAGGCGCCGGTTGGCGGCGATCAGATCAGCCACGAGCCCGATGAGGCCGACCTGAAATGCCACCACTACCAATACCCCGCTCAGGACGAGTGACTGGATGTGACCGCTCCCGGCTCCGTGAAGATAATACCAGAGGAAGCGGGCGATGCCGAGGAGGCCAGCGAGGAGGAGCAAGAGCCCGAGCGCGGCGAAGACGCGCACGGGCTGGTACATCGCATAGGCACGGACCAGCGTAACCAGCGAACG
>JADGGD010000383.1 GCA_019690095.1 Chloroflexota bacterium
CCCCCCACCCTCGCAGGACACCCTGCGTACACAGGCTGCCCCCACGGAGCTCCTCCACCGCCCCGCGGGACCAACCGCCCAGCGTCCCCCACGCTTCACCACCGAACGACGGTATCGGACTATCAACCGATTCCCCATCGCCGCCGGCCTTTACGCCTCCGGCTTAGGCCCGACTAACCCGACGCGGATGCACCTTCCGTCGGAACCCTTGGGCTTGCGGCGGACGCGCTTCTCACGCGCCTGGACGCTACTCATACCGGCATTCGCACTTCGGAGCGCTCCAGGAGCCCTCCCGGGTCTCCCTTCTCCGCCTCCGAACGCTCCCCTACCACCCGAACACTCGTCCGGGTCCACGGCTTCGGTCGCATGCGTAGCCCCGCTCCATTGTCGGCGCAGGCAGGCTCGACCAGTGAGCTATTACGCACTCTTTCAAGGATGGCTGCTTCTAAGCCAACCTCCTGGCTGTCTGAGCCTCCCCACTTCCTTTCCCACTTAGCATGCCGTTGGGGACCTTAGCCGATGGTCTGGGTTGTTCCCCTCTCGACGACGGAGCTTAGCCCCCGCCGTCTCACTACGGGGTCCAGTCCGGACGCTTCGCAGTTTGCCTGGGTTTGGTAAGCGGTCTGCCCCCGAGCCCAAACAGCGCTCTACCCGCCCGGACCACGCCCCCGCGCTGCACCTCAATGCATTTCGGGGAGAACCAGCTATCTCCGCGTTCGCTTGGCATTTCACCCCTACCCACAGCTCCTCGCACCGTTTTGCACCACGGACGCGTTCGGGCCTCCACGCCCCGTTACGGGCGCTTCACCCTGGCCATGGGTAGCTCACGCGGTTTCGGGTCGCACGGGTGCCACTCCCGCCCTCTTCAGACTCGCTTTCGCTCCGGCTCCACCCCTCAGGGGCTTAGCCTCCCGCGACACCCGTGCACTCGCCGGCTCATTCTTCAATAGGCACGCCATCAGGCCCCGTCCCGACCCCCCTCACCAGGGGGCCCGAACGGCTCGCCCTCTGACCGCTCGTCGGCAGACGGTTTCAGGTTCTCTTTCACTCCCCTCACCGGGGGTCTTTTCACCGTTCCCTCACGGTACTCTCCGCTAGCGGTCGCGGTGACCCTTTCGCCTTGGAGGGTGGTCCCCCCTGCTTCCCACCCGCTTCCACGTGACGGGTGGTACTCGCGCACCGCGGCCAGCCGGTCCAGGCTTCGCCTACCGGGCTCTCACCGTCTCTGGCGGCCCCTCCCAGGGTCCTTCGGCTCGCCTGCCCCGCACCGGTGGAGAGGTGGTCGCCTCTCCCCCGCGGCCGCACAACCCCCACCCCGCATCGGCCGACCAGCCACCCAGCGGGATGGGTTTGGGCTCCTCCCCTTTCGCTCGCCGCTACTCCGGGAATCTCGCGTGATTCCTTGGACAGGGGTACTGAGATGTTTCCGTTCCCCCCGCGCCCGCCTTACGGCTGACCCGGGTCCCCCCGGGCCGGGTTTCCCCATTCGGACATCGACGGATCACCGGGTGTTGGGCCCCTCCCCGTCGCTTCTCGCAGCCCGACCGCGTCCTTCCTCGGCATCACCGCGCCAGGGCATCCACCGTCCGCCTTCTCCTGCTTCGCCCTCGACGCGCCCTCGCTCTGGCGAGATCACTCCTACGCGTGACGCGTGCTCCTCTTCACTTGGTAAGGTCCGCCCCCACGCCCGTGGGGGTGGAGATGAGGGGAATCGAACCCCTGCCCTCCTCCGTGCAAGGGAGGCGCTCTCCCAGCTGAGCTACATCCCCGGTGGGCCTTTCTGGACTCGAACCAGAGACCTCAGTCTTATCAGGACTGCGCTCTCACCACCTGAGCTAAAGGCCCCCGTTCCCCGGTGAAGAGTGGTAGGAAGGCGCTCCCACGGCCCTCCCGGACCGTGTCTCCCGAGACGTGCCCCCACCCTCCCGAGCAGGGGCACCTCCCTAGAAAGGAGGTGATCCAGCCGCAGCTTCCGCTACGGCTACCTTGTTACGACTTCGTCCCGATCACCCGCCCCACCCTCGACGCCTCCGCCCCTGCCAGGTTCGGCCAGCGGCTTCAGGTGGAGCCGGCTTTCATGACGTGACGGGCGGTGTGTACAAGGC
>JADGGD010000384.1 GCA_019690095.1 Chloroflexota bacterium
CGGTTTTTTTTATTAGATAAAGGTCTACACCGATGAGGGGATCGTTGGCATTGGCGCCCCGGGCTACGGCGCATCGTCCAGCTTCGACAGCTGGGTCAGGCCGCAGCTTATCGGCAAGGATCCGTTCGCGATTGAACAGCACGCCCGCATCCTCCGGATGGCGAACGGCTGCTGGGGGGTCGAGATCGCCCTCTGGGATATCATCGGTAAGGCCTGCGGCCAGCCGCTCTACAAGCTCTGGGGCGGCTACACCGACCGCGTCCCCGCCTACGCGAGCTTCATTGAGGTACGAACCCCTGAGGAACGCGCGGACGATGTCCAGCGCGTCCGCGCAGACGGCTACCGGGCGGTGAAACTCCGCCTTCACGATTGGGATATGAAGCGGGATCTCGCCCAGGTCGAAGCAGTGCGGCGGGCAGTAGGCGATACGATGACCATCCTCGTCGACGCCAACCAGGCCCAGCAGCCCGGTACCCCACAGACAGAGCCCGGACCGGTCTGGACTGAGCAACGGGCCATCCAGACCGCACGCGAACTCGAGCGTCTGGGCGTGTACTGGCTCGAGGAGCCGCTCGACCGCTACAACTTCGATGGCCTGAGCCGGCTCTGCGCGGCGGTCGATATCCTCATCGCGGGTGGCGAGAACAATCGTGGGCTCCACGAGTTCCGGTGGCTCATCGATCGCGACTGCTACGATGTCATTCAGCCAGAGGCGATGGTCAGCGAGAGCATGAGCCAGATTCGCAAGATCGCCGCCTACGCCGAGATGCACCATAAGCTCATCGCCCCCCATCACGGTGGTGGTGGGGTTGGGCTGTTCGCCCACCTGCATCTCTGTGCAGCGATTCCCAATGCCACGTATCTCGAGGTCTTCCACGACCCGCCCGGCATGACCAGCGACCTGTTCCAGTGGTACGTGCGGGAGCCCCTGCGTGTCGACCCGGAGGGGTATGTCCGCGTCCCAACGGCACCAGGCCTGGGGATCGAGCTGGACGAAGCGGCGATCGCCCGCTACCGCGACGCGTAAGCCGCTCTTCTGCTTGTCCACTGGAAGAGGGGCGGTTGCCCTGGTACAGGAGGAGGGCGGCAGGCCAGTTGCGGATCGCCGTGGAGGATTCTGGACGCCGCCTCAGTTCATGATCACGAGATCGGGCGGATCGAGCACCCGTAGCTGTCCGGGGGTTGGGTCCAGACCAAAGACCTGGCGAAAGGTCAGCTCCGGGCGATCGTAATGTCCGGCCTGCTCGTAGGGGTTGGGCGGGAACAACTTGATCCCTCGAAACCGGATGAACGGATAGACCCGGGCATCGGTCATCTTGTTGTATTTGGAGATCTTCGAGTCGGGCGAGCCAAACCCATCGGCGACGATCACCAGATCGACATTCGGATAGACCCGAAGCTGCTCTTTGTCCTGGATCATGAAGGGGACGCCGTCCCCTACCATCTTGTCGCCGAACTGATGAACGATCAGGATCTTCTTGTGGGGAAGATCATGCGTTCGGACATACTCATCCAGGAGCGCCTGGACATCATTGACCTGTCGGGCAGTGATGGTTCCGATTGGAATACCAGGGCGTTCCTGGCCGCTTTCGACCACATGAAACTCCGGGTCGAGCGCGACCTCCACGTTATCGTAGGCGAGATACCCTCGGGCGATCATGCGCTTGACCTGGGAGAGCGGATCTGAGCGCCCGAGCTGGGTGTCGAGGAAAACAAGCCAGCCCCGCTGGCGGGCCGGCGTGATATAGCTGGCTACGAGATCCTGATCCATCGCCTCGAAGTAGGAGAGGCAGTCGGTGCCGGCACTGCAGGGCATCGCCAGGGCGTAGATGAGGTGAATCTCAGTCAGGATCCGCTTACCGCCATTAACCGCCCGGATCTGCGCGGCGAAGCGCGCCATATCGCTTGCCATCGCGTCAATATTCGCGTACATTCCCAGTCGCCCCAGGATCGGTGCGACGCCGAAAGCACGCCCGTATGCCCCGAGGATCGTTGTGTGGTCGAACCAGGAAGCCGCCTGGCGCACAGACGGGGTCGCGGTGGGAGGAATGGGGGTCGGCGTCGGCGGCAGGGGTGTTGCTGTCGGTGGGTCTGGGGTAGGGC
>JADGGD010000385.1 GCA_019690095.1 Chloroflexota bacterium
CCAGGAAGACGGGGAACGGCTCAAGGTTCAGATCGGCGATCAGCACCTGACCCTCGACTTGCGCGCGGTAACCCCCCCCTCGCTCTACTCCCTGCTCATCGACAACCGCTCGTACGAGATCTTCGTCGAGGCGCGCGGCAGCGCCTATGACCTGCTGATCAACGGCGAGCTGTTCCATCTGACAGTGCAGGACGAGTGGGCCCGGCGGCTCGCGAACATCCAGCGGAAGACACGCCTCGAGACCGGAGAGATCGCGGTGACAGCACCGATGCCCGGCGCCGTCGTCTCGGTCGAGGTGGTGCCGGGACAGGAGGTCCAGCCGGGCCAGGGGCTCGTGATCCTCTCGGCGATGAAGATGGAGAACGAGATCCGCGCACCGCGCGCCGGCCGGGTCAAGTCCGTCGAGGTCCAGGCCGGGCAGTCCGTCGAGCAGGGACGTACCCTGGTTGTGCTCGAATAGGGCAGGGGCCCGACCGGAGGAGAGGGCGATGGCAGACGATCAGCGTGGCTCGCACGGCAGTGAGGCCGACATCGCGGCGGCGCGCCGGCGGTGGGAGGAGAACGTCTTCGAGCCCGCCCGCCAGCGGTCCCCCGAGCGCCAGGCCTCCTTCCGCACCCTCTCCGGGATCGCGGTCGAACCGCTGTACGATCCTTCCACCCAGCACGGCCCCTATCTCGAGCGGCTCGGCTTTCCGGGCCAGTACCCGTTCACCCGGGGGGTCCAGCCGACGATGTACCGGGGACGGCTCTGGACCATGCGTCAGTACGCGGGCTACGCCACCGCCGAGGAGTCGAACCGACGGTTCCGCTACCTGCTGTCCCAGGGCCAGACCGGTCTCTCGGTCGCCTTCGACCTGCCGACCCAGATGGGCTACGACCCCGATCACCCCCTTGCCGAGGGAGAGGTTGGCAAGGTCGGCGTCTCTATCAGCTCGCTCGAGGATCTGGAGCGCCTCTTCGACGGCATCCCGCTCGATCGGGTGAGCACATCGATGACGATCAACGCGACCGCGCCGATCCTCCTGGCGATGTATGTCGCGCTGGCCCGCCGGCGCGGGATCCCGCTCGACCATCTGGCCGGGACGGTCCAGAACGACATCCTGAAGGAATACATCGCTCGGGGCACGTACATCTATCCGCCCGGCCCCTCGCTCCGCCTGGTAACCGATACGATCGCCTACGCCATCGAGCACCTGCCGCACTGGAACCCGATCTCGATCAGTGGATACCACATCCGGGAAGCCGGGGCAACCGCCGTCCAGGAGGTCGCTTTCACCTTCGCGAACGCCATCGCCTACGTCCAGTGCGCGGTTGAGCGCGGCCTGGATGTCGAGCGGTTTGCCCCGCGCCTCTCCTTCTTCTTCAACGCCCATCTGGATCTCTTCGAGGAAGTGGCGAAGTTCCGCGCCGCCCGTCGTCTCTGGGCCTGGATCATGCGGGAACGCTTCGGCGCCCGCTCGCCGCGGGCCCAGATGCTTCGCTTCCATGCGCAGACCGCAGGGTGCTCGCTGACCGCCCAGCAGCCCGAGAACAACGTCGTGCGGACGACCATCGAGGCGCTGGCGGCGGTGCTCGGCGGCTGTCAGAGCCTCCACACCAACGCCCTGGACGAGGCGCTGGCGCTCCCGACCGAACAGACCGCGCGCCTTGCCCTGCGCACCCAGCAGATCATCGCCTTCGAGAGCGGCGTGGCCAATACGATCGATCCACTCGGGGGAAGCTACTTCGTCGAGAGCCTCACCGATCGGATCGAGGCAGAGGCGCGGCGGTACCTGGACGAGATCGACCGGCTGGGCGGCGCCCTGCGCGCGATCGAGACCGGCTACATCCAGCGCGAGATCGCCGAGAGCGCCTACCGGTACCAGCAGCAGGTCGAGAGCGGCGAAGCGGTGATCGTGGGAGTGAATCGCTTCACTGACGACGCGGCGCCGCGCATCGAGATCCTTAAAGTAGATCCGGCCGTCGCCGCCGCCCGGCTGGAGCATCTGCGCGCGCTCCGCCAGCGGCGCGACCGCGGGGCAGTCCGCGCGGCCCTGGCCGAACTGGAGGCGGCCGCGCGGGCCGGTGAGAACCTCCTGGAGCCGATCATCGCCTGCGT
>JADGGD010000386.1 GCA_019690095.1 Chloroflexota bacterium
GGACGGAGGCGGGGGCTGGGACAACGTCTGACCTGTGCCCGTCAGGCCGGCTCACCGCTGCCGCCGAGCGGTACGTACAGCTCCTCCGGCCCGCGCGGGCGGTCGAGCAACAGGTCCATCTCGGCACGGTACTTGCCGCCAGGTGTTTCCAGGATGAGCGGGATGCCGCGCAGTTGCTCGTGATGGACAATCCGTTTCAAAGCCGCGAGGCCAATGGAGCCTTCCCCGATGTTGGCGTGGCGGTCTTTGCGCGAGCCAAACGGCGTCTTCGAATCGTTGATGTGCACCACCTTGAGCCGGTCCAGTCCGAGGATGCGGTCGAACAACTCGAGAAAGCCGTCGAAGTCGGAGACGATGTCGTAGCCGTAGCTGTGGTTGTGGCAGGTGTCGATGCAGACCCCGAGCTTGTCCCCATGGTGCACCCGCTCGATGATGGCCGCAATCTCCTCCAGGGAATTGCCCACTTTTGAACCGTCTCCGGCCATGGTCTCCAGGCACACCGTCAGCGGTTCTTCCCCCGTGAGGACCTCGTTGAGCCCCTCTGCGATCCGCTCGATGGCGTACGCGGGGCCTTCGCCGACGTGGCTGCCGGGATGCATGACGATGTACCGAAAGCCGAGGTACGCGACGCGCTCAATCTCCTCGCGCAGAACGCTCACCCCGTACGCCCACGTGTCCGGTTTCGGGCTCGCCAAGTTGACCAGGTAGGACAGATGCACCACCGGATCGGCGATGGCGTGCTGGCGCATCAACGCCCACCCTTCGTCGCGGTGAAACTCGGTGATGGGCCGTGCTTTGCCGCCCCGGTTGCTGCGCGTATAGATCATGAACGTGTTGGCATCGTAACGGATGGTCTCTTCGACCGCAGCCAACAAACCCGTCTTGGCCACGGAGACGTTGGCGCCGAGCAGGATGCCGTCGTACCGCTCGTACGCCGCCTTGGGCGCGGTGAAGTCTGGCGCCGTCATCCGCTTCCCCTCCTCTTTCAGATACAAGCGCCTCCAGGATACCAGACTTTGCACCCGGTTGCACAGGCGCGTGGGGTGCGCGGGATGAGGCGCGCGGGGAGAACTGGGTCGGCGTACGCGCGGCTCGGCCTGGGGGACATCGCGAACGGGCCATCGGCTGGGGGTGACGGTGCGGCGATGCGCAAGCAGGCGTGGTGGCTCATCGGCATCAGCGGCGTGTTCGGCTTGGCGGTGGGCTTGTCGAATACGTTCGTGAACGTGTATTTGTGGAAGGTCGACCGTACCTACGCGGCCATCGGGTGGTACAACCTGGCGGTGTACACGCTGTTGCCCATCACCTTTGTGGCCGCCGGACAGCTGTCCATCCGGTGGCACGCCGGTTGGCCGCTGCGCATCGGGCTGGCCTTGCACGCGCTGTTTTACGCCGTCGCGCTGGCGGGCGGCACGCAGGTGGCGTCGTGGCCGGTGTTGCTCGGGGCGCTCATGGGCACGGCGGGCGGGTTTTACTGGTTTGCGTTCAACCTGCTCGGCCTCACCTTGACCCGCCACGGTGAGCGGGAGGCGTTTTACGGCTACCACGGCGTGGTGACGGCGGCCGCCGGGATGATTGCCCCGCCCGTGGCAGGCTGGCTCATCACCGCCGAGGACCGCCTCGGCGGGCTGGCCGGGTATCATGTCATCTTCGCCCTCTCCTTGGGCATGTTCGCGCTGGCGGCGTTCCTCAGTTTTCAGATCCGCCCGGAGCCCGCCGCGGCGCGTTTCGCATGGGAGGTGGCGGCCGGCGCGCTGGCGCGCCGCCCTTGGCGGATGGTGATGGCCGGCTGCCTCATCTACGGGTTGCGCGAGGGCGTGTTTCTGTTTCTCATTGGGTTGCTTCTGTATGTGACCACCGGCAGCGAGGCGCGGCTCGGACGTTTCCTTCTCCTGCAAAACGGGCTGATGTTCGCCGCCTTTTATGCTTTTGGCCGCCTGATCAAGCCGCACCGTCGCCTGGGGTTCATGGGCGTCGGCGCGGCGGCCATGGCGGCGGCCGCCCTGTTGTTTCAACTGCCTGTCACGCCTGCCGTGATGGTGGCGTACGGCTGTATCCTCGCGGTGGTGTTGCCGATGTTCATCATTCCGCTGCCGG
>JADGGD010000387.1 GCA_019690095.1 Chloroflexota bacterium
GTCGGCGTGCAGGATGAGGCACACGTCGAAAATGCGCGCGTCTTCCGGGCTCGGCTCACGGCCGGTGAGCATGCGGAGGAAGTCGGCGGCGAGGCCAAGTTCGGGGTTCGGCGCGATCGGCTCCTGGCCCTGGCGCACGCGGCCGATGGCCGCGACCAGCGTGCCCGTCTGGGCCACCAGGCGAACCGCCTTGCGCAGGTTGGCCTCGCGGGAATCGTCGTCAGCTTCCGGATCGAGAACGCCGAGCTGCGAGACGGCGGAACGCAGGACGGCCATCGCGTGGGCCGTCCGGGGCGCCCGCCGGACCAGATCGAGCACTTCCGCGGGGATGGCGCGGTTGCGGGCGAGCTCCGACGTGATCCGGTCCAACTCGGCACGGTTCGGAAGCCGGCCGTACCAGAGGAGGTGAGCGACCTCCTCAAACGTGGCGTGCTCCGCGAGGTCCGTGATGTCGTACCCCCGGTAGAGCAACCGGCCCTCCTTGCCGTCGATGAAACAAATCTCGGATTGCCCGGCGATGACGTCTTCCAAGCCGCCTTTGGCGACCGGCATGCGCAATCATCCCTTCCGTGAGTCCATCGCCCGTCGATGACGAAGTCCGGCGGCGCCTTAGGTGGGCCGTCGAATGAGACGGCGAGCGACACGAACCACTTTGATTATAGTGTTACGATTCCTTCGCAGGGCGAAAGTTTCACATCCTTGCCGGGGCGGTGCGAAGAACCGTTGCAAGAACTCGTCGTCGGCGCTGACCAGGACGGTCGCAAGCTCATCGCCTTCCTGCGGCGCCTTTTGCCCGGCGTGCCGCTCTCCGGCCTGCACAAGATGCTGCGCACGGGACGCGTGCGGCTCAACGGCCGGCGCGCGAAGCCGAACGCGGTGCTGCGCAAGGGAGACCGCGTCTCCTTCGCGATGCGCGAGGCCGACTTCGACGCCGTTCGCTACCGTCTCCCGGAGGCCGGCGCGCATCCAGCGGTGGACGTGGTCCATCTCTCGGACGATGTGCTCGTCGTGTCGAAGCCCCGGGGCGTGCTCACGCATCCGGGCGCGGGCGGCCGCGGCGCCGGGGACACGCTCGTCGACCGCGTGCAGGCCTGGCTGGAGGCCCGTGGCGAGTCGCTCGGCACGTTCCGCCCGGTGCCGGTCCATCGCCTGGACCGCGGCACGTCAGGCCTGGTCGTCTTCGCCCGCACTGCGGCCGCCGCGAGGGCGCTGACCGCGGCGTTCCGCGCCCGCGAGGCCCGCAAGGAGTACCTGGCGGCCGTCCGTGGCCACCCGGGCGAGCGCGTCATTGACGTCCCTCTCGCCCGCGATGAGGCACGGCGTGAAACGCGCGCCGCGATCGACGACAACCTGCCGGCAGGTCCGCACCTCCCCGCGGGCGCCCGCCGGCGCGCGCCGTCGTCCTTCCGCCCGGCGGTCACCCGCATCGTCCCGCTCGCCGTGAGCGACAGGGCGTCTCTCCTGCGCGTCGAGCCGTCCACGGGCCGCACGCACCAGATCCGCGTGCATCTTGCGTACATCGGCGCGCCGCTGTGGGGCGACGAAAAATACGGTGGACCGCGGTTCCGCAATTTTCGTGGATTTTTGCTCCACGCTTGGCGAATCGAGTTTCCCGGCTACGGAACGTTTGTCTGCCCGCCGCCGGACGATTGGCGCGCGCCGCTGGCCGAAATCCAAATCTCATGGCCCATCGCGAATATTGAGTCGAATTAGCATTCCCATATATTACATCGACCATTTGAGGTCCATTACGTTTATAATTCGACCGTGCTTTGTCGCACGAAAATTTCTGGCGCGCAGGCGCCGGCGATAAAGGAGGGTCGAACATGAAAATTGTCCACGTCGCGTTGATCGCCGCGCTGACGCTGAGCGAGGCCGGCATCGCCACCGGACTTGCGCTCGCCGCCGAACGCTCCACGACGATCGTCGCCACGGCGGCGAAGGCCACCGCGGCGGCCACCTCGTTGGAACTGCCGTCCCCGTCGTCCAAGCAGGCCGCGAGCAGGGCTCGCGCGCAGGATGCGCCGGCGGCTGGGGACGGGCGCGCGGCGGCGGGCAGCGTCTCCGCGGGTGCGGCGCAGGGCGCCGC
>JADGGD010000388.1 GCA_019690095.1 Chloroflexota bacterium
GACTGGACCCCACCCTCACCCGGTTACTGGATGCGCAACTTCCGCCTGGGGGAGTGGCTTCCGGAACCCATGACGCCCCTGTTTCAGGACTGGCTTCTGCAGCGCATGGAGGAGGGTTACCTGCTCGGGATGCGCCAGACCGCGGGAGCGGCGGTCCCCTGGCGGTACGTGGCGATCAACGGCTGGTACTACACCGCCGCCCCCAACCCGAGAGCGGTCCCGGTGATCCTGCTGCGCGCCCTGGTTGAGAGCCGTGGTCGGATCGTCTCCTTCCTCCTGAACGCGCTCGTGCGCGTCACCACCCGGCCCGAGACTGCGGACCGGACGGTGCTGAAAGTGCTCGCCCGGCGCTGGCGAGAGGAGCTTCTGCCGCGATATCGACGGCTGGTCGCCGAAGGCGAGCGTCGCGTGGAAACGGCACCGCCGTCGGCGCTGTCTGGGCTCATCGACGAGATCGGGCGCGTGGCTGGCGAGTGCTTGTGGTCCCTGGCCATCGTCGGCGGGTCGGCGTGGAAGATGGAGGGCAGCCTGGCCAGCTTTCTGCGCCGGCACGTGAGCGCCGAGGAGTATGGGAGTGTACAGGTCCTGCTGCGAGGACTCCCGGGCCTCGACCTGTCCGTGCCCGCTCACGCAGTCCAGAGCGTCGATTGGTACTGGCCGACGGCGGGCGAGCTGGGCTGGAGGCGATCGGAAGCTTTTCTGGGCGGCCGCAGGCAGCGGCTCGCAGCCGAGCGCGAGGCGGCCGAAGCTGCCTGCAGGCGGGCCCTGGCCGACCGGCCCCCTTTGCTCGCCCGCTTCGAATCCCTGCTCGAAGTGGCGCAGCGCTATGCGGCTCTCCGGGAGGAGCAGGCACGCTGGTTCACGCTGGGCTGGCCGCTGCTGCGGCGCTGCGCGCTCCGGCTGGGAGCGACCCTCCGGGCAGCCGGCGTGATCGACCAGGCGGAGGACGTGTTCTTCCTCACCCGTGCCGAACTGCAAGCAACCGCACCGCTTCAAGAGGTCGTCCGCCGCCGGCGCGCCGAGTGGGAACAGCGGAGGCGGCTGGTGGCTCCCCTCACAATCGGGCATGCGCGGTTCCTCGAACGCGCCGTGACCAGCGTTGTGGAGGCGGTACGCGCGACGGGCCAGCCGTCGGAAGGCGCCATCGTCGGGCAGCCGGCGAGCCCTGGCCGTGCCACAGGCCCGGTTCGCATCGTCCGCGGTCCGGAGGACTTCGACCGCTTCCAGGAAGGCGAGGTGCTCGTGGCCCGGGCCACCGCACCGGCGTGGACCCCCCTCTTCGCCCGCGCCGCTGCGGTGGTGACCGACGGCGGGACGCTGGCAGCCCACGCGTCGCTGGTAGCGCGAGAGTATGGGATCCCCGCGGTGGTGGCCACGGGCGACGCCACGGTCCGGCTGCGCGATGGCCAAGTGGTCACCGTCGATGGGAGCACCGGGACCGTCCAGCCGCTGGAGTGATCACACCGCCGTACTTCACGTATTTGCACGGCTTGGGGAGCAGGCCGTGCAGGAGGGCCTGATCGTCACCGCTGATGTGCGCGTCCACATCGCCCGCCCCAGCGCGGCCAGAGCGGGGCGGAATCGTGAATGGCGCTCGCTCCACCGCCGGTTCGACGATCGCGAAGGATCGGCGTTCGTGGAGTAGCACGGAACCGTCGTCTTCATCGCCTGCATCCCTCCGCCTTCCGCGCGGCCCCCAGTGCCGCTCGGACCAGTTTTTCGGTAGCTCGGCCCGCCACCGGTCTCTATGTTCTCGGCGACGGTATGCTGCCGCCGCAGGGGGTTCGGACGATGAGGAGACTCGCGGTGGCCGCTCTGGCGGTGATCGTGCTCTCGGTCCCGGTGTTCGCGACGGCCTCGGCGCCTTGGGGCACGTACGACGGCCACACAGTCGTCCGCGTCCTGGTGAACGGCCAGGAGGTCAAGGGTGACGTGCCGGCTTCCATCTACGGCGGTAGGACGCTCGTTCCGCTCCGGCTCGTGGCGGAGGCATTCGGCGCGAAGGTCGAGTTGGGAGGACGCGACGATGCCATCGTACTGCGCCCTAGCAGCCTGTGTGAGTAATGTCCCTGGACTTGCCC
>JADGGD010000389.1 GCA_019690095.1 Chloroflexota bacterium
GATGGTTGAGGTGCTCTGGGTGAAAGGCAGCGGATCGGATTTGGCGGAGGCGACGGAGAGGAGCTTCACCGCCCTGCGCATGGACGACATCCGGCCGCTCCTCGAACGGGACGACATGACGGACGAGGAGATGGTCGCCTACCTGGCGCATTGCATGCTCGACGCCCGCCATCCGCGCTCGTCCATCGAGACGCTCCTGCACGCGTTTCTTCCTTTCAAGCATGTCGATCACACCCATCCGGACAGCATCGTGGCGCTCTGCTGCACGCAAGGCGGCGAGCGGCTGGCGCGGGAGATCTTCGGCGACCGGATGGTCTGGGTGCCGTATCGCCGGCCGGGGTTCAGGCTGTCGAAGGAGATCGCGCTCGCCGTCGCGGCGAACCCGCAGTGCGAGCTCGTCCTGATGGAAAAGCACGGGCTCATCACCTGGGGCGAGACGTCGGAGGCGTGCTACCGGAACACCCTGCGCGTCATCCAAGAAGCGCGCGATTACATCGAGGCCAGGGTCAATCCGGCACGGCTGTTCGGCGGCCCGCGGCACAAGGCATTGCCGCAGGACGTGCGGCGGAAGGTGGCCGTCTCCATCCTGCCGGTCATCCGCGGCGTGGTCTCCGAGCAGCAGCGGGTCATCCTCACCTGGGACGACAGCGAGGACTTCTTGCAATTTGTGAACAGCCAGGCGGCCAAAGACCTCTCCCAGGTCGGCGCCGCCTGCCCGGACCACCTGGTGCACACGAAGCGGGTGCCGCTCTTCGTCGACTGGGACCCGGCATCGATGGACCTGGCGGACTTGGAGCGGAAGCTGCGCGACGGGCTGGCCGCGTACAAAGAAGCGTACATCCGCTACTTTGAGGAGAACCGCACCGGCGACGAACAGATGCACGATCCCTACCCGCGCATCATCCTCATCCCGGGGCTCGGGGTCATCGGCACCGGCAAGTCGAAAAAGATGGCGGACATTTGCGTCTCCCTGTACCACCGCGCGGTGGCGGTGATGCGCGGGGCGACGGCGCTCGGCGAGTTTGTTTCGCTCGATGCCAAAGAGTCGTTCGACGTCGAGTACTGGCCGCTCGAGCTGTACAAGCTCACGCTGGCGCCGCCCGAGCGCGAGCTGGCGCGCCAGGTGGCGTTCATCACCGGGGGCGCGGGGGGCATCGGATCGGCCATCGCGCGGCGGATGGCGGCCGAGAGCGCGCACGTGGTGATCGCGGACCTCGCGGTGCCGGCGGCGGAGAAGCTGGCGGGCGAGCTGAACGAGCGGCACGGGGAGGGCAGCGCGATCGCGGTGTCGGTCGACGTGACCGACGAGGCGGCGGTGGCGCGGGCGTACGAGGAGGCGGTGCTGTATTACGGCGGGGTGGATATCCTCGTCTCCAACGCGGGGCTGGCCGGGTCGGCACCGGTCACGGAGACGAGCCTCGCCGAGTGGAACCGCAACGTATCGGTGCTCGGTACGGGGTACTTCCTCGTCTCGCGCGAGGCGTTCCGCATTTTCCAGAAGCAGGGCATCGGTGGGAACATCATCTTCGTCACGTCGAAAAACGCGGTGTACGCCGGCAAGGACGCGGCGGCCTACAGCGCGGCGAAGGCGATGGAGGCGCACCTGGCGCGCTGCCTGGCGGTGGAAGGCGGACCCCTCGGCATCCGCGTCAACTCCGTCCTCCCCGACGCGGTGTTGCAGGGGTCGAACATCTGGAACTCGTCGTGGCGCGAGGAGCGCGCGCGGGCGTACGGCATCCGGGTGGATGAACTCGAAGCGTACTACCGGGACCGGACGCTGCTCAAGGTGAACGTGTTCCCGGACGACGTGGCGGAGGCGGTTTTGTTCTTGGCCAGCGCCCGCAGCGCCAAGACGACCGGCTGCATGATCACGGTGGACGGCGGGGTCCCGGCGGCGTTCACGCGGTAGGGCGGCCGTGCGGACGCCGACGGGGCCGCGCGGTTCGCCTCGGTGGGCCTGCAACGGCCCGAGGGCCTGAGCGCGCTGCTGGGCGGCGGCCGTCGCGCAGACGCGGCCCAGCGACACGGATGGGGAGGAGGGAGCCGGTGTGATTGGCCATCGGAAGTGGCTCAT
>JADGGD010000390.1 GCA_019690095.1 Chloroflexota bacterium
CTCGAGCACGCGTCGCGTGAGGCGGAGCCTCGCCTCGGCCGGCTGGTAGGGGTCGGTCGCGGTTCCGACGGCGACCTCCTCGCCGCGCCAGCGCGGGCGGCCCAGCTCGCGCGCGAGCGCGTCCCCGACGTCCACCTTCGCGAGGACGTCCGTCTCGAAGCCTCGGCCCGGATCGAGGCCGAGGTACTCGTGCGTGACCCGCGCATAGCAGTAGACGCACGCGTGGGCGCAACCGCGGTACGGGTTCAACGACCAGCGGAAGGGCATGTTCGCCACCCGGTTGAGCGCCGTCTTGACGGCGAGCGGGCGCGGGTTGGAAACCATAGCGAACACATGTTCGCACACCCCATCGCCGTCGTCAAGGCAGCGACTCGCCTCACAAACAAGGTGCCCGAACGCGGGTCGTTGCCTCAGAACCAAAAGGTGCTCGAAGGGAGGGCGGTTCGCGCGTCCCCAAAAGCCCCGCCATCTGAGGCTGTTGGAGGAGGCCCGCGACGTGCCCCTGTCTCTGCGTGAGCGTCAGGCGGTGATGGCCAGAGCCTTTCACATTACTGCTCGCCATCAACTGCGGCAGCTTCGTGGCAGAAGCGTTCTAACTCCTCTAAAAGCTGCGAACGAGCGTTCGGCGAGAACCATGATAAAAGGGTCCATTCATCACCCGATCCTTCCGGCGAGGTTTGCTCCAAGAACTTGTCTCGGTTCGCCTCATCCGCTATGAGGTTGGCGATTCCTTGACGCAGTAGCTCCACAAGGTCCCTCTTGTGACTGTCATCCCCAGCCCATGTCTTGAACAATTGGCGAATGCCCCACGATACCCCAATGGCGTCTTTTCTTCCTTTAGGCCAACACGCACATTTGGCAATCGTAATGCCTTCACCAAATTTCCGGCCTCTCATTTCTAGCAGCATCGCTGCTTCCGTATCGGCGCTACCCACGGGAGCGAACGACGCGACGATAGGACCGCCTTTGAGTGAGATCCCAAGGCGGAAGAACTTGCGAAGGAACTCCTCATATGCTGCTCGCTGAGCCATCACTTCGGATTTTTGATTGCGGCCCAACTGCTCCAGGCAATGTTGCAGCCCGGACTCGTTCAGGACCGTATAGTCCTTCGGTTCGGAAGGTGACCTGGTACGCTCCTTGCCAATGGTCGCTAGCCGAGCATCGACTGCACGAGCCCCCTCAACCGTTACCACTAAGCGGCGGGCCTCCACGATTCGTTCGACCAGCGATGGAACGATGAGTAGACCCTCATTCTGAGGGTTACGGTATACTTCCAGTTCCACCAATCCTAACGACCAGCGCAGGGTCAGGTGCCGCTCGCACCATCGGGCCAATTCCTCCGCCTCTGGGCGGATGCGGTCGCCCACGATCAGGATCAACAGGCGGCCGGAGCGTAGAGTCATTTCCACAGCGTCGCGGAGGTCTTGTCGGGACCAGGCACCGTGCGCAGACGCTACTCGTGAAAGTTTCTCCAAGACTCCCTCAGTACCCCCCGCGCCGCGCCGCACATGCCGATCCAATGTCTCGTAATCCCAGCGTTGAATCTCTTTCGCATAGTCTAGAGTCTGGGCCACCACCTCCCGCTTGGCTTCATGGTTCTGCCACAGTTTGGTTTCGACAAGCGCAATGCGGCCCGAGGGACTACCGAAGAGGAGATCGATCTGGTTGCCTCCTACGGGCACACCCCGCGCGAGGGCCACCACCTGCCCAAAATCCGCCTCCATTGCCGGAATGGGGAGTAGTTCGGGATGATGAAACAGGAGTGGCTGGAGCCAGCCTTCCTCTGAGCCCAATTCCTTCTCGCCAAGCCGCACCAAGGGGACCCCCGACGCAGTGGTAGAGTCCTGGGTTGGTAGCCAAACGGGCACGCCTTGGCGGCGTCGCAAGGCAGAATACATACTCCGCACTCCTCTACCAGCCCGTGTGGGTAATGGGGCTTAGGAATCCCAAGACCACGCCCTGGCGGCTTCTTCGGGCGGGAAACCCGGCTGGAGGAGGGTCCGTCCCCGTGATGGTCGCCCTTTCAGGCTACGCACCCTGCCACCGCCCTCCGGCTTCCCGCC
>JADGGD010000391.1 GCA_019690095.1 Chloroflexota bacterium
GACCATGGATAACGATGTCAACGGGACTGATTACACGATCGGCTTCAACTCGGCGGTGACCATCGTCGCGGATGCGCTCGATAAACTGCACACGACCGCAAGCTCGCACCACCGCGTCCTGGTGGTCGAGGTTATGGGGCGCGAGGCCGGCTGGGTGGCCGTCGTTGGTGGGCTGGCCGGTGGCGCTGATTTTATCCTCATCCCCGAGCGGCCCACCGAGATCGATGTTGTTTGCCGCCACCTCGAGCGGCGCCGCCAGATGGGTAAAGACTTCAGTATTATCGTGGTGGCCGAGGGCGCGGTCGTACCGGATCTACAGACGAACGAGCAGGGCGAGACCGATCAGTTTGGCCACGTGCGCCTCGATCGCCGCAATATCGGGGAGCTCCTGGGGCGAGAGATCGAGCGGCGAACTGGTTTCGAGACGCGGGTCACCGTTCTCGGGCACCTGCAGCGAGGCGGCTCGCCAACACTGTTCGATCGGGTGCTGGCCACACGGTACGGCGTCGCAGCTGTCGATTATGTCAATGAAGGGCGCTTCGGCTATATGCCTGCGCTGCGCGGGACAGACATTGTGCCGTGCCCGCTCGCCGAGGCTGTGGCGCGGACGCGTCTGGTTGATCTCAGCCTTTACGAGCTCGCCCAGCTGTTTTACTGACCTTCCACCGGTACTCTCTTACCAGGAAAAACTTGCTTCCTGGCAAGCCATCTCCCTACCGGCCACGCCGTGCGGCCGGTAGGGAGGCCCCGCTCTCTCAGCTCCCCTTTCGCTTTCGTCGGTCTTGCTATCTTCGATGCCCGTGCCGCCGCACCGGACTCGTGCCCGCTCGGCCGCCCCGACCGGCACGTGACTTGCGCGTGCTGCGCGACCACCGGGAGTCGCTGAAGGAGGGTACGATGGCTGAGGAGATTCGGGGCGAACGCTTCGAGGGACGTGAGCCTTATCGCGAGCGAGCAGTCGAGCCGCACGTCTTTGCTATGGGGGACCACGGCCCCTTCCCCGGAACGGCGCCATCTCGCCCGGATGAGGACATTCGACGAGATGTGGAGAGTGCCCTTTTCTACGACGAAGCTGTCAGCTCGCTCGGGATCACCGTGACCGTTCAGGACGGCGTGGTTACCCTGTCTGGTACGGTCGGCTCAACCCTTGCAAAACAGCTGGCGATCGAAGATGCCTGGACCGTGGCGGGGGTACGTGAGGTCAGGGATGGATTGACCGTGCACGAGACCCCGACACCGAGCCGCGCGGCCGGCCAGGATGTTGTCCCGGCTAAGCCCCCTATGCCGGGGTACGGTCTGCCGCTCGAGAGCCCGGCGGCCGGTGCCGAGACCCGCGCCGCACCGGAGATATCTTCACCTTCTGCCTCGGCTGATCCGCCCGGTCACTGATCGGCCCGTTCACCGGGGCACGCCCACACCTGGTAGCCGGCCGGCCTCTGGCGCGCGCATCGAGGGACATGCTGTCGCGGCATGCATGCGCATGTCCGGAGCGCCGGGTATTCTGCCCCTGGGGCAGGCGGATCAGTCCGCCTGCCCCAGGGCTTGCATGCCCGTGAAGGATTCCTCTCCTCAGCCGGAGTTCGCCGGGGCGGGCTGATTGGCTTCTGCGGCGATCGCGGACCGGAGCAGGACCCGAGAGACGATCAGATCACGCGGCTCCGTGCGCAGCATCGCCGATGTCCCGTCATGGGGGGATTCGAGGATAAAGATTCCCTCTGAGACGAGGAAATCGATCCAGGAGGAGATCTCCCCGGGCTCGAGCCTGGTGTTTTCGGCGACTGAGGCCTGCAGGAGCCCGCGCGGTACAGCAGAGCGGCTAGCCAGGAGTACCGCCAGCCGCCGGATGATCTCGTCGCGGATGCCGATGAGCTCGACCACACGCGGATGCTCCCGGTTGAGGCGAGCCACCGTCGTCGTGCCGCCGATCTTCTGGTTCGGGATCTGCTCGATCCGCAGGAGCCCGATCTCCTCAGCCAGGGAGATCGCTCGCTTCGCATCGTAGCGGCTCAGCGCCGTTGTCGATGCCGCGCTCGGCGATGGCGCGGCGCTGAGCTGG
>JADGGD010000392.1 GCA_019690095.1 Chloroflexota bacterium
ACTATATAGTGCGTTGACCAAGCCAGCGTTGTGGAACCAGGCTCTGGGAACGACCCTATCCCACGTGGATTATGAGTGGAAGGAACTGGGGAATCCATCTCGGTGCCAGCCGCCCTGCCCAAAGCCTTGCACGACGACCGCCGATTTCCTCCGTTGTCTGCTATGAGGTCAGCAGTGATGAGAGACTTTATTGCCGACTATGTAGGAAGCAACGAACTGAGTGCAAAGATCAGGGATATCTGGTCTGCCGAGATCGAACTGGAAAATACAGACAGGGCACGTGACCGCGATCTTCAGAGAGAACTCAGAGATCGAATCACGAGCTCAGCCAGCGAGTTGTGGCAGAGTGTGCTTCAGATTGCTCCACGCTGGCCCGCCTGGGGTGAGCTGGCGGCGGGAGTGTACCTGGCATTGGACACCGTACCGGTTGAACGGCCGATCGGCCCTGATGCTTTTCGCCGACGTTGGGTTGACCACGTGCGTCGAGAAGTAGCGCCCGGCAGTTACTTGCGCGAGCAACTTCGGTCTCAGGGGCTGGCCGGCTTCTGGGATAGCCTGACGAGCCCGGTTCCCGACCCCGCTGCTCTCCGAGCATTACCAGGGCCGTGGTACTTCCTCGATTTCTGTTTTGCCTTAGCGGAGCCATTGCTCACCCGCGACGATACCACGTTCTACATCCTCGAAAACCCAATCCGTAAGGACAAAGTGTTCGCGATGCCGGGTATCGCGGCATCTTCCTGGAAGGGCAGCTTGCGCTGGATGAGCACCAAGCAACTGGTGGATTGGTGGCAGGGCCTGAGCGAAGCAGAACGTCTCCTCCCCGAGCACGTGCAGGCCTTCGCTGGTCGCCGTCTGCAGCTGACGCAACTGTTCGGGACCGAGAAGGGCGAGGAAGACGGCGTGAGTGGCACGGGGCCGTACCTGGATCGGGTAGGAGGTGAACAGGCCACGCTCGCGTATCGACGTGAGCTGACCGCGTACCTGCGTGCTCTCGGGCTCTCTGAGGAGTATGCTGCCGACGGCATTCTGGCCGGGAGTCTCTACTGTTTCCCTACGTTTTTCGGTGCCATCGACCTGGAAGTAATCAATCCGCACGATCGGCGGACTCGTGCTGGAGAGCGACCGGTGCTGATGGAAAGTGTGCCGCGAGGTGCCAGAGGCTGTTTCCGCCTGCTCTACGCGCCCATGGTCTTGACCGATGGATCGCCGACTGAAACGCGAGCGAGGGTAGCCTCTCATCTGAGGCTCGTTGCTGATGCCGTACGAGAGATGATGACCGTTTACGGTTTCGCCGCCAAGAAGAGCAGCGGCTTCGGCGTGGCCCACGCTGAGTTACCACAGCCGGGCTCTTTACACCTCTGGAGCCGTTCGCGGCCCTACCAGTTCGACGCCATAGCACCTGTCACAGGGAAGACAACATTGCAGATAGCAGTAGATGAGGCTTGCGGTGACCTGTTGAAGGAGGCTCGTGGGTGACCAGCTGGACGATACCGACTCAACAGATCGAAATGATCCTGCGGGCGGAGATCGCCGCCCTGCTCCACAACATCGGCAAGCTGGACCCAAATTTTCTCAGAGATACTGTTTCAGATCCCGCGTCGGCCGTACAGCAGCTCCAGCAGCGAAGTCTTCACCGGCCAGGCTACCAATATCGACGCTTTGGCCGGCCCGATCCAGGTTTGCTGGGTCTGGGGCAGACGGAGATCGCCAATCCCGCTGGAAGCCCCGATGACGCGACGCTGCGGAGCAGGTTGGCTGGCCTTCCACTATCGCCAGAACTGCAGGATGCTGCCGTGCGAGCAGCCCGTCAGTTCAATGCCTTCGTGCGGGGAAAGGGCCCAACGGAGCCGAGCCAAGAGTCTGTTTTCCGTTCACTGCCCGGCCTTGACGCCGCTGGTGAGTGCTGGTCCCTGCCCGATTTCCTGACCCTGTTCTGGGACGATTTCTTTGCGAAGCCTCGGTCGAAACATTATGTCCCAGGTGACGATAACGATCCTGATTACGCTCGTGAGAGCGCGCTGGCCCCGTGGCTCCGCCCGGGCATTGGGACAGATT
>JADGGD010000393.1 GCA_019690095.1 Chloroflexota bacterium
TTGTACAAGATCTCGTTCACCAACGTCGACTTGCCGGATCCCGACACGCCGGTGACGCAGGTGAAGACGCCGACGGGGATCCGGACTGTGACGTCCTTCAGGTTGTGCTCGCGCGCGCCGCGCACCGTGAGAAACCTGCCGTCGCAGCCCCGGCGCGCCGCGGGCACCGGGATGAAGCGCCGCCCCGACAGGTACTGGCCGGTCAGGGATTGCGGATCGGCCATGATCTCCTGCGGCGTCCCGGCGGCGACCACCTGGCCGCCGTGCACCCCGGCTCCCGGTCCCATGTCGATGATGTAGTCGGCGGCGAGCATCGTGTCCTCGTCGTGCTCGACGACAATGAGCGTGTTGCCTCTGTCCCGCATCTGTTCCAGGGTGCGGATGAGCCGCTCGTTGTCCCGCTGGTGCAGGCCGATGCTCGGCTCATCCAGGATGTAGAGCACCCCCACGAGGCTCGAACCGAGTTGGGTGGCGAGGCGGATGCGCTGCGCCTCGCCGCCCGACAGGGTGCCGGCGGCACGCGAGAGGGTCAGGTACTCCAGGCCCACATCGCGCAAGAAGCCCAGACGGGCCCGGATCTCCTTCAGCACCAGGCGGGCGATGGCCTCCTCTTTCGGTGTCAACTGCAGCGCATCGAAAAACTGGATCGCCTCCGCGACCGACAAATCGGTCAGCTCGGCGATGTTCTTGCCGCCCACGCGCACCGCCAGGCTCTGCGGCTTCAGCCGCCGGCCGCCGCATGCCGGACACGGCTTGCTGCTCATGAACTCCTCGATGAATTCGCGGATGCCCTCCGACGCCGTCTCCCGGTACCGCCGCTCCAGGTTGGGAATGACGCCCTCGTAGAGGACCTCCGCCGTCTTCACCTGGCCGAAGTCGTTCTCGAACGTGAAGCGGATGCGCTCGCCGCGGCCGTACAGGATGCGATCCAGTTGCTCCCGCGGCAGCTGTCCCACCGGCGTGCAGGGGTCTATCCCGAACGTCTCACACGCCGCCAGCAAAAGCTGCGGGTAATACGTGGACGTCGACCCCGCCCACGGCACGATGGCCCCGTCCACGATGCTCTTCGACCAGTCGGGGATGATGAGTTCCTCGTCGATCTCCATGTTCACGCCCAACCCGGAGCACGCCTCGCAGGCACCGTACGGGCTGTTGAAGGAAAACATCCGCGGCGAGAGCTCTTCCACGCTGAAGCCGCAGTCCGGGCAGGCCAGGTTTTGGCTGAACAAGATCTCCTCCCGCCCCACCACGTCCGCGATGACCAGGCCGCCGCTGAGCGACAGCGCCGTCTCCAGGGAGTCGGCGAGGCGGGAGGCCACGTCCGGCTTGAGGACGATGCGGTCCACCACCACCTCGATGGTGTGCTTGCGGTTCTTCTCCAGCTTGACGGGCTCCGACAGGTCCCGCACCTCGCCGTCGATGCGCACCCGCACGAACCCGTTCTTCGCGATGTCTTCGAGCAGCTTCTGGTGCTCGCCCTTGCGCCCGCGCACCACCGGCGCCAGCACCTGCAGCCGCGTCCCCGGCTCGAATTCGAGCAGCCGGTCGACCATCTGCTCCACCGTCTGCGAGGCGATGGGGATGCCGCAGTTGGGGCAGTGCGGGCGTCCCACCCGCGCGTACAAGAGCCGCAAGTAGTCGTAGATCTCCGTCACCGTGCCCACCGTCGAACGCGGGTTGCGGCTGGTCGTCTTTTGGTCGATGGAGATGGCGGGCGACAACCCGTCGATGGCGTCCACGTCCGGCTTGTCCATCTGGCCGAGGAACTGGCGCGCGTACGCCGACAGCGACTCCACGTACCGCCGCTGCCCCTCCGCGTAGATGGTATCGAACGCCAGCGACGACTTGCCCGATCCGCTCAAACCGGTGATGACGACGAACTTGTCGCGCGGAATGGTGACGTCGATGTTTTTCAGGTTGTGGGCGCGCGCGCCTTTCACCACGATGGCGTCGTGACGCATGGTCATACCCCTTTGCTCGCATCCGCCCCGGCCTGCGGCTGCGCCGGCGCTGACACGAACACTTCAGCGCGGCCCGGGGCGGACGCTCGTCC
>JADGGD010000394.1 GCA_019690095.1 Chloroflexota bacterium
GTGGATCCACGGTCCCTCCAGGTGCACGCCCAACACCCGCGCCTGGCCGGCAGGGTTGGCCGTTTGCTGTTCCATGTACGCGCACACCGCCGCCAGGGCCCGCTTCGTCACTTCCAGGCTGTGCGTGACGGTCGTCGGCAGAAAACCGGTCACGCCGTGCGCCCACAACCGCTTGGCAATCCGCTCCAGCGACGCGACCGAACCGTCCATCACGTCCGCGCCCGCCATGCCGTGAATGTGCAGATCGATGAAACCTGGCGCCAGATAGCTGTCCGCAAACACGTCCGTCGGCGCATATGCCCCCGCGGGGGCCACCTCTTGGATCACGCCGTCTTCGATGACCACCAACCCGTCTTCCATGACCCCGTCCGGGGTGATGACATCCCCTTGCAAAACCCGCACCGCCATCCTGTTTCCCCTCCAGTCTCTCGCCCATCACGTCGGCGACGGTTGTGCCGCATCGTTCGGCGTGATGCCCGCCGGCACGGGCACCTTCGCCAAGACCTGGTGCAAGAACGCCGGAATCGCGTCGCCCGCCACCGATTCTTTGCAGGCGTCCACCTGGCGCACCAATGCAGACAGTTTCCGCCACGCGGCCTTGTACGCAGCATCCTCCGCGGCGGCCGGCCCCAAACGCCTCGCCGCCGCGACGACCGAGATGGCGAAGGAACCCGCTTCGCCCTGCAGCGCGAGGACAGCCGACCAGGGACGGATCTCACGGTACAGCCGCGGATCGGGCAGCTTGGCGAGCGCGGCGTCAAGGCCACGCATTTCACGGAAGGTGCGGGCGAGGGCGGATTGCGCCCCGTCCTCCCGGGCGGGCTGGCGCCAAAACGACTGCACCTCGCGGGTGAGCCAGGCGGGCGGTGTGTTGTCGTGGTAGTAGGTTGCATTGTAGCGGGCGAACGCGGCGAGCGCCTGCGCCGCGCGGCCGCCGATGCCCCGCACCGCCGCATCCCAGGCTGCCTGCGGGCGGTACGTCCCGGGGTGCGCCAGGTATTCCGCACCGGTCCACAGCGCGATTTCAGACGCCCGCGCTTGTTGCATCGGATTGAACAGGTACCCGGCCACCACGCGGGGCAACTTCGGATCGCGCCCTGTGAGCGGTCCGAGGAACAGGCGCGGCCGCTTATCGAGGATGTATGTGTAGTCGTTGACCGGATAGTTGTCCCAGATGATCAACGGGTGACCGAGCCAGCGCTCGACCTGCTCGGCCTGCGCCGCGGTGATGGTGCCGGCCAGGGTGGCAGGACCGGTCCAAATCACGGGCACGCCCGGCGGCAGGTGCCGGCGCAGGGAGTCCCAATAGGGGTTGTCCGCGACCCCGCGGTAGACGGTCGGCGTGAACAGCAGCCGGAACGAGGGATGTGCCCGGCGCTCGCGCGCCAAGACGTACGCGGCCAGGTCCGCCTGGGCGTAGGCCATGTCCCCGCCGTAACGCGCCCGGTCTGCCGCGTCCAACCCGCGGTAGACGTCGTCGAAGCTGAGCATCACCGTGGATACGCCGAGGCGCAGCAGCTGGTCCAGCTTGTGGATCAGTGCGGCCCGGTCCGCCGGCCGGCTGTAGGTGATGGTCAGCCCCGGGCTGATGGAGTAGATGAATTGGATGTGCAGTGCAGCGGCCGCCTGGACCAGCCGGCGCAGCGACGCAAGCTGGGCCGGCGGATAAAGCAGGTTCCAATCGGCGCGCTGGTATGGATCGTCCTTGGGGGCATAGACAAACGTGTTCATCCCGTGCCGGCGGAGGAACTGCAGCAACTGCACCGCGTCTTCCTCCGGCCACGGCGGGCCGTAGTATCCCTCCACCACACCGGTATACGCAGGCTCTGCGCCGGCTGCGCGCGTCGGCGCTTGCCAAAACCCGAGCGCCGTGCAACCGGCCGCCAAGCCGATGGCTGCGGCGGCAGACCACGCCCGCATCCCGTTTCGCCGCCACGGAGAACGCCACGCCGTCAGCATCGGCACCACGCGCCGCGCCGCACCCCGCCGCCATCCCAACCCAGACAAGACCGCCGCACTCGCTTCGCCTCCTCA
>JADGGD010000395.1 GCA_019690095.1 Chloroflexota bacterium
CGTTGCCAGCCAGGAGCGAAGGAACAGTCCGAGCACCCCCTCGACAACGCTCGCGACGAGCCCCACCTTGTAGCCGTCAACGGCAAGGATGTGACTGGTGTTAGTCCGGGAGAAGTCGTCGGCCAGGGCCGGACCGAGCGTCCGCCGCTCACCCAGGGTGATGCCGCGGGCGAGCCCTGCCTCCGGCTCCGGAAGGGCCCGCGCGAGCACCGCCGCCGCCCGCCGGCGGGCATCCGCCAGAAGGGTGAGCAGTGATGTCTCGCGGGTGCCAGTGGACTGGATGGTGGGATGATTGGCGACCGCGAGGATGCCCTCTTGACGGAGCGGTGACCGGTGCAGCGGGAGATCCGGATCGGGGGAGAGGAGTACTCCCTCCAGGAGAACGCGATCCCCCGGCCGGTAGGGAACCGGATCAGGGCTCCGGACCAGAATGAGCCCACTCGTCGGGAACCACTCCCCTCCCCGCTCCCGTTCGCGCGCCTGGACCGTAAACTCGACGCCTATCCCCGACGGGACTGGGTCACCTGCGACGATCCCGCGCACCAGAACCGGCGATCGCTGGATGAAGGCGGCCAGGTCGGCCTGCCGCACGCTCTCGCAATAGGCACTGAATCGAACATCGGCGAGGAAGGCGGCCCCACCGAGGAGCGCGAGCCACCACAGGCGGGGTCGCCACGCAGCGATCCCGGCGAATACACCGGACGGCAGGAGGAGATACACCGCGGGAAGGCCGTCGGAGGCGAGGAGAAGGCCGCCAATCCATCCGACGGCCGCGATGATGGCGGTCACTGGCTGCGACGGCCCACGTCAGGCTCCATGATGCCCTGGGCCTCCAGCCGGGCAGGACAGCGGAACGGCACTCCGGCCGGGAACGACATCTCTCACCCCCTCCGCTGCACGCGCAGCAGACGGGGCATGCCCGAGGCGGACTGCCGATCCATGAGGCGGACTGCCGATCCATAACGACAGAGCGCCAAACGGAACGTCCGGCACTGCCAGGCGGTAGGCCAGCCTATCCAGCCGCGCCCCGCCGGACGGAGAGAGAGGTCGGGCCAGTCCCCGCCTGGAGACAGAGCGCCGCGATCAGCGAGAACGGGAGGCATTCCATCCACGAGAGCCGCCGGGCTACTCATCGCCATCTCTCTCGATCAAGCAGGGCCAGTATACCCGAGAGGGCATTCGGCTGGCCAGCACCTGAGTCGGACACTGGCCGTGTACAATGAGGATGTATGAAGAGATCATCAGAGCCGTCCCCGGTCGACGTCGCGATTGCGGCGGCCCGCGCGGGTGGACGCATTCTCCGGCGAGGCTTCGGTCAGGTCCAGCGGATCCGCCACAAGGGACCGGTGAACCTGGTCACCGAGCAGGACCATCGATCAGAAGAGGCGATCATCCGAACCATTCATACCGCCTTTCCCACCCACGCGATCCTTGCTGAGGAGCGTGGTCAGGTCGGTCTCGCGGACGAGAACTGCTGGATTATCGACCCCCTGGATGGGACGACGAACTATGCGCACGGCTACCCGGTCTTTTGCATCTCAATCGCCTACGAGCGCCGGGGAATGGTCGAGGTCGGGGTGATCTTCGATGTTCTGCGGGGAGAGATGTTCGTGGGCCAGCGTGGAGGCGGCGCTACCCTGAACGGGCGACCAATCAGCGTCTCCCGGGTGAGCCGTCTCATTGATAGCCTGATTGCGACCGGGTTCCCCTATGAGCGAGAGCGGATGCCCACCGCGATTGCCCAGTTTCGGCACCTGGCCTACCAGACCCAGGGTCTCCGACGCGCGGGTGCGGCCGCCCTGAGCCTGGCGTACGTCGCGGCGGGTCGGCTTGACGGCTTCTGGGAGGCATCGCTCGCGCCGTGGGACCACGCGGCAGGTTCCCTGCTCATCGAGGAAGCCGGGGGCATGGTGAGCCAGCTCGACGGTCAGCCCTACGCCATCAGTGCTTCCTCTATCCTCGCCAGCAACGGGCTCCTCCACGCTGACCTGCTCCGGGAGATCGCCCGGGCCGGCGGAATCGACGGCGCCAGC
>JADGGD010000396.1 GCA_019690095.1 Chloroflexota bacterium
TTGTGCGCTTGTGTGGGGGGCTCGGATATGTTTATAAGAGAATGTCGTTAGCCCGCGCGGCCGCGCCGTCCGCATCAGCCTGCACTACTACAACACCGACGACGACATCGACGGCGTGGCGGACGCGCTCACGGCCATCGTCCGCGCAAGCACTGCGTAAGTTCGCGTGGTCGATACAAAACGCCTCCGGAGGGCTTCCCTCCGGAGGCGTTTTCGCAATTGCACAGGCTACAGATCGTCATTCAGTCCTTCATAGGATATCCGCTACACGTTCAACCGGGGATCGGAACCCGTGCTCCACCATGTCTCCATGGAGTACTTCAGCCTCATGCAACGGTAAGAACCCCTCACGCACCCACATCCCCAGCAATCCCACGGTCCCTGTAAAACACAACCCGGCCGTAAGCGGTGCCGACATTAGTTTTCGCCGGGCCGTACCGTCATCTGTAGCCAGCACCCAATGTCGAGACAAGGCAATGGCTGCGGCCTCAGCTTCTCCGGCGTCAAGACCGTGTTCCATAAGCCGAACCGCCAACTCCAACTCGGCCGGCGTGGCAACAACTTGTCGAATCCAAAACTTACGTAACGCTCGCTGAAGACGTTCTACACTTTCCTGTCTACACACTTCCTTCTCGACTGTTGGACTGACGTGATATCTGTGCACGTGCTTGAACAATTCCATTTTATCCACGCAACAGAAGTTAATGAGGACAGTGGCGTCTAATACGATGTCCGTCATTCATCTATCAGAGAACGGAGATCGGCTTCAAGGTCCGCCTTGCTCAGCGTTGCCGGTATGTCGGCTTCCTTGAGCATCATGGACAGCTGCTCTAGCCGTATCCCCAGAAACCGTGCTGCCCGCTGAAGAGTCATTTTCCCTTCCCGTATCGCCTGGAGACATCCCACAACAAGCTCCTCAGGAACCACCCATTCCCTGGACATCCAGTCTTGCAAGTAGGGCTCGCCATACGGATCAAGCCCCATGGCTCGCGCGAACACCTGGGGACGGACCTCGTGGAACTTCGCCCGAGCTTCCTCGCGAATCCATCCTATATTGTAAAGGCGCCACACCAGGGATGAATAACTTATGCCGTACAATCTGTGCAG
Organism: Chloroflexota bacterium; assembly: GCA_019690095.1. Lineage (GTDB taxonomy): Bacteria > Chloroflexota > UBA6077 > FW602-bin22 > CADDYW01 > JADGGD01. Next base: position 1,108 of record JADGGD010000396.1, read on the forward strand.
ATAGATAAGCACTTCAATCGGGAGATCGTCTCCCTTCTTAAAGCCGAGCCGTTCCAGGTGCCCTTCCAAGGCTTCACGAGGGGCTAGAAAGGCGGACGCAAATGAGTTAGCCCGCATCTCCGTGGGTTCTCCTGCTAGCCGTTCTGGATCCCGGTCGATGATGGGGCGGACCTCGTTTCCTTCGAAGTCGAAAAGCAGGTGCGCGTATTCGTGGGCGGCGGTAAAGCGCCACCGGAAGCTTGCCAACCACTCCGGCTTATTCGGAGCAATGACGAAGATCCAGGGACGTCCTCGGCCATCAAGCATCGATAAGCCGTCGAAGGCGGGCTCATCAGACTGTATGCGGATAAAGAAAAGAATGCCCTGCTCCTCGAATAGCGCCCGAATGTCCTGGATGGGACCGCTTCCGAGCTTCAGCCGAAGCCGCTCCTCCTCCGCCGCTTCCTCACCTTGGCGGACATATGAATAGTCGTGGAACCTCAGGCGGTAATCCCTTGGCAAACGAGCAGTGGGAAATCGAGCGCCGGAGGCCAGAATGTCCTCGGTTAAGCGTATCTGGCGCTCAATGGTCTTAGACAGGCGCTCAACTTCAAGGCCGGTCCGCGCGGCCTCTGCTGCAAGTCTGTAACGCACGACCCTAGACGACAGGGGGTTAGCACTCTCGTGTCCGGCTGGCTCTCCCGTCAACAATACGACAGGGGACACCCCGAACAGGTCCGCTAGCGTCAGTAGCTCCAGTGCGCTGACCTCGCGTTTCCCAGATTCCAACAGGGAGACTGCAGACCGCGGAATCTGGAGGGCGGCAGCGACTTGCTCCTGAGTGAGGGACGCGGACTCGCGGTAGAGTCGGATGCGAGCACCAATGTCCTTCCAGGAAGCTGACATTTACACCACCTGTCTCGCTATTCTATAGTAACCGGTGGTAT
>JADGGD010000397.1 GCA_019690095.1 Chloroflexota bacterium
TTCTTCATCGGCTTCGCCGTGAAGGTGCCGGTGTGGCCGTTCCACACGTGGCTGCCTGACGCGCACGTGGACGCGCCCACGCCCGGCAGCGTGATGCTGGCGGCCGTGCTGCTGAAGCTTGGCGCGTACGGTCTCCTGCGGATCACGCTGCCGGCCTTCCCGCAGGCGGCGCACGCCTTCGCGTGGACGCTGGCGCTGCTCGGCGTGATCAACATCGTGTACGGCGCCTTCGCCGCGCTGGCGCAGAAAGACCTGAAGAAGCTCGTGGCGTACTCCAGCGTGAACCACATGGGCTTCGTGCTCATCGGCCTCGCGGCCGCGACCCCCACGGCCGTCGACGGCGCCGTGTTCCAGATGGTGTCCCATGGGCTGATCTCGGCCATGCTGTTCCTCATGGTCGGCGTGTTCTACGACCGCCTGCACACGCGGGACATGGAGCGCTTCAGCGGCATGTACACGGTGATGCCGCTGGCGGCGACGTTCATGGCGTTCGCGGCGTTCGCGAACCTGGGACTTCCGTTCCTCTCGGGCTTCATCGCTGAGTTCTACACGCTGCTCGGCTCGTGGACCGTCTTCCCGCAGCTGGTCGTCGTCGCGGCGATCGGCCTGCTGCTGACGGCTGGCTTTAACCTCTGGATGATGCAGCGCATCCTCATGGGCCCGGTGCGCCCGGAACAGCGCGGCACGCCGGAGATCAACGCGCGTGAGCTCGTCACGCTCGTGCCGCTCGCCGCTTTCGTGCTGCTGCTCGGCGTGGCGCCGAACCTCCTGACGGCGTGGCTCAACGCGCCCGTGCAGGCGCTGGTTCAGCGATTGGGGGGCATGTAGGCGATGTACAACTTCACGGGCATCCTGCCTGAGCTTTCCCTGGCCGCCGGCGCGCTGGCGCTTCTCCTCCTGGGCATCGTACCGGGCGGGCGCCGGTCGCGCGCGGCCGAGGCGCTGGCGCTTGCCGCGCTCGTCGTGGCGCTGGCCCTGCTGCCGGCCGCGGCCCGCGCCGGACAGGGCCCGGTGCTGGGCGGCATGGTCGTCCTGGACGGTTTCGGCACGTTCTTCCGGGCCGTGCTGATCGGGGCCACGCTCGTGGTGGTGCTCACGGGCGCGCGCTACGTGGCGGCGCGGGGGCTGGCGGCAGCGGAATTCTACGCGCTTCTCCTGATGGCCGTCGCTGGCGCCGACTTCATGGCCGTCGCGGGCGACGTCATCTCGTTCTACGTCGGCCTTGAGACGCTGTCGCTCGCGTCCTACGGCCTGGCCGGCTTCCTCGTCGGCGAGCGCTTCTCCATGGAGGCGGCGCTCAAGTACTTCCTCAACGGGGCGACGGCCTCGGCGCTCCTGCTCTTCGGGCTGTCGCTGGTCTTCGGTCTCACGGGAACGACGTCGTTGGCCGGCATCGCCTCCGCGCTGGCGGCTGGACCGTGGTCGGGCGCGGCCGGCGTGGTGCCGGCGGTGGCTCTGATGTTTGTCCTGGCCGGGCTTGCCTTCAAGGTGGCCGCGGCGCCGTTCCACCTGTGGGCGCCGGATGTGTACGAAGGCGCGCCCACCCCGGTGACCGCGTTCCTCTCGCTCGTGTCGAAGGGCGGCGCGCTCGCCGCCATCGTTCGCGTCGTGGCCGTGGGCCTCGCGCCGCTGCACGCCGATTGGCAGCTGGCGCTGGCGGTGCTGTCCGCGCTGACGATGACGGTCGGAAACGTCTCGGCCCTTTGGCAGAAGAACGTGAAGCGCCTGCTGGCCTACTCCTCGGTTGCTCAGGCCGGGTACGTGCTGGCCGGCATCGCCGTGGGTACGGCGCTCGGCTTGCAGGCGGTGCTCTTCTACATCCTCGCCTACCTGTTCATGAACCTCGGCGCGTTCGGCGTGGTGATGGCCCTTTCAAGCCAGGGCGAGGGCGAGACGCTCGACGACCTGACGGGGCTCGCGCGGCGCTCGCCCTGGCTGGCCGTGTTGCTCACGCTGTTCGCGCTTTCGCTGCTCGGGCTGGCACTTATACACATCT
>JADGGD010000398.1 GCA_019690095.1 Chloroflexota bacterium
GTGCTTGGACGCCTCTTGGAACAAAAGCGCGTCCCCCGTCTCCTGGGCCTCCAGCAGGCGTTGGTAGTCCTCGAGCGGGAACTTTGCATCGAGCGGCAGCCAGATGAAACCCGCATCGCCGTCCCGCGCCGGCAGCCGGATGGCGAATTCCACCCGCTCGCCGCTGCCCGGCCGGACCGCCACGTTCGTGGCGTACTGATCCGGCGCCAGCATCTGCTCGAGCAGGCTGCCGAGCTGCACCTCACCCAACACTCCGCGCACCTTCACGTTCGTGAGGACGCGCTTGAGGTCACCCACGCCCGCCGCGAGCGTCTGCATCTCACCCAGCCCGCGGTGGACCTGCTCCAGCCGCTCGCTGACCAGCTTGAACGACTCCCCCAGACGCTGCTCCAACGTCGCGTGCAGCTTTTCATCGACCGTGGCCCGGATGTGCTCCAGTTTCTGCCGGTTCTCCTCCTGCAACGCGGCCAAGCGCTGTTCCACGGCCGCGCGCACACCCTCCAATTTCTGCTCGTTCAGGCGCGTGAGTTCACCCACCTGCGCCGAGGCCTGCGCGAGCAGGTCCATGTTCCGCTTGGCCATCTGTTCAAGCACGTCCGTCAGCTGCCGCTGCACCCGCAGTAAGGTGTTGGCCAACTCTTCGCGGCTTAACCGCTCCGCCTCTTGGCTCTCCCGCCTGCCTGTGGCGATCTCGCTGCGCACCGACGCCTCCATCCGTTCCAACGCCCGCTCCATCGCCTGCCAGCGGTGCTGAGCGTCCGCTTCGCGGCGGCTGGTGCGCAGCCACACCGCCGCGAGGAGCACCCACGTCACCCCCTGCGCCACGAGCAACGCAGCCAGCAACGCCTCCGTCCAATGGTTGGTCATCTCCGCACATCGCCTCCCGGGACCCAGTGTCCCAGAAGCGGTGCGTCCATGCAAGACCCGACACGAAAGCCCCGTGCCATACCCCGCTTACGAACGCGCGGCCTGCGTGAGCGTTTCCCGCATCTCCCGCGCCGCCGTGATCATGTGCGTGAGGGCCGGCCACACTTCTTCCTCACGCCGCGTCTTGAGGCCGCAGTCCGGGTTCACCCACACCTGCTCCGGCGGCAGCAGTGTGCACGCTTTCGCCAACAGCGCCCGCACCTCGGCCACTTCCGGGATGCGCGGGCTGTGGATGTCGTACACCCCCGGCCCGATGTCGCACGACAAACGTGCCGCCGCGATGGACGGCAGGTCCGCCATGCCGGAACGCGCCGCCTCCAGGGAGATGACGTCCACGTCCATCGCCGCGATGGCGCTCGTGATGTCGGAGAACTCCGCATAACACATGTGCGTGTGGATCTGCGTCTCGTCGCGCACACCCGCGTACGCCAAGCGGAAACACGCCACCGCCCAATCAAGATACAAGGCGCGATCCGCCCGCCGCAGCGGCAGGCCCTCGCGCAGTGCCGGCTCGTCAATCTGGATGACGCGAATCCCCGCCCGCTCCAGGTCGAGCACCTCGTCCCGGATGGCGACGGCGATTTGACGGCAGACCGCTTCCCGGGACAAGTCATCGCGCACGAACGACCACTGCAGGATGGTCACCGGGCCTGTGAGCATACCCTTCACAGGCCTGTCCGTGAGTGACTGCGCGTACGTGGTCCACGCCACCGTCATCGGGCGCGGCCGGGCCACGTCGCCATAGATGACCGGCGGCTTCACGCAGCGGGTCCCGTAACTCTGCACCCAGCCGTGCTCGGTGACGAGGAAGCCGTCGAGCTGCTCCGCGAAGTACTCCACCATGTCCGTCCGCTCGAACTCGCCGTGGACCAAGACATCGAGGCCCAATGCCTCCTGCCGGCGGACGCAGCGGGCAATCTGCTCGCGCAGGAACGACGCGTACGCCTCCGGTGCCATCCTGCCTTGGCGGGCATCCGCCCGGGCCCTGCGCACCGCCTCCGTCTGCGGGAACGACCCGATGGTCGTGGTCGGCAAGAGCGGCAGTCCGAGACGGTCCTTTTGCAGCCGCCGGCGCACCGCCCGCGGTGCGCGCGCC
>JADGGD010000086.1 GCA_019690095.1 Chloroflexota bacterium
CCAATAAGGTGACCATGGAGTTCGATTTCTACACGGCTGTTGATGACATTAAACCGGAGGAGACAGCGGGCGCGGATATGCTCGGGACGGTCGAGTTTAATTCGGCCTGCTTCTACCGCTACGCTAACGTTGACCTTGCCCAGCTTAGGAAGAATCTCGGCGGTGACGACGAACTGGCCCGTCAGACCCTGAAGGCTTTTCTCCAGGCCTCGATTACCGCTGTGCCAACTGGAAAGCAAAACAGCATGGCTGCCCAGAATCCGCCGTCACTGGTGTTTGCTGTGGTCCGCAATGCAGGACTCTGGTCGCTTGCCAATGCGTTTGTTCGCCCTGTGACGGCGAATGGCCACGGTGACCTGGTTGAGAATTCCATTCGCGCGCTGGACGAGTACTGGCGGCGTCTGGTGGCCATGTATGGCGACCAGGGGATCACCAGGAAGCTCGTTGCCACCCTCCATCCGGAGTGCCTGTCCGCTCTCAAGCCGGATTTTGTCGCGACGTGCGACGGGCTTGTACAGGGCGTTATCGAGGCGGCGAGTTTCACCGCGCCGTACGGAGGGATGGGCGCATGACGGTCCTGCTCATGCGCCTGGCCGGGCCCATGCAATCCTGGGGGACCCAGAGCCGCTTTTCTATTCGCGATACAGACCGTGAGCCCTCAAAAAGTGGGGTTATTGGTTTGCTCTGCGCGGCGCTCGGGCGCAGTCGGGACGAACCGGTGGATGATCTCGCCCGTCTTCGGATGGGCGTGCGGGTCGACCAGGAAGGAATCGTTCGGGTTGACTACCAGACCGCGGGCGGTGCTCACCGCCGTGACGAGAAATACGGAGTGGCAACCGTTGGCGGCGAGCTTCGGACAAGCCAGTCCTGGCGCTACTACCTGGCCGATGCTGATTTTCTGGTTGGGCTTGAGGGAGAAGATCGTGAACTGCTCCATCAGCTCCACAATGCTCTCGCCGCGCCGCGCTGGCAGATCTTCCTCGGGAGAAAGGCATTCCCGCCAGGTGTTCCGGTCTGGCTGGCGGACGGGCTGGTCGAGGGTGCCGATCTACTGACGGCGCTGAGGCACTACCCGTGGCCCCGGACTGGTCTGCCCCTGCCGCCGCCGGACCGTCGACCCAGGCAGCTCCGGTTCGTCTTAGAGGCAGATCCGTCGAGCGGCTCCACGATCCGCCGGGATCAGCCAGTCGATGCGGCGTTCCGAACTCGTCGATTCGCTCTTCGCTCTGTTGTTACGGTATATCAGCCTCTGGGCGTCCGGGGCGGTGTCCCGCTTCGGGAGGAATAAGCAATGTATCTCTCACGCCTTATCCTGAACCCGCGCCACCGTGCGGTTCGACGCGATCTTGCTGACTGCCAGGCGCTCCATCGGACAATCATGGCCGCTTTCCCGGACCTGCCGTCAGGTGCTGAGGCTCGGGCGCGGCTTGGCGTGCTCTACCGCCTGGAGATCGAGCCGCGGACCGGCCGCACGATTATTCTGGTGCAATCGCGTCAGATGCCGGATTGGTCGCGGCTTGCACCGGGCTACCTCCTCGATACGGGAGGGGATCCTGAGAATCCCGCCTGCAAGGAGATCAGCCACGTATACGCTCGGATTGAGCCGGGGATGGTCTTCGCCTTTCGCCTTCAGGCAAATCCGACGCGCAAGATCGATACCAGATCCGGCCCGGACGGACGGCGGCGCAACGGGCGCCGGGTAGAGCTGGTCGGGGAAGAAGCACAGCTGGACTGGCTCCGGCGCAAAGCAGCCGCGTCAGGCTTCGAGTTAATGACCGTGCGGGCGAACCCGGTTGTACTGAGTGTCACAGCTGTGCCAGGCGGCAAGCTGATCGGTTTGCATCCTGATGGGCTCGACAGTGTACGGCGCATGACCTTCGCGGTAGTCCGTTTCGATGGGCTCCTGCGCGTGACGAATGCCGACCGATTCCGGACGGCGCTGGTCGAGGGGATTGGTCCAGGCAAGGCCTATGGCTTGGGACTTCTCTCGATCGCGCGCCCAGCGGAGTGAGCCAATGCGGCTTACCGACCTCCACCTCCTGCCCAAGGTGCGTGACAGCTGGAGCTACCTGTATGTTGAGCACTGTCGCATCGATCAGGAGGGAAAGGCGATTGCTATTCATGACGCCCGGGGCAGGGTGCCGGTGCCGTGTGCGGCACTAACAGTCCTGCTCCTCGGGCCGGGCACCAGCATTACCCACGCTGCGGTCCTTGCCCTTGCTGACAATGGTTGCCTGGTGCTCTGGACAGGAGAGCAGGGGGTGCGCTTCTATGCCCAGGGGATGGGGGAAACGCGGTCAGCCCGGAATCTCCTGCACCAGGCGCGCCTCTGGGCAGATCCGGTGCGTCGTCTAGAGGTTGTTGTGCGCATGTACCGCAAGCGCTTCTCAGAGCCTGTCGATCCTTCCCTCACGCTTCGACAGCTCCGGGGCAAGGAAGGGGTGCGCGTGCGGGAGGCCTATGCCCGGGCTAGCCAGGAGACAGGAGTGCCGTGGCTCGGGCGAGTGTATCGGAGGGATGGCTGGGATTTTGCAGACCCGGTGAACCGAGCCCTGTCGTGTGCCAACAGCTGTCTCTACGGCATCTGCCATGCGGCCATTGTCTCAGCAGGGTATTCGCCAGCCCTTGGCTTCATTCACACGGGGAAGATGCTGTCATTCGTTTACGACATCGCGGACCTTTACAAAGTCGATCTGACAATCCCAATCGCTTTTCGGGTCGTTGCTGAGAGCACGAGCCAACTGGAGCGGCGAACCCGGCAAGCGTGTCGCGATGCATTCCACGCCTCCCGTCTGCTCGAGCGCATCGTACCAGACATCGAATCGGTGCTGGGGACGCCTGTAAGTGAGAGAGAAGAGAGCCCGTTTGACTTTGACATGGATTCGGCACGGCCGGGAGGGTTATGGGATCCCGATCAAGGGGAGGTGTCTGGGGGGGTGAACCATGCGGATGGCGACATAGGCATAGACACAGACAGATAGGAGCAGGCGGACGAAATGGTAGTGATCATCCTCGAGCGTGTGCCAGCGAGCCTGCGCGGTGAACTCACGCGTTGGATGCTTGAGCTTCGAGCCGGCGTATTCGTCGGCACTGTGTCGGCCATGGTGCGGGACAAGCTCTGGGACTACGTCTGTTCACGGATGAACGAAGGGGCCGGCCTGCTCGTTCACAGTACAGATACCGAACAAGGGTTCGCTATTCGATTCTGGGGTGAGACAGACCGCCAGGTCGAAGACTTCGAGGGGCTCACGCTGATCCGAATGCCGCCGTGACGCCGAATTCGGCAGTATTGTCCCCACGCGCGTGGGGGTGAACCGAAATAATGCGTTTACCAATACCGCCAACGCCAATTGTCCCCACGCGCGTGGGGGTGAACCGGTGCAGACGCTCTCGTTCAACCCGCAGCAACTATTGTCCCCACGCGCGTGGGGGTGAACCGCCACCGAGGGCGCGGACTGGCGCGGCGAGACATTGTCCCCACGCGCGTGGGGGTGAACCGGGCGGCCTCGCACGGGCAAAAGCGTTCACATCATTGTCCCCACGCGCGTGGGGGTGAACCAGGTGGTGCAGGAGCGGCTCGGCCACAGCACGAATTGTCCCCACGCGCGTGGGGGTGAACCGCAGGCTCGCGGCCACGCCCGCACGGAAGGCCAATTGTCCCCACGCGCGTGGGGGTGAACCGAGGACTGCGCGCAGTGCATCGAGCGCACAGGGATTGTCCCCACGCGCGTGGGGGTGAACCGCGGGCGCGAACGATACCGCAGTTCCTCGAGGCATTGTCCCCACGCGCGTGGGGGTGAACCGGGGGCACGGATCTCTTCGAGCCGCTGCCATGCATTGTCCCCACGCGCGTGGGGGTGAACCGTTCCTGGCGCTCTTCTCGGCCAGGCTGAGACCATTGTCCCCACGCGCGTGGGGGTGAACCGGGGGGCAAGCATGATTTTCTATGTCGGCGTTACATTGTCCCCACGCGCGTGGGGGTGAACCGACTCAGCGCAATGACGCGGACCTCGGGTTGCGATTGTCCCCACGCGCGTGGGGGTGAACCGGCGTTGCTCGTGGGGATTCTCTGGGGCGTTGCATTGTCCCCACGCGCGTGGGGGTGAACCGTCCCCCACGTCGGATACGACGCCGCACAGGTCATTGTCCCCACGCGCGTGGGGGTGAACCGCGGGTATGCAACATTCCGTCTCTGGGTCTGGGATTGTCCCCACGCGCGTGGGGGTGAACCGTACCCGCGCGGCACCGTCGTCCCATCCGCGCGATTGTCCCCACGCGCGTGGGGGTGAACCGCGCGGCTGCAGAGGTGTGCTGCCGGGCGCAAAATTGTCCCCACGCGCGTGGGGGTGAACCGCCTCCGCCGTGCATGACACAGCCGCCGCCGTGATTGTCCCCACGCGCGTGGGGGTGAACCGAGACGTGCACGATATCGACGCGGTATGGCACAATTGTCCCCACGCGCGTGGGGGTGAACCGACCATCCCCGGCAGCCATATCCCATTCCCTCCATTGTCCCCACGCGCGTGGGGGTGAACCGTACGGGTTCGCCCGAGAGTTCCTGCGAAAGGTATTGTCCCCACGCGCGTGGGGGTGAACCGGTTCCCCGGTCCGGCGTTGTAGGCCGCCAGCGATTGTCCCCACGCGCGTGGGGGTGAACCGCGGGAACTCACGGCAGGGGAGTTGATCCACGCCATTGTCCCCACGCGCGTGGGGGTGAACCGGGGGGTGAGAGCTGAGGTAACATAGGTGTCCAATTGTCCCCACGCGCGTGGGGGTGAACCGAGCACTGGGGAAATCGCTCGCGGGAAAGGCGAATTGTCCCCACGCGCGTGGGGGTGAACCGGTTCACTGTTTGCTCGATGCGGGTTTCCTCTTATTGTCCCCACGCGCGTGGGGGTGAACCGCGAACAGCAGTGTCGTCGAACGGTCCGTCCCCATTGTCCCCACGCGCGTGGGGGTGAACCGCGGCCGCGGGGCGCCGACCGGGCAGCGCGGCAATTGTCCCCACGCGCGTGGGGGTGAACCGAGGATGACCCGCCGCTTCCACGGCCAGGCCTCATTGTCCCCACGCGCGTGGGGGTGAACCGCGCCTGGTGCCGTACCTCCCTGGCCAGTGGACATTGTCCCCACGCGCGTGGGGGTGAACCGTACTCGAAGCGCGGATCGATTGGCTCACGCTCATTGTCCCCACGCGCGTGGGGGTGAACCGATCAGGCGCGGCGGCCGGCAGAGCACCAGATCATTGTCCCCACGCGCGTGGGGGTGAACCGAATGCGTTTTGTCTCGCGGAGGAGAATCTGGAATTGTCCCCACGCGCGTGGGGGTGAACCGTCCACGCCGGGACAGCGCAAACGCTCGTGGCGATTGTCCCCACGCGCGTGGGGGTGAACCGCCCCCCAGCCGCGAGCACTCCGGCCCAGACCCATTGTCCCCACGCGCGTGGGGGTGAACCGGGGGGTGAGAGCTGAGGTAACATAGGTGTCCAATTGTCCCCACGCGCGTGGGGGTGAACCGCTGATCACGTAGGTTGATTCCGAAAACGCGGTATTGTCCCCACGCGCGTGGGGGTGAACCAGGCAAGTTTAGCTTCGGTCCCGACACGTCAGTATTGTCCCCACGCGCGTGGGGGTGAACCGTGCTCCCGCGACGGGGAGCACGGGGACGCCACATTGTCCCCACGCGCGTGGGGGTGAACCGCAGGCATCCGAGAGGCCCTATCTCTCCTTGCCATTGTCCCCACGCGCGTGGGGGTGAACCGCCGATTGTGCCGACACGGGAGCCGGGGATGCAATTGTCCCCACGCGCGTGGGGGTGAACCGGCGGTGCGCTTTTTGCCCCTTTTCCGGTTAGCATTGTCCCCACGCGCGTGGGGGTGAACCGCTCCAGGCTCACCTCGTGACGGCGCGCCTGGCATTGTCCCCACGCGCGTGGGGGTGAACCGAAGGTGGGCTGGTCCACCCAGAGGATGTCGTGATTGTCCCCACGCGCGTGGGGGTGAACCGCACTTCTTTATCTGGCATTAGTCTTCCTCCAAATTGTCCCCACGCGCGTGGGGGTGAACCGCTCTACGCCGTGGGGGGATACAACGGCAGCTCATTGTCCCCACGCGCGTGGGGGTGAACCGCCCAGGCGAAAGCGCACGCCTGGGCGCGGAGCATTGTCCCCACGCGCGTGGGGGTGAACCGTGGCGGTTCTTTTGCCAACTGGTGGCGGATTCCATTGTCCCCACGCGCGTGGGGGTGAACCGAAAGAACCACGATATCAGCGTCTCAATCCACCATTGTCCCCACGCGCGTGGGGGTGAACCGACGATGGCGGTAGCACAAGCAGTAGTCGTGCGATTGTCCCCACGCGCGTGGGGGTGAACCGGGTCGTGCGGGTTTCGGCCTGCGTCATCTGGCATTGTCCCCACGCGCGTGGGGGTGAACCGTGTCCCGCCATGTCTGGGAACGCTGGCGGTCGCATTGTCCCCACGCGCGTGGGGGTGAACCGGGAATGAAAACCGAACGCCTGGACGGATGCTCATTGTCCCCACGCGCGTGGGGGTGAACCGCAGTGTGACGAGCAGACAGGACCATTGGGGGAATTGTCCCCACGCGCGTGGGGGTGAACCGACACAGCGTGACAACTAGCCTTTCCACGCTTGATTGTCCCCACGCGCGTGGGGGTGAACCGCGTGCCGAATCGCGCGGTTGGAGCGAGGATCGATTGTCCCCACGCGCGTGGGGGTGAACCGTGGTATTTCGCCCGCATCGCGTTTTACATTCCATTGTCCCCACGCGCGTGGGGGTGAACCGACAGGGTGGACGGAAGCGGAACTCGACGCGACATTGTCCCCACGCGCGTGGGGGTGAACCGCCACCCCGCTGACCACTGCGCTGTCGCCGAAAATTGTCCCCACGCGCGTGGGGGTGAACCGAGACTGAATCCGATCCTGCAGAGAGCGCGTCGATTGTCCCCACGCGCGTGGGGGTGAACCGCTGGAGGCAATGGAATGGCGGATACCCGACGCATTGTCCCCACGCGCGTGGGGGTGAACCGCAGAGGAGTTCTGCCTCCATGGTGGAGCTGGAATTGTCCCCACGCGCGTGGGGGTGAACCGCGGGCGGCCGTTGGTGCGGTGGATCGGGTGATATTGTCCCCACGCGCGTGGGGGTGAACCGGAGAGGATGAAGGGTATTCTCAGCCCGGGGTGATCGTGTAGCTGATCGGCGGTGTGTTCTCGGCGTTGTAGGTCTGCAGGCGCACGATGACTGGCTGATCGCCTCGGGCGGTGAACTCCAGGCGCAGGTGACCCGGCGTCGGCGTGTCTGTCCCCCGAATGCTGGCAAGCTCACGGCCGTCCTGGACGACGCTGAGGAACAGCGCGTTCGCTACATCGGCCCCGCTCGGGGCGAAGTCGAGCGTGACTGCCCGCACGGCGTCACGCCCGGCGGCGGGCAGGGCGTAATAGGTCGCCGCACCGCCCCGGGTGCCGAAGAGCTCGCCAAACTGCTGGCCAACGAGCGGGAACGGGACGTAGTCCGCCTGGCTCGCGAATGGATCGACCGGGCAGCGGATGTCGCGGTCCAGGCCGCTGCCCCCTTCCTGGACCATCGCAATGGCCCCGCCGCCAAAGCCGTTCTCCGGCGCGCAGTAGGCATCGGCCGGGACCGATCCCGTCAGGCGCACCGTCCACTTCGGCAGATCCACGGTGTAGGTGCCGGCGATCTTCCGCCACATGCTCGGGATCGAGTAGATGCCAACCCGGAGGTGGTGGGACCGGAGACTGTCGATCGCTCCCTGGATCGCCTGAACGTTGAGCGCCGGGTTATCCGACCAGGTATTCGCTGTCTCGACATCCAGCCACCAGGTATCGGCCACTGCGTACTGGCTCTGGGCATAATGGTAGGCGAACTCGGCGTTGTTGAAGCCGAAGTTGTAGGCCCGACAGGCCAGGTCTCCCGCGGGGCAGGTACCCCGCGGACCGCGATCGCCCCGGTGCGCCTGCGTGCCGGAGGGGTAGGCGGTGTTGATGTACACCTCGTAGTGGCGGCCGGCCGCGCTGGCCCAGCGAAACTCTTCCGCCAGGCACGGATTCGTTGTGAACGGCCGGCCTCCCTCGACCCCGACGATCACCACATCCTGGCGGCTCGTCGGCAGTGGCTGGCCGCAGTTCGGAAATGACACGTCGACGCCGCTGGCGCCCGCGGCACGGGCGGTGGTCCCTCCTCCGAACCAGGTCAGGAGCAGGACCGCGAGTACGGCAGACAGCAGACGCGTGCCGCAACGTCGCATCTGCCCGACGGGGTGGTCCGCCCGCCGGGCTCGCGTGACTGCGTCTCCTCGTTCCATCGAGCCCTCCTGCGGATCGAAGATGTCATCTCTGCCCTGCCGCCCCGACCGGCGGCCACTAGGCCGAGGCACCGGAGTAGTGCCGGAGACCAAGCCGCCAGAACCACCGCGAGGCGGCGAGCAGGACAAGGGCGAGGCCGACCGCCCCGGCCAGGCTCGCCGGGCTCGCACGGCCGATCAGCGCCTCGGCGGGCACGGTGATCGCAAACGCAACCGGCACAATGAAGGTCAGGGAGATCTGCAACCAGCGCGGGTAGATCGTGACCGGCCAGCGCCCGGCCTCGTACATCACGTTGAAGATGACCAGAATATTGGTCACCCGGACAACCCAGAACGAGAGCGTGGCCAGGATGAGCAGAAAGCTGTAGACGATCGCCGCGCCGGCCGCCAGGACGACCCCAAAGGCAATCGCCGCGGCGGGCCCGACTGCATCGCCGAGCCGGATCAGGGCGACCCCGAGCACGCCGCACCCCAGGAGGATGTCGGCGAGGCGCCACAGCTGGACCTCCTTCAGACTGACCAGAAGCTGGGCATCTGCCGGTCGGACCAGGGTGTAGTCCAGCGTGCCGAGGCGGATGTCCTCCATCAGCCGCTGAAGGCTCGGCCGCACGACAACGTTCAGGAAGCCGGCTACGATGAAGTAGATCCCGACCAGCGCGAGGAGCTCGCTCGACCGCCAGCCGGCCAGGCTCGTGGTGTGGGAGAAGACGACTGCGAGGCCGATCAGGGCGGTGGCCAGGCCGAGAGATGACTGGAGGAGCTGGACGATGAAGTGGCCGCGGTAGGCGAGCTCGTTGAGGATGCCGACACGCAGGTAGGCGAGGATGATCCGTACAGCGTTCATCTCTCTTCCCATCCGCCGCGGCTGTCCGGGGCGGCCCTCCGGCAGACCCCTTTCATCTGCGCTAGGCCCCCACTGCCGCGTAGCGCCGGACTGCCGCCCGCCAGGTGAGGCGGAGCAGGATGATCGCGACTGCCGCCCAGACCGCCTGCACCCCGAGCCCGATCAGAGTATCGCGCGGCGCAACCCGCCCGAGCACCAGCTCGACCGGAAAGGCGACCGCCCAGCGGAACGGGGCGATCGCCGCCAGCGCCTGGACTGGCGCCGGGAAGAGGGAGAGCGGAGCCATGTACCCGGAGAGCACGACACTCACCACTTCGTAGAGCTGATTGATCGCCCCAACCCGCGTCACCCAGAACGCCGCCAGGGCCAGGGTCCATTCCACCGCGAAGCGGAGCACGCAGGCAAGGAGGAGAGCCGGGATGAACGCCGCCAGCGCCCACGGCTGGGGTGCCAGGGTCGGGTGGAAGAGCAGGGCCAGGCCGACCGCGACCGGTGCCAGCGGCACCAGGCCGAGCAGTTTGTGGGTCACATTGTCGGCGATGTCGGAGTGGATCGGGTGGATCGGCCGCACCAGGCGCGGCGAGAACTGACCTTCCCGGATGCGGGGCTCGAACTCATACATGATCCAGGTGAAGGTGAGGTGATCCACCAGCATCATTGCGATGTAATAGGCGGCAAAGCCGGACGCCGAGTATCCCCCGACTGCGCCGCCATTCGCCCGGGCCACCGTCGCCCAGACGATCAGGTAGACGACCGGCTGGAGGATCGCTCCGAGGAGCCAGATGAGGAGCTCCGCGCGGTACTGGATGAAGACGGCGAAGGTGACCTTCAGCTGGGCGTGATAGATCTCTAACAGTCCTATCATACCCGCTCCAGGGCGAAAATCCGCTCGATCACGTCGTCAATCGGTGGGTCTTCAACCGTCAGGTCGGCCACCGGTAGCTCCGCAATCAGCCGACCGGTCACGCTCGCGGTTGCCCACTTCGGCACGCGAAGGGTGACCCGCCCCTCATCGCGTGCCACGACCTCACCGTACGCCGAGAGGTCCTCGGCCGGGCCGTCGAGCTCCACGACGATCGTCTTGTACGGGGAGAAGCGCTGGACCAGTGCCTCGAGATCCCCATCGAAGAGCAGGCGGCCGTGGTGGATGACGATCACCCGCCGGCAGAGCGCCTCGACGTCGGCCATGTAGTGGCTGGTCAGGAGGACGGTCGCCTGATGGCGCGCGTTGTAGGCCCGGACAAAGGCGCGAATCCGCCGCTGCATCGTCACGTCCAGGCCGATCGTCGGCTCGTCCAGGAAGAGGACGCGCGGGCGGTGAAGCAAGGCCGCCGCCATCTCGCACTTCATCCTCTCGCCCAGGGAGAGGTTCCGGACCGGACGGTGGAGAAGCGGCCCGAGCTCCAGCAGCTCGACCAGCTCGTCGAGCGTCTCGCGAAACACCGGTCGTGGGATATGGTAGATCGCCCGATTCAGCTCGAACGAGTCGATCGCCGGGATATCCCACACCAGCTGGCTCCGCTGACCCATCACCAGGGTGATCTGGCGCAGATAGTCGCGCTCCCGGCGGGATGGGATGTGGCCCAGCACCTCCACCGTGCCGCTCGTCGGATACAGCAGGCCGGCGAGCATCTTGAGGGTCGTTGTCTTACCGGCGCCGTTCGGCCCGAGGAAGCCGACGATCTCCCCCGGCGCAACGTCGAAGCTGATGCCGTCCACCGCAGCGAGCGCGCGGCCCCGCCGCCGGATCAGGCCCGCCAGCGCGGCCAGGGCGCCAGCACCGCGCTCCTGGACCACGTAGACCTTCCGGAGGTCACGAACGTGAATGACTGGCCCGTCGGTCATCGCCTTTCCCCACCCCACCACTGCCAGCAGAAATACTCCCCGCACGGAGTGCCGGCGCGGCCGCCCCCGCCTGGGGCCGGTCCCGGTCGATCACTCCCAGACTGCCGCAGGAGGATTGGCGAAGTCGTGATAGCGATCGGCTATTCGCCCGCTCGCGGCGTCGCCCGTATGCAGACAGACCCGATAGCGAAAGGTCAGGGTCTGGCCCGGCGTCAGGATGACATCGCCGCGCCGGCCCGGGTCTCCGGTAAACTGGCTGATGCCGAACGGGTTCGCCGCGAAGAGGCCGTAGTCGCGCACGTGCCAGTAGGTCGGGTGGCGGAAGCTGGACGGGTGGTCCATGATCGCGACGCCGACTGTCTGCCCGTCAATCACGCCCGCGTAATCGACCCAGGGGGCCCGCTTCCCCCACGTCTCCGCCTCTCGACGGCCGCCGTAGGCGTTCTCGATCAGCCCTCCGCGCCTCCCCTCGATCGCCGAGTTCACCCGCAGGGCCAGGGGGCCTCCTTCCTTCGTATCGCCGAAAAGCACGGCAACCCGCGACGGCGTCAGGGCAATGCTGATCTCCAGCAGTCTGATCCCGCGCGCCGCGTAGACCACCACCTCGCGCCGCTCGTCCAGGAGCGGGACTTCCTTCCCATCAATCCACTGCAGGCGCTCCCGCAGGAGCGCCGCCGCCGGCCCATCGGCGATCTCATCCCAGCTGCGGTGCACGATCCGCCCGGTGTTCGGGTGGGGCGGCTCGGCCCAGACGTCCACGCCGTTTACCTCCCCGAAGGCGACGTAGAGCGAGCGGTGGTGCGGGTGATCGGTCGACTCGCCGGGCACACCCGGCACCATGGGGAAGCTTCGGGTCATCGGCACGCCGGTCGGGCCGAGGAGCGGGAAGAAGTAGGGCCGCACACCGGACGGATCGATGTGATAGGTCGTGAAGGCCGCGCCGTGGACACTGATCTCGAGTGCGCCGGGGCGCTCGACAACCCGAACGCCCGCCGCCGGCGCCGGGCCAGCCTCGACCTGGTAGCGGCGGCTGGCGCCCCGGGGCAGTTCATCGAGGATAAAGACCAGTCGATCACCGACCCGCTGAAGGGGCGTGCGCCGATCGGGCGCCGCGAGCCAGAGCGGGCCGTCGGGCAGGCCGGCGGGCGGGTCCAGCCAGACCGGGCAGTCGCGGCGGTCATGCTCGCCGGCGGTGACCTGAAGCGAAGGCAGAGCGGGCATGGTCGCATCCTCCTGGTAGCGGAGTATACCAGTGCGAGCGCGCAGCACTCAACCGACGGTGTCCGCGCGGCCGATTGGCGGCGAACCGCGCTGTCGGCCGCGGCTCCTGGGTCCTCCGGGCGTCAGGGTGGGGAGGCATCCTCCAGCGCGCCCGCGGCCAGCCGGAGCGCTCCCAGAGCCGGCTCATCTGCCAGGAGGTGCGGCCCATCCAGCCCAGCCGCGGCGAGCCGCTGGCGGAGCGGCTCGAGGACGAGCTCGCCTGCCGCGAGCAGGCCGCCTGTCGCGACGACCGGTGCACCCGGTGCCAGACCGGCCCGGCGCGCCGCCGCCCGCGCCAGCCGGGCAAGTGCGGCGGCCGCCTCGGCGAAGATGCGCTGTGCCGCCGGGTCCCCCGTATGCGCGACCTCCGCCGCCAGGGGGGCGAGGCCCGCGATGAACGTCCGCGGTGCCGCATCCTGGTAGACCAGGCGGATCACCTCGCGCGGCTGGCTCACCCCCAGGTGGGCGGCGATGACCGCGCCGAGCCGCGTGGCCGGTCCGAGCCCATCTGCCGCGGCGAGCATCGCCCGCAGCGCGGCACGCCCAACGGCGAAGGCGCTCCCCTCGTCGCCGAGCAGGTATCCCCAGCCGCCGACGAGGACCTCCCGCCCTGCCGGACCGACGCCGAGAGCTGCCGCACCCGTTCCAGCAACCAGTGCGACGCCCCGGGCACGGCCCGCCGCGGGCAGGAGAAGCGCCGCGTCTGTCACCACCTGCACCCTCCCTGCGGCCAGGTCCGAATGTGCCGCCAGGAGTTCCGTGAGCTGGGCCCGGTCGGCGGCGCGCCCGCAGCCGGCTGCCCCGACGACGATGCCGGCGAGGCGGGCGCGTGTATCCAGGCCTGCCGACTGGCGTGCCCCATCAATCGCCTGCGCGATCGCCGCGGCTGCTGCCTCGAATCCGACGACCTGGGGATTCGCCGCGCCGGCCTCGCCGCGCCCGAGGACTGCCGCTCCGGTCCCCACGAGGGCCACCGTACGCGTTCCACCCGCGTCGACCCCGGCGTAGATCGCCCCGGCGGTGCTCACGGCTCCTCCAGCGCCCGCCGCAGCTGACCGTCCACCCGCTCCAGGAGCGCGCGCGCGGCCTCGACGGCGAGCCCCCGACGCAGAACGACGACCGCCGTCTTCAGGTCGCCCGCCTCCCGAAAGGCCCTCTCGGCGGTCAGACGATCCACCCCGGCGATCCGCTCGATCAGCCGGACCGCCCGGCGCCGCAGCTTTGTGTTCGTCGCCTGGACGTCGACCATCAGGTTGCCGTAGACCTTGCCCAGACGGACCATCAGCGCCGTGCTGAAGGCGTTCAGAGCGAGCTTGGTCGCCGTGCCCGCCTTCAGACGGGTCGAGCCGGCGATCGCCTCCGGCCCTGTTTCGATCGCCACGAGGACATCGGCGAACGCGGCCAGGGCCGGCGCGGCCACGCACGCCAGGCCGACCGTTGCCGCACCCCGCTGGCGGGCCGCTTCCAGGGCCGCGAGAACCCACGGGGTCCGACCGCTCGCCGCGACGCCCAGAGCCAGATCGCACGCAGTGAGATCAGCGGCAGCCGCTGCGCCCGCCGTACGGTCGTCCTCGGCTCCCTCGATTGACCGGAAGAAAGCGGCCGGCCCGCCGGCGATCCGGGCCTGGTAGCGCTCCGGCGGGATGCCGAAGGTCGGGCCGAGCTCGGCCGCATCGATCGCC
>JADGGD010000399.1 GCA_019690095.1 Chloroflexota bacterium
CGGTGATGCTCTTCCCGCTCTCCCGCACCAGGCGGACGGCCTCCTCGCGGAACTCTGGCGCGTACGGACGATGGGTTCTCGGCATGTGGACTCCCTCCCAGGGAACTACCCCAAGTCTTCGGGTGTCCACGAAACCGGGTCAAGCCCAGGGAAAACCCGCAGGCTCAGGTACGCTCGATGAGGCCGTGCTCCAGGGCGTAGCGGACCAGTTCGGAGCGGTGTTGGAGGCCCAGTTTCTGCGTCAGCCGCCGCCGGTAGGTCTCCACCGACTTGACGCTGATGGCCAGCTCGTCGGCGATCTCGGCGTGGGTGAATCCCAGGGCGAGCCGACGAAGCACCTCCCGCTCCCGGAAGCTGAGGCCGTCGGTGTTTTCCGCTCCCTCGCCGGACTCGCTGCGCACCAAGCCCTGCACCAGGTAGCGCGTCACGGATGGATAGACGTAGAGCTCGCCGCGGGCGACGGCGCGGACCGCGGAGACCAGCTCCGTGTCCGCCGCCTGCTTGAGAACGTAGCCTGAGGCGCCGGCGGCGAAGGCCTCCTTCACATAGTCCTCCTCATCGTGCATGGTGAGGACCAGGATGCGCATCTCCGGCCACTGGGCGTGCAGCTGGCGGAGAACAACCAGGCCGTTGCGGTCGGGGAGCGTCAGATCGAGGAGGACGAGCCCCGGCCGCAGCCGGGCGGTCTGGCGCAGCGCCTCGGCGGCGCTGGCGGCCTCGCCGGCGACCTCCACCTCGGGCAGCAGCGCCAGGATGCTCTTCAACCCGCTGCGCAGCACGGGATGATCATCCACGATCAAGACCCGCAAGGCCATCCGCCTCACCTCCGGGCAGCGCCGCTTCCTCCAGCGGCAGGGTGACGGTCAGCCGGGCGCCCGCTCCCGGAGCCGACTCGACGACCAGGCTCCCTCCCAGCAGCTCCGCCCGTTCGCGGATGCTCTCCAGGCCCAGGTGACCCTCGCCGGGGCTGCGCCGCCTCCAGGCGAGCACGTCGAAGCCGGTACCGTTGTCCGCCACCAACATGCGCACCTGCCCGCGGAGGAGGCGGAGGTCGAGGGTGACGGCGCTCGCGCGGCCGTGGCGCACGGCGTTGTTGACCGCCTCCTGGGCGACCCGGTAGAGCGCGGTCGCCACCTCGGGGGGAAGCTTCGCCGCGGCCGGATCCGCCTGCACATGGACGCGCAGGTCGCAGGTGGACTCCATCAGGTCCGCGTAGCGCCGCAGCGCCGCCGGCAGGCCCAGGTCGTCCAGGACCGCCGGGCGGAGTTCGACGGAGAGACGGTGCAGCTCCTCCTGCAGGTTGCCTGCCATCTCGCGCAGGCCAGCCGCCCTCCGGACGCTCTCCGGGTCGTTGGAGGTCTCCTCCAGAACCTTGAGGCCCAGGCGGAGGGCCGTCAGCGCCTGGCCGGCCTCGTCGTGCAGCTCGCGGGCCAGCCGCTGCCGCTCCTCCTCGCCTGCGCGCAGAAGCTTGGCCAGGAGAAGGCTGCGGATCCTCTCCTTGTGCTCCAGGCGCTCCATCAGCACGCTCTGGGCGAACGCCCCCTCTACCAGCTGCCGGACCGAGGGCAGGACCGCCTCCAGCTCCGGCGACAGCTGCCTGCCCCCGAGGGCCAGCGCGCCGCTCAGGCGGCGCTCCGCAAAGAGGGGCAGGACGAGGGTGCCCGGAGGGAGGCCTACGCCCTCGACCGCCTCCTCGCCCGCCCCCTCCAGAAAGGCGGCCACCCACTCCGGCTGCAACGGGCGGCCCGGACCGACCGCCGCCACCAGCTCCCAGCCGCCCGCGCTCCGCTCCTGGTAAAGGCTAACCCAGCGGAGCGGGGCGCTCTCGACCAGGATGCGAAGGGCGCTTCGCCAGGCCGCCCGACCCTTGCCCACGTCGCCCAGGCGCGCCGCCAGGCCGTAGAGCAGCGAGAGCTGGCGGTTCCGCGTCTCCAGCTGGGCGGCGTATCGCTCCTCCTCCTCCCGGGCCCGCTCCAGGTTGTCCAGCATGCCGTTGAAGGCAGTCGCCAGCACGCC
>JADGGD010000400.1 GCA_019690095.1 Chloroflexota bacterium
TTTCTAGGGAGCGTGCAGGTTCTTGGGGGTGTTTAGTTTTGAGGGAACCGCGGCACCTGGTCTTTCCGGGACGGGGAAGGCGAGGTGGGGCGGAACCCTTTTGTACCTTGGGAACTGGATAAGGCGACGCGGGAGAAGTCAGGTGAAGATGGAAAGGGCGCACGGTGGATGCCTAGGCGCCAGGAGCCGAGGAAGGACGGGGCGAACGCCGAAACGCCACGGGGAGCTGTACGCGAGCGTGGATCCGTGGATGTCCGAATGGGGGAACCCACTGGCCGGGAGGGCCAGTACCGGTGGCGGGAAGCTGCCGGGGGCAACCGGGGGAACTGAAACATCTTAGTACCCCGAGGAGAAGAAAACAAACGTGATTCCGCAAGTAGTGGCGAGCGAACGCGGAGGAGCCTAAACCGCGCAGGTGGGAGAGGTTGCAGCCGATGCCTGTGCGGGGTCGTGGGGGTGCTGCGGTGCGGGCTGCAAACCGCACGCGAAGTGAGCAACCTGACAGGTAGCGGAACGGCATGGGAAGGCCGGCCGGAGAGGGTGAGAGCCCCGTACGCGAAACCTGTGAGGCTTCGTGGCAGCACTGCCCGAGTACCGCGGGACACGAGGAATCCCGTGGGAATCGGGGAGGACCACCTCCCAAGGCTAAATACTCCCTGGCGACCGATAGTGGAGAGTACCGTGAGGGAAAGGTGAAAAGCACCGCGGGAGCGGAGTGAAAGAGGACCTGAAACCGTGTGCCCACAAGCAGTCGGAGGGTGGCGGAAGCCGCCTGACGGCGTGCCTTTTGTAGAATGAACCGGCGAGTGATGATGGCGAGCGAGGTTAAGGCGGGGAGCCGGAGCCGGAGCGAAAGCGAGTCTGAAGAGGGCGCAAGTTCGCTGTCATCGACCCGAAACCGGGTGATCTACCCCTGGTCAGGGTGAAGTGCGGGTAGCGCCGCATGGAGGCCCGAACCCACCGGCGTTGAAAAGCCGGGGGATGAACTGGGGGTAGGGGTGAAATGCCAATCGAACCCGGAGATAGCTGGTTCTCCCCGAAATAGCTTGAGGGCTAGCGTCGGCTAAGACCGGCGGAGGTAGAGCGCTGATTGGGTGCGGGGCCCGTGGAGGGTTACCAAGCCCAGTCAAACTGCGAATGCCGCCGGGTTGGTGGCCGGCAGTCAGACCACGAGTGATAAGATCCGTGGTCGAGAGGGGAACAGCCCGGACCAACAGCTAAGGACCCGAAGTGCCAGTTGAGTGGGGAACGATGTGGCGTTGCGAAGACAACCAGGATGTTGGCTTAGAAGCAGCCATCATTGAAAGAGTGCGTAATAGCTCACTGGTCGAGTGACGCTGCGCGGAAAATGTAACGGGGCTAAACTGGCCTCCGAAGCTTTGGATGCTGCCGGAAGGCAGCGTGGTAGGGGAGCGTTCCGTAGGCGGGGAAGCCCGGGCGGGAGCCCGGGTGGAGCGTACGGAAGTGAGAATGCCGGTATGAGTAGCGAAAAGAGGGGTGAGAATCCCCTCCGCCGAAAGCCTAAGGATTCCTGGGGAAGGCTCGTCCGCCCAGGGTAAGTCGGGGCCTAAGGTGAGGCCGAAAGGCGTAGCCGAAGGGAAACTGGTGGAGAGTCCAGTACCACCCGAGCGCGTTGGAGCGATGGGGTGACGCAGGAGGAGCAGGGAAGCGGCCGGATGGAAGGGGCCGTCCAAGCGGCGAGTGGGGCGTGCAGGCAAATCCGCACGCCGGGGACCATGAGCCGTGATGGGGAGGGAAGGAAAGTACCGAAGTCCCGGGCTTCACACTGCCGAGAAAAGCCTCTAGCGAGCGCGAGGGTGCCCGTACCGGAAACCGACACAGGTAGGCGCGTGGAGGACACGAAGGCGCGCGGGAGAACTCTCGTCAAGGAACTCGGCAAACTGACCCCGTAACTTCGGGAGAAGGGGTGCTTGTCCGGGAGGGCAAGCCGCAGAGAAGAGGCCCAAGCGACTGTTTAGCAAAAACACAGGTCTCTGCGAAGCCGAAAGGCGA
>JADGGD010000401.1 GCA_019690095.1 Chloroflexota bacterium
TGCGCCCTCCACGCCTCGGCGCTGAATCCGTCGGTCGACTACCGGCAGGTGTTCGCCGCCCTCCGGCGCGCCGGCTACGACTGGTACTGGTGCTTCGAGGTCAGTGAGGATCTTTTCGAGTCGAGCGTCACGGGCTTCCACGCGCTCCCGCGGGATTAGCCCTGGGCGGCGGGTTCGTTCAGTCCGCCCTCCGGAGATGCCAGCACAAGACATGACGTGAGGTGAGGAGCATGCCACGAACCTATCGTCTTGGCGTTATCGGCTTCGCGCACATGCACGTCAACGAGCTGATTCGCGTCTTCAACAACCTGCCGAACATCGAGTGGGTCGCCTGCGCTGATACGATTCCGGCGCGCCCCGAACTCGTCGAGGCTGTCTCGACGCGCGGCTGGAACCTGCGCCAGGCCCACGAGAAGGTCGGCATTCCGCGGGTCTACCAGGATTACCGTGAGATGCTGGACAAGGAGCGGTTCGACCTGGTGATCTTCTGCCCGGAGAACGCGCGCCACGGTGAGGTCGCCGAGGCGATCGCCGCCCACGGGGCGCACATGCTGACCGAGAAGCCGATGGCAGCGACGCTGTCGGAGGCCCTCCGGATGTACCGTGCGGCCCAGGCCCATGGGGTCAAGCTCTTCATCAACTGGCCGAGCACCTGGAACCCGGCGGTCCGCAAGGCGAAGCAGCTCCTCGACGATGGGGCGATCGGGGAGCTCTGGGAGGTGAAGTGGCGCGCCGGATCGCTCGGCCCTCTCTCGCACGGCTCAACCCACCCCGGCATTGACGGGACGATTCAGGAGATCACCGAGGTCGAGAAGGGAGCCACCTGGTGGCATCACGCCGACACCGGCGGCGGCGCGCTCCTTGACTACTGCTGCTACGGTGCCTGCCTCTCCCGCTGGTACGTCGGCCAGCCGGCCGTGGCGGCGTTCGGCATCCGGGCCAACTTTGCCAGTCAGTACGGCGATGCCGACGACAATGCGGTGATCACCGTGCGCTTTCCCCGTGCCCTGGCGATCCTGGAGGCCACCTGGAGCTGTGTTGACCACGGCGTGCCGACCGGTCCGATCCTCTATGGCACCCGGGGTACGATGGTGGTCGAGCGGCACGGGTCCGAGCAGGTGGTGAAGCTGATCCAGGGCCGAGGGGCCGAGCCGCGCTATATCCCCGGCGACCCGCTTCCCGAGGGGCGGCGGACGCTTGCTGAAGAGATTATCCATCACCTGGAGACCGGCGAGCCGGTCCACGACACCCTTGACGCGCGTTTTAACCTCGATGCCCAGGCGATCCTTGACGCGGGCATCCGCTCCGCTGAGAGCGGCAAGCTGGAGCTGGTCAACGATCCCTTCTGGTGCATTGGCTGAGGCGGCCCACGGGCCGGGGAGAGGATTTCTATGGCGCGGAAGATCAAGGTAGGCCTGGTCGGCCTGGGTAGTGTCTCCCAGCGCGGCATCCTTCCGCACCTGGCGCAGGAGGATGCCCGTGCGAAGATGGAGCTGGTCGCCTGCTGTGACACGGTGGCCGAGCGAGCGCGGGAGACCGCGGCGGTCTTCGGCTGGCGCGAGTGGTACCAGGACTATGACGAGATGCTGGCGCGCGCTGACATCGAGGCCGTGCTCATCGCAACGCCGATCCCGCTCCACTACGAGCAGACGATGAAGGCCCTGCGTGCGGGCAAGCACATCTACGTCCAGAAGACCATGACCACGACGCTGGCCGAGGCAACCGAGGTGGTTGAGCTGGCGCGCGCACGGGGACTGAAGCTCGTTGCCTCGCCAGGCCAGATGCTCCGCCCGATCAATCAGCAGATCAAGCGGCTGATCGGAGAAGGCGTGATCGGCAAGGTGTACTGGGCTTTTTCGACCAACGCGGGCGGTGGACACGAGCACGAGCCCCTGCGCGCCGGCTCGGGCGTGCGCGAGGCGATCGATCCAAGCTGGTATTACAAGAAAGGCGGCGGACCGGTCTACGACATGACCGTTTACTCGCTCCATACCCTCACCGGCAT
>JADGGD010000402.1 GCA_019690095.1 Chloroflexota bacterium
CGTTTGCGCCGTTTGCGCCCGCGCAAACCGGTCGAACCAAGGGGAAGGGCCACGGTTGACCGCAGAAGCGGTCGCGCGGCTTTTTGGCGCAGCGCGGCTTTTTGGCACAGCGCAGCGTGCTTGGCCCCGCGCGCGGCCCGCTCAGTCTACGCGGGACGCCCGTTGCATAGGATGGTCCTGGACAGGGATGGACAACGGGCGTGGAGGCGAGAGCGGTGCGGGTGACGCGGGGAATGATGCGGCGGCGGGTGGTGCTGCTGTTGTTCTGCCTCCTCGGGGCCATTGGGGGGCTCATCGGCCGCTTGGCGTACATCCAGGTCTTGCAAGCGCCGTGGCTGCAGGGTCGGGCGCACCGGCTGTGGAGCCGGCAGATCCCGCTGCAGCCGGTACGGGGCAGCATCCTCGACGCCGAAGGGCATGTCCTGGTCTACACGGCGACGGCACCTTCGGTCATCGTCATCCCGGCGCAGGTCAAGGACAAGGAGAAAACGGCGCGGCAGCTCGCCGACGTGTTGCGCATGCCGTACGATAAGGTGTTGGCGCTGGTGCGCAAGCGCACGCTCATGGTCTACGTGTCCCCGGGCGGGCGGCGCATCCGCGACGAACAGCTTGCCGCCATCCGGCGACTCAACCTGCCGGGCGTCTACATCACGGAAGAGGGGAAGCGGGCTTACCCGTACGGCGCGCTCGCCGCGCAGGTGCTCGGTGTCACGGGAGCCGACAACCAAGGGTTGACGGGCGTGGAGAAGCAGTACGACCGGCAACTGCGGGGCCAGCCAGGCTCCATCACCTTCTTTGCCAACGCCAAGGGCGAGCGGATGCCTGGTGTCGGCGAGGACTACGTGCCGCCTGTGGACGGCGAGGACGTGGAGTTGACCATCAACGCGGCCATCCAGCAGTTCGTGGAGCGGGAGATTGAGCGTGCGGTGGCGGTCTATCACCCGGACCATGTGACGGCCATCGTCGAAGACCCACAGACGGGCGCCATTCTGGCGATGGCCAACTACCCGAGTTTCAATCCCGCCGACTGGCAAGCGTATCCGCAGGAAACCTACAACCGCAACCTGGCGATCTGGCAGACGTTCGAACCTGGGTCCACGTTCAAGGTCATCACCCTCTCCGCCGCGCTCCAAGAGGGAAAGGTCAACCTGAATGACCGGTTTTACGATCCCGGTTACTACGAGGTGGCCGGGCGGCGCATTCGCTGCTGGAAAGCGGGCGGTCACGGGTCGCAGTCGTTTCTGAACGTGGTGGAAAACTCGTGCAACCCGGGGTTCATCGCGTTGGGAGAGCGGCTGGGCAAGACGGCCCTGTTCCAGTACATCAAGGCGTTCGGGTTCGGGCAGAAGACCGGGATTGACCTGCCGGGGGAAGGCAACGGCATCCTGTTTCCCTTAAACCGCGTCGGGCCGTTGGAGCTTGCGACCACCTCCTTCGGACAGGGGGTATCGGTCACGCCGATTCAACAGGTGATGGCCATCGGCGCGGTGGCCAACGGGGGCCTGCTGATGAAGCCGCACGTGGTGCAGGCGTTTCTCGATCACGACACCGGCCGCGTGGTCGGGCGCGTCCAACCGACGGTCGTACGCCGCGTGATCTCGGAGCAGACGGCCGCAGAGGTGCGAAGTGCCCTCGAGAGCGTGGTGGCGCAGGGCAGTGGCGGCAACGCGTACCTCGACGGTTACCGGGTCGCGGGGAAGACGGGTACGGCGCAGGTGGCGAAAAACGGACGGTATGAACCCAACCACTACATCGTCTCGTTCATCGGGATGGCACCGGCGGACCACCCGCGGCTCGTGGCGTACGTGGCGGTCGACCACCCGCGCCCCAAGGACAACGTGGTGTTCGGCGGCACCATCGCCGCCCCCATCGTCGGCAACATCTTACGCGACAGCCTCACTTACCTCGGCGTGCCGAAGCGCGCAGGCGGCATTCCGAAGAAGGTGCGCTGGGGCGACGTGGTCATGGTCCAGGTGCCCGACTTCGTGGGCATGACCATCGGCGA
>JADGGD010000403.1 GCA_019690095.1 Chloroflexota bacterium
GACAAAGCCATTCTGGTACAGGTACAGGACATAGACAAGGGTGGATGTGCCTGGTCCGCCATTTCCTCCGGAGATAATATACACATTAGTGAATATCTGGAACGCGCTGATTGTTGAGACCACGACGACGAAGAAGACGACCGGCGACAGCATGGGCAAGGTGACATGTAGGAATTCCTGCCACTTGTTCGCTCCGTCCAGTTTCGCGGCTTCGTATAACTGTTCCGGAATACCCTGAAGCCCTGCCAAGAGGATGATCATATTCCCCCCGGCTCCCAGCAGGCTCATTAGGACAAGAGCCGGTTTGGACCATTGCTCGGAATTGAGCCACTCAGGTCCTGGGATACCGATGAATCGCAATGCAGTGTTGATCAAGCCTACGTCGGGATTGAACAACCAGACCCAAAGAATCGCCATGGCTACGCCGGAGGTTACGGACGGTAGATAGTAGATGGTGCGAAAGAGGGCAACACCACGCACCTTCTGGTTCAGCAGCACTGCCAGAGCGATGGAAACGATGACCCCTAATGGAACACTGAAGAAAACATAGTAGAACGTATTGAAAGTGGCGGCCCAGAACAACGGATCTGAGGTGATCATCTGGATATAGTTATTCAGTCCCACCCACTTCGGAGTATCAATGATCTGCCACTGGGTCAGACTTATGAGCAGCGCAGCGACAATAGGGCCGCCAGTGAATAGTAGAAATCCGATAAGCCAGGGAGAAATAGCAAGATAGAACTCGATCTCCTCTCGGGTAGTTAGCCTCCGATACCAGGGTCTACGTCTCTTCGCTTCGGGAACCGTCCGCATCATCTGCTCCCTGGGCGGAGCACGCCATGATTCGAGTCGTGCTCCGCCCCATCGTCACAGTCGCCTGGCCGTTCACTTGGCTCCTTCAGCAACGAGAGGGCCTGCCTGGGCCTGAATATTCTGGAGAGCCTGCTTCGCCGTCTGGGTTCCGCGCAAGACCTTGTCAATCTCGCGGTTGAAAATATCGAGGATCTGCGCCGCGTTCAGGTTTTTGTACGGGTGACCCTCCTCCGCGTAGTTATTTTCGGCATCCTCAAAATACTTGGCGTGCTTGGGGGCAATCGGCGACGAAAGATAGGATGGGTACGCCGATTTGCGGGCTGGACTCCCGCGCCCGCTCTTGCCCCACATGAACTCCATGCCGTCCTTTGAGAGATACTCCGAAAGGTATGTCCAGCTCTGATCGGGATGCTTGCTGTCTGTCGTGATACCGTATCCGCTCCCAAACGCACCAGTTTTCTGTCCCTTTGGGCCTTTTGGCCATGGTGCCACGTCCCAGTTGAACTTCGCATTTGCGTGGAAAGTCGGCGTGTCCCAGGTCGCGGATGGGTAGAAGGCGACTTTGCCCGCCAGCCACGGTCCCCCTTGGATGGCCTGTGATTCGGATGGAGATGGAGCGGCCTTATCCTTCTGCAGAATATCTGCCCACCACTGGAGCGCAGTTGCAGCCTCCTCTGTGTTCAGAAGGAGCTGGGTCTCATCATCGTTCATGACCTGTCCACCCCATGGACCGATGCGTGCAATCAGCCCTTCATTTGAACCTGTGAGGAGGCGATCCAGGCCCCATTGCTCACCCGGCTTAGTCAGTTGCTTCGCCATTGCCCTCAAGTCATCCATCGTCGTATTTTCATCTGGCGGCTTGATTCCGGCTGCTTGAAGAAGATCCGCATTGTATGCGAGGATGATCGGCCCATTGTCGTAGGGAATGGCGTAATACTTCCCCTTCCGGATGTAGAGCTCCAGGGCGATCTTGAAAAAGTCATCAAGGTTGAACTCTTTATCCTGCTGAAGGTATGGATCGAGAGGCACCATCATGCCCAACGCGGCCCAGGGCTGAATCCGCGACCCATGAACATAGATAAGGTCAGGAAGAGTATGTGAAGACGCCCAGGTCGGAACAACCTGATTGTGCTGAGCCCATGTATTATTGATAATCTTAACCTTGATATTCGGATGCTTCTCCATGAATTG